>CAZUCT010000042.1:3599-31358 GCA_964619285.1 uncultured bacterium | reverse complement strand
GATAGTTCGTAGTAATCGCTTCAGCGATAGTTCGTAGTAATCGCTTTAGCGATTCAAGTTCGAGCTAAATCGCGCTCATCGATTACTACAAACTCTCTAACCATCTGTCAACCACCGAAGAGCGATCGCGCCTATTCCACACCCCATACCAACACTGGCAATAAGACTGCCACCCGCCGCCAACCATAAATTTATTGGAGATGGTGGTAAAGTTGCGACCAGTAGTGGGGTGAGAATTTGTAGAAGAGCGATCGCGCTTCCCACTCCGGCGATAATTTGACCTAACTTTGCTTGCTGGCGCAGTTGTTTTTGGCGAGTTTCTGCTTCCTCTAGATTAATTTGAGTTTGTACGCTTAACATCAGCTTTTCAAAGATAGCGATCGCCGGACTCATAAAGGCGATATTGCTTTTCATTTGCTCCCGATAAAATCTGTTGATTTTCTCAAATTCTGCCAAAAATTGCGGTGCTTTTTCTCCCGTGTCTTTTTCCATTTGGCGGAGACCTTCTCCATAGTTATTGGAATTAACTTCCACTAATTGCAATTGGTCTCCCAAAAAAGATAATTGTTTCTGGTATTCTAAATAATTGTAAGGTAGCTCTTTCCCAGCTTTACTGCTTAATTTGTTTTCTGCATATTCCTCGGTTAAACGTTCCAGGGCGGCATATTCTATTCCCAAAAGCTTTTTTAATAAAACGCTTTGGGAATAGAAAAAGTGAATTTTATGGTAGCTCCAGAGCAGGTTTTGAAAACTTCGGTAAACTTTATCTGCTTGGCGTTCGGTGGTCTCGTTTTCGTAGAGAAAGACGCAAGTTAAATTGACCGCTTCGACGGCAAGTTCGTTAAACAGTTTTACGGTTACGGGTTGGGGGTAAAAATAGAATTGACTGCCTAAAAATTCGTTGGCGGTTAATGCTTCTGGGGAGACTTCGCTGCCGCAGAATTTACTCAAGCAAGTAGAGGCGATCGCTCGTTTTTCCTCCTTGCTATATTTCCCGTCTAAAATGCCTGCTAAAATTGCCGTTTGCCCCAGTTCAATTTGCAAGTTATTAACGCCTTCTGCCAGTTTTTCAAAAGATTCGAGAGACTGTTCGCCCAGGGCAGAAGGAAGATATCGAGTCAGTCGTAAAAAATAGGTATCGTTCAAGCAACGGGCCGCCAGAAGAGTATCGATTAGTAACCAATGTTGATTTTGAAGAAAACGGCGGATTTAGTAATGAAGAAATTGCCGACATGTCTAAAAAAAGGTGGCAGATAGAATTGCTGTGGAAATTTTTAAAAATGCATCTCAAACTCGATAAATTAATTACCAAAAATCTTAATGGAGTCACCATTCAAATTTATGTTTGTTTAATAGCATATTTGATTCTAAAGTTAGTAAAAGTAGCTCCTGAATTTGATGAGAATTTACTATTTAAACTTCACTATATTCAGACGTTTATGCATGAAAATATCAGCTATATTCATTGGTTTGAACGGCTCTTTAAAAATCAATGAAAGTTGGAAATTATGGGCTTTTACAACTAAAAATGTTAAGTTTTGTAACAAGATTCAACATTTCTGGGTTAAAGTATTTTTGTTTGTGCTTTTCTATGTAAAAAAAGGCGGTGTTGCGATCGCAGTTAAAAATGCAAAAATCGACTATGCTTTGGTACTTTCCGGTAATGTCAAGAAGGAAAATCGTAGCTTGCCGCTTAACGAGAGAGTAAAAATCGCTAATTCTAACGAAAGCTTGGTTTAATATTATAGCTATTTCTCTGAATAGCAAAGAAATTTGTAACGAAGGAAAAAAATCTTGCCAAGACAGCAGGTTGTCTAGGGCGATTCCCCACACACTTTGGGCTGCTTGCCACCGATTGTCCTCAGACTCCCCCAACAAACTGCGCCAACTCGGCATAAATTCCGCCGGGTTATGAAGAATAGCCGGCAGCCAACTGGCGCAAGCATACTTACCCTCCATTTCCCGCAACCTTTCCCTCGCTTCTCGCACCGCATCCGTTAAAGACTTTTCCTTTTTTGCAAAAGCTTTAAGAAAATATTCTAAAAACTTCTGAGCCACTTCACCTGGCGCTTTTTCTCGCATTACCACCGTCGCTGGAAGTAAATTAGCCAATTCTCTCGTCAAACCCAAGCCATCGCAGCAATTAAACAATGCCAGTTTTAAACCCCGTTCTATAGCATTATTCAGAGCGTATTTTAACTCATCAATTGTTAAACTTTCAGTCTCGTTTATCTGAAATTTGCCGCTAAAGTCTTCATCTTCGCTAGAACTATGACCGGCAAAAAAGAGGAGATCCCATTCTTGTTCCCAAAGTTCGCCGCTGAGTTTTTCTTTAGTGGGATGGATGAGAGTTTGAATGTAAGCCGAGGGTAGTTCTTGCTGTAAAAGCTTTAAATCTTTATCCGTATCGATGCCCGAGCTATCTCCTAAAATTACCAAAATTCTTACTTTTTTTTGATTTTTGGTAATAGGAATAGTTGCCGCTTTCTCGTACTCGGAAGCACTGATACTAACTTCAAATTTGTTCTCCTCTACCACATCCCACAAATGCCAAGGAAGCCGCCACAAACGAACATCATCAGTTTGAATAACCAACCCAATTTTGTCTTCGCCTTGGTCGTTCCCCTGTAAATTTCCGACCAATCTATCCCGAATAGCTCTAAACTTGCTATCCCCACAATTCAGCCAGTCGTTAATACTAAGTTCCAGTTCCCTAGCCGACTCCATTATTGAATAGTTAGTGACTTGTTGTTTGGGAGCTTTTAGAGCTCTTGCAAAATGTCTAATTTCCCCATAATGTCGATAGCTCAATTGCCAGTTTTCGTACTTCTTAGGCAATAAAGAATAGGGAGGCGATCGCCCGTTTATTTGCGAAATTGGTTCTCCATTTTTATAAATACAGAGAACTACCCTAAATCCTCTTTCAAAATCACCATCAACGATGTTTAAGGTAACTAACTTACTCATAACTAACCTCGGAACTAAAGAACAAAAGTTATTTTAGCTTGGTTTGGGGCCATCGCTCTTCTGACAAGAAAAAAGCGAAACGCCACCAACCCCAATTAAGGTAAAATCTCAAATTTAACGGTTTCCCCAAGAGGTTAACGAATGTACCAATATAACTTAATGGTAGGACCGAGATTGCTGCCGGCATTTCTTTGTAAGTCCATCCCGATTTATCCTTAATTTCCTCTCGCAAAATCTCCTCAGAATTAGTAGCTAAATCTGGGGAGCCAGCAAACAAACCAATTAAAGGATCGTCCTCAGAATTGGCATTTAGATTGCCTTGCTCTCTATTTAATTCTACTTGCCAATTAGCAACCTTTGTTAACTCTCGCATTTGAACTACGATTTTTTCTAATAACCATATTTTCTCCTCCATAGATAAGTTATTAACGGCATTTTCCAGCTCTAGTAATTTGGATGAAACCATTGGCAATAGAATTAGATGAACAAAAGGATTATAACACAACTTTTCAACCCTAGCAGAGTTTTTTTTGGTGAAAGAGCGATCGCTCCTCCCAAAAATAGAAAAGCGTGAGATTGCTTCGGACGGCAGTAACCCAGCTAACACTTGCGCCAACGAGCATTTACCCCCCGTCCCAAACATTCCAAATTTCCTGCTTTTCTCTGTTGGCGCAAGACGTGACGAATTAAGTCTCTGCTAACTGTAGGGCATTTTTCTTGCAACTCTCTAACAGAAAACTCTTCGGGCAAATTGCTAATGGCATCTAATACCATTTCTGTTTTCGTTCCCCTCGCAGTGGTGACAGATCCTACTCTTTCCTCAAATTCGCGATAAGCTCCCAACAACATAACTCCTAAAAAATATTCCCACCAAGCCAATAAATTGTGTTGCCCTTCGTGCCAATTTTGGGAAGAACTATAAAGGGTATCGTAGTAACTTTCTTTAGTATTTTCGACAATTCGCTCCAAACTAATATAGCGTCCTACTTCATAACCTGCTTTATAGAGTAGCAAGAGAGTTAACAGTCTTGCCATCCGTCCGTTTCCATCCAAAAATGGATGGACGCACAGAAAATCTAAAACATAAGTTGCAATTAACAGTAAAGGCTCTATTTTGCCTAATTCCCAAAGATAGTTAAAGCGATCGTGCAAGCGTTCCATTGCTGCTGGAGTTTCGTAAGCGGGAGTAGGACGAAACCTTACAAAGGTAGTTCCGTCGGGATAGGTGACACTAATTTCATTATCTACAGTTTTCCAGCGTCCTCCTGTATTGACGGCGAATTTATACAAATCGCGATGCAGTTGTAAAACAACGTTTGGAGTAAAGGGAATATGAGCATAACTGTTATGAATTGTATTTAACACATCTCGATAGCCTGCAATTTCTTGCTCGCTTCTATCTCGCGGAGTTGTTTTTTCCGATACGAGTTCTTGTATGCGTTTTAAAGGAACGGTTATTCCTTCTATGCGGTTAGAAGATTCGGTACTTTGAATAATTGCAGCTTGGCGCAGGGTTTTGATAACCTGGGGAACTTGTTGTTTAAATAATTCTTGTTTTCCCTTATATTCTCCTATAATACGAACGGTCTGGAATAGTTCTGGGTTTGTCGGCTGTTTCTCGATAAACCCTTGGTTAAATGAATTCATGTTTGGTACTGTTCAATAGTGGGCTGCTCTTGAGTATAAACTATTGGTGACGCTTTTGACAAGCGGTCTGGTTTACTCCTTATGACCCCCCGTGGCAATTTTTGAAGAAGCCAATAGGAAGAACAAGAAAGGATTATAACACAACTTTTCAACCCTAGCAGAGTTTTTTTTGGCGAAAGAGCGATCGCTCCTCCCAAAAATAGAAAAGCGTAAGATTGCCACGGCTGATTTAACGGTTTCCCCAAGAGGTTAACGAATGTACCAACCGCCTCGCAATGACAATAGAAAGATTTTCGCTATGGAGTTACAATTGTTAGAAAGGTAGAGTTAAGCAGTGGTGAAATCGTGGGTGCAATTGAAATTAGCTATTTTTACCAAAACGGCGATTTTAATTCTCTTCCCAAAGTGACGACAATTATTCCCAAAATTTATCAGTAGGAATTGCTATGAAAATTAACACGATTAATCAATCGGAATTTCATCTAATAGACCCCAGTAGGAAAGTTATTATCCACGACAACCCCCAAAAATTTGCACTTTTAGATTTAGGAGAACCTTGGGGATGTTATGGAATTAACTGGAGAAGCGACTTAATCGAACCAGTTATCCAACTATCCACCGATAAACTCACCCTTTGGATAGGCATAGACCAACGGTGGGCGGCGATGGATTTGCAACAGGGCAATATTTGCATATCTCTGCCCCTGATGATGCCCCTTTTTGACATTGCTATTGCCGACAATTTTACGGCAATTCTAACAGAAATGGAAGTGTTTTTATTTACTCCAAATCGCACCCTCGCCTGTTTTCAAGTTCTACCGGATCTGACTTCCAGCATATCAGTTTCGGGTGCTAATTTTGCTATCGAAATGTTTGATGGTTCTAGTTACATATTAACTCGTTCTGGTTTGCTGAAAAAAACTAGCCAAGTCGCCCTTTCTTAGTCCAATTATATGAGCGATCGCCCCCACAGACATTAAGAAACCCGGTTTTTTGAAAAAACCGGGTTTCTGGGTATCCAAAAAACCGGGTTTCTAGGTATCTAAAAAACCGGGTTTCTGGGTATCCAAAAAAACCGGGTTTCTGGGTATCCCCAAAGCGCGTCTATTTCTAACCCAACATTGCTTTTTTAATCTTGCCATGCTATACTAAAAACCATCAATTACTCATTAACAACCATGCTCGATTTAACACAAATAACCAAACAAATGCAAGGAATGAGCCAACATCTCAGCAAAGAAGCGGAGGCGGGCCGTCAAAGATTAGAAATCGCTCAAAAGTTGCTGGAGGAGTCCTACCAGGAACAAGAATCTTTAACAGAAAACTACGATACTTGGTTCGATCGCATACTTTTCAATCCAGCAGTACCCATCGAACCCTTAAACATTCATCCGTATGTAGCAGCCCCCCCAGAAGCTCATACAGTTTTGGCGACGGACGGCTCGCAAATAGCACCGTCTCACCACGAAATCGCCTATTGTTTCTTACTAAACGTCGGGCGAGTCATGCTCCATTACGGTCAAAGTCTGTATCCCCTGCTCGATAGCATCCCCGAGATTTTTTATCTGCCAGAGGATTTATATGTTTCTCGCCAGTGGGGCATTAAAACCGAAGAATGGATGGGACATCGGCGGACGGTTTCCGAGGCGATCGCTCTCGCAGAGTTAGGTTGCGAATGGGCCCGGGCAAACGATGGCAACTTGCCGAGGCCGACTTTGGCGATGGTGGATGGTTCGTTAATTTATTGGTTTTTAGAATCTCTGCCTACGGAAGCACGCGATCGCATCTTAAACCCCATCCTAGAAGCTTGGGAAAAACTGAGATTAGCCGGCATTCCCTTAATAGGATATTTGAGCGCTTCTCGGAGTAGCGAAAGTCTATCATTTTTGAGGTTAAAAGCCTGCGAATACGACGAGCCAGACTGCATGAGCAACTGTCCTAACGTCGGCTTCGGAATGATGAGTTTAGCCGAAAAAGCACCTTGTCAGTTATTTGAACCCTTGCGAGATGTCGTCTTTTGGGGGTCGATTTTGGAGAGGGGGCAGAGGAGTCCTTTATGGCGTTCTTCTGCCAGAATTTTAGATTTGTATGGGGAGCAAACGATTTATTTTTGTTATGTCAACGTGGGAACCGAGATTGCCAGAATTGACGTGCCCGAGTGGGTGGTGGCAGACGAGGAAAAGTTCGAGTTGAGTTTGGCAATGATGTTAGGGCAAGTGCAGAAGGGTTATGGTTATCCGGTAGTGTTGGCCGAGGCGCACAACCAGGCAGTGGTGAGGGGAGGCGATCGGGCGAGTTTCTTTGCTTTGTTAGAGCAGGAGATGATTAAGGCCGGCTTGAAAAACGTCGGTACTTCTTATAAGGAAACCCGCAAGCGCGGCAGTATCGCTTAATATCAACGAACAACGAACAATTAACAATAGAAGAAGTTTTAGAAAGCAGGTCAAGAAACCCGGTTTTTTGGAAAAACCGGGTTTCTGAGATAGTTGGGGCGATCGCTCTCCATCTTTCTATTGCCTCCTGCCTTTTGCCTTTTGCCTCTTGTCTTAAGAATGCCTCTTGCCTCTTGCCTTCTATTCTTGCAAGCGACAAATCGCCCGATCGCGTCCCAGTTCTTTAGCTCGATATAAAGCCTTATCCGCCAGAGCGATCGCTTCTACTGGCAAAGCGTTAGGGTGAGGTACGGTAGTAGCAATTCCCAAGCTAACGGTAACGTATTCGTTGGCACTGGATTTAGCATGGGGCAGTTTCAATGCTTTTACTTCTTGCCGGATGCGCTCGGCCACCCGCAAAGCACCGATAGCGTCGGTGTTAGGCAGAATTACGGCAAATTCTTCGCCGCCGTAGCGGGCGACTAAATCTGCGGGACGTTTGGCAGAGACAGCTAGAGCCTTTGCGATTTTCTGCAAGCAGGTATCTCCCGCTTGGTGGCCGTAGGTGTCGTTATACGGTTTGAAAAAATCAACGTCGCAGAGTATGATGGAGATTGAGGCTTTCTCTCGGACCGCCCGTTTCCATTCGCCGTTGAGGTAGCTGTCGAATTGTCTGCGGTTGGCGATTTGGGTGAGACCGTCTAAGGTGGCGAGGCGTTGCAGTTCGTGGTTTGCTTCTTCTAATTGTCTGTAGAGTTCTGCTTGTTGGATGGCGATCGCTAATTGCGCTGCCAGTTGTTCGAGGAGTTCGATTTCCTGCTGCTGCCACTGTCGCGTTCCCGAACATTGATGGGCCGCTAAGATGCCCCAAAGATTTTCTCCTTGAACTATGGGCACTACGATGTTAGCTCTAATCTGAAGGCTTGCTAGTAATTTTAGCTGACACGGGGCGAGGCTGGCTTGGTAAATGTCTTCGTTGGCGATGACGCTATTATTGCGGAAGGCTTGCAAGTATAATTCCGGCAAGCAAGTGTCCGAAATAGTCATTCCCAGGAGCGATCGCCACTCAGGCCCCACCGACTCTACCGCTACCACCCTGGTTCCATCTGTCCGAAAGCGGCAAACGATCGCCCTGTCCGTTTGCAAAAACTCCCGCACTTCATCTACAGTTGTCTTGAGTATCTCTTCCAGTTTCAAAGACTGGCGGATCCGGTTGGCGATCGCTCCCATCAATCTTTCTCTTTCGGCTTGCTGTCGCAGGGCTTCTTCTGCTTGCTTCCGTTCGGTGATATCTTCCACCGTCCCTTCGTAATATAATAACTCTCCTTGGATGTCGCGAACTGCTCGGGCATTTTCAGCTATCCAGATGATGCTACCGTCAGCCCGATAAACTTGGGATTCAAATTCGCAAACTGCGTCGTTTTTTTGCAAGAGGCGGGCGAACTCTTGGCGGCGCTTGTCATCCACATAAAGTTGCTTTTCTATATTTGTGAGATGAGTTATTAGTTCTAGGGGCGAAGAGTAACCGTAGATTCGCGCTAGGGCGGGGTTGACGTTGAGGTAATGCCCGTCTGCGGTGGTTTGAAAAATGCCGACGATCGCGTTTTCAAACAGGCTGCGATATTTGTACTCCGCTCTCAACAGGGCTTCTTGGGCTTCTTGGCGATCGGTAATGTCGCGATAGGCGCTCAGGAATAAGTGACGATTTTTGTACTTCAATACCGATGTCGATACTAATAAAGTCTTGTAACCTCCTAACTTAGTTTTTATTGTCGTTTCTACGTTGCGAACTTCCTTTTTTTCCATGATTTCTTGAAGTCCTGCCACCGCCAAAGCATACAAGCGTTCCTCGGGATATAATAATTCGAGAAAGTTACCGCTTCTTTCTGCTTCTTCTTTACTGTAACCCGTTAATTGCTCCATTTTCGAGTTGAAAATCGCAAAGTGGCCTTCCGCATCGCTGAGGGTAATTCCTTCTCCCACCGTTTCGATTACTGTTGATAAAAGTTGCAGGTTTTCTAGTAGTTCTTTTTCTGTTTGCTTGCGGGCCGTGATATCTGTATTAGTACAAATTAAGCCGACAATTTTTCCGTTTCGATCTGCGATCGCATCCGCTCTCAGTAACACTTGTATTTCCCTCCCGCTTTTAGTAATTTTTGTCACCTCCCCTCTCCAAGACTTGCCTTTGCTCATGGCATCGAATACTTCTTGAGCTACAGATGGATCGACAAAAGTTATTCGCGGTCCTCCTGCTGCATTTAATTCTTCGACCGTTTCGTATTGCAATAATTTGGAATAGGCAGGATTTTGATAAATATGAGTGCCCCTGGCATCGGCAATGGAGATCGCATCGCTACAACTGGATACCGCTTTGCTAATCCTCAGTAGAGATTCCTCCGCTTGCAACCGTTCGGTTATATCTTGATAAGTCACTAAAACCCCCACTACATTTTCTCTCTCATCGTGGAGAGGAATTTTATTAGTGTCTAACCAAGCTTGACTTCCATCTGCCCGAAGTTGTCTTTGGAGAATATGATACTCCGGAACGTTTGTTGCCATTACCCTAATATCTGATTCCCGGAACATATCTGCTTGTTCTTTTGTTCCGGGCAGGTCGTCGTCCGTAAGTCCTATAATCTCTTCTGGGGATTTTAAACCCGCGTCTATTGCTGCTTTTTTATTACAACCTAAATACCTTAAATTTTTGTCTTTCCACAAAATAGCTTGGGGAATATTATCCATTACCAATTGCAGCATTTCCTGCGGTTGCAGGAGCGCGCTTTCTCCCTCTAATGGTACGGCAAATTCAGAGGGCTTACGACCGTTTTTTCTTTCGGGAAGAAAAAAACCATTTTTTCCTTCGGAAATGTGAATAGTATTTAATTCCATCCTTGCTGAAAAATTTTAGTATTTTTCGAGTTGAGACAATTTTTTAGTATAATGGAATAATTTAAAGCTGTCTGTATCAAAACTTACCATTTTTAGAAAAATTTTATTTTCTATGGTCAAAAAATATCTTTCTTAACAAAACTTAAAAAAACTTAAAATTTACCTAGCAATAGAATTTGAGAGATTTTGAAGGAGTTGGGTTGCCAAGATGAGTATTTTTTCGGAGGGGTCTAGAAAGGGCGATCGCCTTTATTGGGCCACGAGTCTAAGTCGGGACGGTTTCTCTAATCTGGGTAAGATTATGGTAATATTAAAAATTAATTTTGTCGGTAAATTCATTACCCATAACCCATCTAGTTTAAAATGCCTAATTATCCCATTAAAATTGCCATTACATTAGGGACGCGCCCCGAAGCAATAAAACTAGCCCCAGTAATTCAAAAATTCCAAGAATCTTCATCCTTTGAAACTCAAGTAATTTTAACGGGCCAGCATCGAGAAATGGTCGAACAAGTCATGGAACTATTCGCCATAAAAGCTGATGAAGATTTAGCAATCATGCAGCAGCAGCAAACTCTAACAGATATTCTCTGTAAAAGTTTGACGGGATTGGAGAAATTATTCCAAAAATTCCAGCCTCAATTAATATTAGTTCAAGGGGATACTAGCACCGCTTATGCAGCAGCCTTAGCAGCATTTTATCAAAAAATTCCCGTGGGTCATGTAGAAGCGGGATTGCGCACGGACGATTTATTTAATCCCTATCCAGAAGAAGCAAATCGACGTTTGATTTCTCAGCTAACTCAGTTGCATTTTGCCCCTACTTCTTTGGCGGTAGAAAATCTGAGGCGATCGCGAGTAATAGGAGAAATTCACCAAACAGGAAATACCGTCATTGATGCCCTCTTAAAAGTAGCAGCATCTCGACCGGAATGCCAAGTTCCCAACTTAGATTTTAGCAAATATCGCGTTCTTTTAGCCACGGTTCACCGGCGAGAAAATTGGGGGGAACCTCTCGAAGCAATTGCCGGAGCATTTTTAGAAATTTTAAATAAATTTCCCGACGCGGCTTTGTTATTACCCCTCCATAAAAATCCCACGGTAAGAGAACCCTTAAAAAGATTATTAAGCAGTCATAAGCGGGTATTTTTAACGGAACCTTTCGACTATGCGGAATTGGTAGGAGCGATTCAAAGTTGTTATTTATTACTAACAGATTCCGGGGGTTTGCAAGAAGAAGCTCCCAGTTTGGGCAAACCAGTTTTAGTATTGCGAGAGACCACGGAACGACCGGAAGCAATTGAGGCAGGAACTGCCAAACTTGTCGGCACAAATTCGACAAATATTGTCGCCGAAGCGGCGGAATTATTAAGCAATTCCCAGGGGTATCAAAAGATGGCAACTGCGATTAATCCTTTTGGAGACGGTCGAGCTTCGGAAAGGATTTTAAAGATTGTCGAAAGTTATTTTGGTAGTTTGTAGTAAGCGCTTTAGGGCTTAAAAATTCACTATTAAAGCGCTAAAGCGCTTACTACGAACTACACCACCAAACCAAAATAATTAAGAACTAAATCCCTGGAACCGTTATTAATAATTTCGTGAACTTCTTGGGGTTCGGTAGCGACGCAAGTACCTTTTTCCAGGGGATATTCTTGGCCGTCAATAACAATAATTCCCGAACCAGATTCCACATAAAAAACCTCGCACATATCGCTATGAAAATGCCCTGGAGAAACTTGGCCGGGGGCAAAACGAGCCTGGGAAAAGTTGGTAAGGTGGGGCAAGTCTCCAGGAGATAGCATCACCTTTTTTTTAATATTAGGATTGTGGGAAACTTCCTTTTCTGGAAGGTTATTTAAGGATGCTAGTTTCATGGTTGGTAATTAACAATTAGCAATTAACAGAGTTTCAGAAACCCGGTTTTTTGAAAAAACCGGGTTTCTTGGGTGGTTTGTTGGGTTGAACAACGAAACCAAACAATAATTTAATTCGAGGTTTGTTG
The DNA here is from genome assembly GCA_964619285.1 of uncultured bacterium. Lineage (GTDB taxonomy): Bacteria > Cyanobacteriota > Cyanobacteriia > Cyanobacteriales > Microcoleaceae > CALKCV01. Next base: position 19,481 of record CAZUCT010000042.1, on the reverse strand, counting down.
GGTTCCGTTTCACTGCAATTAACAATTAGCCATTAGCAATTAGCAATTAGCCATTAGCCATTAACAATTAGCCATTAGCAATTAGCCATTAGCAATTAGCAATTTTTTGACAGTAGCGATCGCCTCTTCAACACTCTTAACAACATAGATTTGCCCGGGGGATAAACTGTGTAAAAAATCCTGACTGGCGGGGTTATCGTTTAACAAAATCACGCTTTTACGATTCTTAATTGCCAGAGCAATTTCGGAAACAGTTCCCGCCCCAAGGCCGCAAGCAATGACAACATCGCTGGAGAGAACGTTAATATTATTTCTGGCATTTCCCATGTCGGTAAAAATGGGAAGATCCACCGCTTCGGAAACAGCATTGAGATTACCGTCGGGAAGAATGCCGACAGTTAAACCGCCGGCAGCTTTGGCACCGCGACTGGCAGCATCCATGACTCCCATTTTCCTTCCACCTGTTAATAAAACCCAAGATTCTCGGGCGATTAATTGACCGATTTGATAAGCATTTGTTAAGTCGGCATTAGTAGCGCCGCTACCCGGCCCCATGACACCAATAACTGTTTTTTTCATCAACAACTCATCCGTTACATTCGTTACTTTCATCCGCTGCTAACCAACTTATTAAAGCAGCATACCGACAATCATTCCTACTAACAAAATAAAACCGATCGCGACATTTTCCCGGAAAATTTGAGGATAAGGCTTTAAAGTTTCATGGTTGCGGAGTCTGGCATATTGCCAAGACCAAAAAGCTGTGGCTATAACTAAGGCCAACCAAAAGCCGAGATGTAGCTCCATTACTATTGCTAATGCAGCTAATAAACCAACAGTTAATAAGAAGAAAAAGCCTACTGCTTCTGGGGAGCGATCGCCAAAAAAGATAGCGCTAGAATTGATGCCAATGCGCTTATCGTCTTCGCGATCGCTCATGGCATAAACGGTATCGAAACCGAGAGTCCAACAAATAACCGCGCCCCACAAAAGCCAAGTGGCGGTTTCTAACTCTGCCGCTGCCGCAGTCCAACTAATTAAAACGGCAAAGCCCCAAGCAATAGATAACACTAACTGCGGCACGGGAAATACTCGTTTTGCCAGGGGATAACAGATAATCACCGGCACCGCTGCGACGCAGAGCCAAAAACAGAGAGGATTGAGATATAACGCCAACACTCCCGCACAAGCCATTGCCAAAAATGCCACGACGATACCGACTCGCACGGTGAGAGCGCGGGATGCTAGGGGACGAGTGCGGGTTCGTTCTACCTGTGGGTCGATATCTCTATCCCAAAGGTCGTTAATCGCGCAACCCGCCGCGCTGGTAGATAAAGTTCCAAATATTATTACTCCCACTAAAGGTAGCTCCGGCGTTCCCGCGCTAGCTAAAAATACCGCCCACAAGGCCGGAAGCATTAAGATGAGACGTCCGGCGGGTTTATCCCATCTCAACAGTTTTATTATCGATAGTAATGTAGATTCCGTTTCGGCATTGGATTGGGTCAACATGACAAATTTAGATTTTAGATTGGGTAAGTCAAACTTGCTTCATTAATACCCTAATTAGGGTAAATTTGTCAAGGTTTAGCCCAAAAATAATGATTTTTAAAAATTATCGCGTAAATTAAACAAATTAATCTAAAATATGAACGATTCTGCAAGCGTCGTTTTTTGGTAAGGTGCGGTCCGCGCCACGGCAAAAAACGCTCTATAACTTGGATACATGACAATGATAAAATCAGTACCGCTAGCAAAGATGCCCGTCGAGATGGGAGAGGGCGATCGCATTCTCGCCGCTATCGATATGGGAACAAATTCCCTGCACATGGTAATCGTAAAAATAGAGCCGACTCTGCCGGCTTTTACGATTATCGATCGCGAAAAAGAAACCGTGAGGTTGGGAGACACCGGTCCCAAAGGTCGGTTAAAAGACGAAGTAATGGAAAGGGCGATCGGTTGTTTGCGACGTTTCCAAGAAATCGCCAAAAGTCTCAACGCCGAACAAACAGTCGCCGTGGCCACCAGCGCCGTGCGCGAAGCACCCAACGGCGTAGATTTCCTCAAACGCATCGCCAACGAGCTAGACCTATACGTTAGTCTGATCTCCGGCCAAGAGGAAGCGCGGCGAATTTATCTAGGAGTGCTATCGGCGATGGATTTCAACAACGAAGCCCATGCGATCGTCGACATCGGTGGGGGTTCGACGGAATTAATTTTAGGCGATAGTATGGAACCTCGTTCCCTCAGCAGTACCAAAATTGGCGCGGTACGTTTGACCGCCGAAATGATAACAACAGATCCCATTAGTAAAACCGAGTTTGCTTATTTACAAGCTTACGTTCGGGGAATGTTAGAACGTCCCGTAGATGAATTATTGGCCAAATTAAACCCCGGAGAAAAACCTCGTTTGGTTGGCACTTCTGGCACCATTGAAACCATAGGAATTATTGACGCTTTAGAAAATTTGGGCGCGGTTCCTTCTCCCATGACAGGCTATCAATTGAGTTTGAAAAATCTTGAAGCATTTGTAACTCGTTTGAGCAAACTTTCTTATGAGGAACGACTGTCTATTAATGGAATGTCGCAAAAGCGGGCAGAAATTATTTTACCCGGTGCTTTAATTTTACAAGAAGCGATGAGTTTGTTAGGAATAGATACTCTAACGGTTTGCGAGCGAAGTTTGCGGGAAGGGATAATTGTCGATTGGATGCTCAATCGCGGTTTGATAGAAAATCGCTTGCGCTTTCAAAGTTCTATTCGCCAGCGAAGCACTCTGAAAATCGCTCGAAAATATAAAGTTGATTTGGCATATAGCGAGCGCGTAGCCGCATTTTCGCTGTCAATTTTCGACCAAACAAAGGGCATTTTGCACGAGTGGGGTGCGGAGGAAAGGGAACTTTTGTGGGCTGCTGCTATTCTGCATAATGCTGGCGTTTATGTCAGTCATTCGGCACACCACAAACATTCTTATTATTTAATTAAAAATGGCGAGTTATTAGGGTTTAGCGAATTGGAAATAGACACCATCGCGAATTTAGCTCGCTACCACCGCAAAAGCGCTCCGAAAAAGAAACATGACGATTACCAAAATTTACCGAAAAAATATCGTCAAATTGTTTCTCAATTGAGTGCTTTATTGCGCTTGGGGGTGGCATTGGACCGGCGTCAAATTGGAGCGATCGCCGATGTTAAATGCACGGTAGATCGGAAGTCTGGGGAGTTTCGCATGGAGTTAAAACCGGTCAATCCCGGGGATGATTGTAGTTTAGAATTGTGGAGTTTGGATTACAAGAAAGAACCTTTTGAGGCTGAATACGGTTTAAAATTGGTGGCAAGTTTAGAGCGATCGCCCGTTGCGGTTTAATTATTTGTAGGGTGCGCAACGCGCACCTTACAATTAACCTTTTTTATTAACAGTAGGGTGCGCCGCAGCGCACCTTACAATTAGTAAAAACTGTTGTTAATTTTGACGCAGCTTCTCGATAAACTCTGGATAATTTTTCATTTCTTCTACCGAGTTCAAAGCTGGCATTTTTACCCAGTTTGCTTCTGCGTGTAACTTGTCAACATAAGCGTAAAAAGCCTCATCATCATCTCGATGAGCGAGTACATAAGTTTTTAACTCTTTTACGCTCATTTTGTCAAAATTGGGCTTATTCATCAACGTATCTCCATTCTCCATTTGGATAAACTTCTATGACATTTTCTTCCCCCACTAACATAAACACGTTACCCGTGCGTTCGTCAATGCGGACTATATTAACAGGTTGGAACATTTTGGTGGCCCAACAACAAAGAATAAAGCACTTTAATGCTTGTGCTGCTGTAGGAATTTTTTTCGCTCCTTCTTAAACTCTCCACCTTTAATTTTAGCCCGTCGAACAAGCTATTGTCAAGAAAAACTAGAAAACTGTAGCTTTGGTAACAGCAAAATGTTACTAATTATCCTAAAAAGTGGCGATCGCTCCAATCCAAAAACTTAAGCTTTTTTTTGTAATTCAAAGGCACTTTTAGTTTTATAATAGTGGATATTTCCTAAAAAACTACAGGAGTAATTAATGAAAAACCGAGATTTTCTACTAACTGGAGAAGGCGAATTACAGCCATGCCCCCAGGTCAGCGAGTGGAAATTGTTAAAAGAATATTATCGCTTTTATCGCTTCCTAACCGAGGTAGAAGATACTTTTGAAAATGCCATCGAAAAAGGTATCGACGAATTTAGTTGTTTGCCAGAAATTCGCCGTTTGGTCAGGCAGCTTACTCTTAATTCTTATTGGATACAAACTCAAGACCCAGAACCATGCTCTAAAACTGGAACTTCTGTTATAATGCTCTATGACGAAATAGGTTTTCCTTGGACGGTGCAAGTGGTAAAATTTTTGCCGGGTACGGCTTCAACTATTCACAATCACGGTACCTGGGGCGTGGTTGTTGTCTTAAAAGGACAGGAAAAAAATACTTTTTGGAAACGGGGCCCAGAACCAGATTTTCCCGATAAAATAGAACGAGTGGGAGAAACGGTTTTGATGCCTGGAGATTTAATTAGTTTTACTCCAGATTCAATTCATAGCATAGAATCAGTTGGCGAGGAACCGACTATTACTTTTAATATTTACGGCGAAACCGATTCTTCCCGACGGTTTGAATTTGACCCAGTAACTCATAAAGCTAAAAAGTTTTAGCTAATTGTTAGTTGTTAATTGTTAATTGTTAATCGTTAATTGTTAATTGAATGTCTAACCCATTTTTTACTCTCAATTACGAGCCCGCTTTCCAAAGTTTGGGCAGGGACTATTACGACGAAGTGCCGGCGGCAGAATTTCCCCAACACGTCCTGCGCTTCCGCAACGATCGCCTCCTACCAAAGTTAGGACTCGACCCCAAAGAGGTCGGCGACGAACACTTTATCGAAGCTTTTGGTAAGTTTCATTGCGTCGGACCTTTCCTCGCGATGCGCTATCACGGCTATCAGTTCGGGGAATATAACGCATATTTGGGCGACGGTCGAGGTTTCCTCTACGGTCAAGCGCGGGGTATCGATAGCGAGTTATACGACTTAGGTACCAAAGGTTCCGGTCGAACGCCCTATTCTCGCAACGCCGACGGCAGACTCACTCTTAAGGGTGGAATTCGCGAGGTGTTGGCGGCGGAAATGTTGCATCGCTTGGGGGTGAAAACTTCCCGCTGCCTTAGTTTGGTAGAAACTGGGGAATCTCTCTGGCGGGGCGACGAACCTTCGCCAACGCGGTCTTCGGTGATGGTGCGTTTGAGTCGATCGCACCTTCGCTTCGGTACTTTTGAAAGGCTGATTTTTTTCCGCCGCAAGGACTTAATTAAAAAGTTGTTAGACCATGTAATTTACTATTATTATTTCCACCTGCAGGAGGAAGAAAAAGAGCGATCGCCCCAAGAACTATACGCCGTCTTTTACGCCGAATTGGTTAAACGAGTTGCCAAACTGGCAGCGCAGTGGATGGCAGCCGGTTTTTGTCATGGGGTTTTGAATACCGATAATATGTCAATTACTGGAGAAAGTTTCGACTACGGACCTTATGCTTTTATTCCCAGCTATAAACCCGGTTTTACAGCGGCCTACTTCGATTATTTCGGACTGTATTGTTACGGCAACCAACCGAATATTTGTCAGGAAAATTTGACCAAGCTACAAAAACCTTTGGGGGCGGTTATCGAGAAAAGCGATCTGGAGGCCGCTTTGGCGCAATTTTGGGAGTATTATGCCCTTGAATATCGGCAGTTGATGGTTAATAGATTGGGTTTCGAGAATTTGTCGGCCCCAGAAGCAGAAGAGTTGCTGAAATTAACCGTTAAATTTTTGCAGGAAACTCAAATTGGCTATCACGATTTCTTTGTAGAATTGCGCCAGCAATTTTCTCGGGAGTGGCGCGACGATGGGAGTAAGATTTTTGGCGAGAAGGAACCGAATAAGTTATTAGATGCTTGGCGAGATTTTTATTATCATTTATTGCAAACTCTTTCCAAGGACGAACTGGATGAAATGGGGGAAAGGTTGCGGCAAAAAAATCCAGAACAAGGTTTACTTCGACCTGTTATCGAATCGGTTTGGGAGGCTATTACTGTTGAGGATAATTGGCAGCCTTTTTACGATTTGATTGACCGCATCCACGAAAGTTAAGTTTATTGGTTATAATAAACTTAAGAAAAGAAGACCAATCTAGAAACCCGGTTTTTTGAAAAAACCGGGTTTCTGAAATACCGAAAAAATTGAAAAACAACCAATTGTTAATTATTAATTGTTAATTAATAATCCCGTCGATCGCGCTCTAAATCTGCGATTACTTTTTGCCAATACCATTCTTCTTCCATTCCGGGAAAATTTTGCCTCGATTGTTCGATTAATCTTTCTGCTATTTCCCAATAACCTCCTACCATTCTTAAGAGTTTCTGTCCCAGGCGTTCTTTGTCTTGGTTTGTATTAGCTTTTGGCTTTTTTTTCGGAGAATATGACTGTATTTGTTTGAGGCGGTCTAAGGTTTTTTGATAATTATGCCAATCCCCTTTATCGCCAAATATTTTAACGGCATTTTCATAATCATTGATGGCTTTTTTCATTTCTTCTAGCCGCGAATAAGCTATGCCGCGATGATAATAAGCTTTGGCATAGTTAGGATTAATTTCTAAGGCTTTATTGTAATCCTTAATTGCCAAACCGCAATCGCCCATATCCCGTAAAGCATTGCCGCGACTCATATAAGTCATAGAGTTATTGGGGTCGATTTCTAGTGCCTTATTAAAATCGGCGATCGCTCCTTTATTATCCCCCATTTCGCTGCGAATAATTCCCCGGTTGCGGTAGGCTAAAACATTGCGCGGTGCGAACTGCAAAGCTTTATCAAAATCGGCTATTGCCCGTTGATTATTTCCCATTTTATAGAAAATAATTCCCCGACAGCAATAAGCTTTAGCATCCCGGGAATCTACTTGTAAAGCCCAGTTTAAATCTTCGATTGCTTGACGGCGATCGCCCTTTTCAAACTTTCTCAAAATTTGACCGATATATTCCTCCTCGCTTGCCATGGGTGGTGGGAGGTTAATTTCCTTTTTTTTTACTGGTGGCGGTGGAGGTTGAAGCTGTTTAATTTTATCCAAACATTTGCGGCAATTAACCGTATCTTTTTGTTCTAAATAAAACTCTGCAGCTTGTTTAAAATTAGCGATCGCCTCCTCGTTTTTTCCCTGGCGAACATAAGCGCTACCCAGCAGTTGATAAGCAGGGGCGCAATTAATCTCGATGGCGATCGCTGCCGATGCATCCTCAATTGTCTTCTCCATATTTCCCCCAGCAAAATAGGCCATGCTTCGACCTAAATAAACCTCTGTTTTCTGAGGATTAATCGACAAAGATTTGGTATAATCTTCTATAGCATCTTGCCGATTTCCTAAGTCAAATTTTGCCAAACCTCGCCGATAATAAGCATCGGCAAAGTTAGGATTTATTTCTATGGCGCGATTAAAGTCCGCGATCGCTCCTCGATAGTCTCCAGCAGCAGCTTTATCGCAACCGCTGTCGTATAGTTCTCGTTCCATTGCTTCGATTTAGGTTAGTTTTGGGGCCATTATAGCATTACTCGTTTGAAAATGCTATAATGGTGGCGTGTCTATTTGACGCGGGGAATCGCTAAAGCGATTACTTTGACGCGGGGAATCGCTAAAGCGATTACTACGAACCCTAACCAGGATATCTATCATGTTAGAATTTGATAACGCTTTTATTTCCTACGGGCGAGCTGATAGTAAAGCTTTCGCCATTAAACTTTATCGAGACTTAAGCGAAAAGGGCTTGAAAATTTGGTTCGACCAAAACGATATTCCTTTGGGAGTTGATTTCCAAAACCAAATTTATAATGGTATCGAAAAAGCCGATAATTTCATCTTTATAATTTCTCCTCATTCGGTTAATTCCCCTTATTGTCTCAAAGAAATTAACCATGCCGTCCAACACAACAAACGCATCATTCCCCTGCTTCATATCGAAGCAATAACTTATGAAATTTGGCGGCAAAGAAATTCTAAATCTTTGGAAAAAGAATGGGAAAAATACCAGGAAAAAGGATTGCATTCTTGCTTCCAAAATATGCATCCACTCGTAAGTAAAATTAATTGGGTGTATTTCCGAGAAAATATTGATAATTACGAAGAGTCGTTGAGCGGTTTGCTAAAGTTATTTAGTAGGGACGAAAGTTATGTCAGAAAGCATACGGAATTGTTGGTAAAAGCTCTGGAGTGGGAACAGAACCAAAGACAAAATCGCTATTTATTAACCGGCCAAGAACGCCAAGAGGCAGATGCTTGGTTAAAAATCCGCTTTACCGAGAAACAACCGCCCTGTTTGCCAACGGATTTGCAGTGCGAATTTATCTGCGAAAGTAGCAAAAACGCTCATAATTTAATGTGCCAGGTTTTTCTTAGCTTTTCTGATAAAAACCGACTAATTATGGAAAGATTCAGACGGGATTTAATGCGCCACAGCGTTACTGTTTGGACGAATAAAGCCGATATTAAAACTGGAAGCGAGTTTCAAAAGGAAATTAATGGAGGTATTGAGGGTGCGGATAATTTTGTTTGCCTTTTATCCTCTGATTCTCTGGCATCTCAATATTGCCAGCAAGAGTTATCTCATGCTTTGAAGCTGAACAAGCGGACGATTTTTCTGTTAATAGAATCCCTGGATTTAGAGAAAGTGCCCCAGGAAATACGCAATTTGCAATTTTTAGATTTAACTGCTTTTGATGAAGAGGCAGAATATGGAGAATGTTTCGATAAATTGCTGAAAATTTTGGCGGAAGATGCTGCTTATTACGAAGGGCATAAAACTTTATTGGTTAAGGCTTTAAAATGGTCGCAACAAAACCGCAACTTTTCGATTTTGTTGCGGGGTTATAACTTGGAACGCTATCAAAGTTGGCTGGAAGTAGCTAAGGGGCGATCGCTCCATCCACCGACTCCTTTACAAATAGAATTTATCGCAGAAAGCGCCAAACAACCTCCCGATTTAGCTCTGGATGTTTTTATTTCTTATTCCCGCGCTAATGCCGATTTTGCCAGAGGCTTAAACGATGCTTTACAAACTCAGGGAAAAACGACTTGGTTCGACCAAGAAAGCATCGCCACTGGCACTGATTTTCAGCAAGAAATCTATGAAGGCATCGAACAGTCGGATAATTTTTTATTTATCATTTCTCCCGAGTCGATAAATTCTCCTTATTGTGCTGACGAAGTGGAATATGCCAAGGGTTTAAATAAGCGGTTTGTAACGGTGTTGCATCGAGAAGTTGACTCGGGAAATTTGCATCCAGAATTGGCGAAATTGCAGTGGTTGGACTTTAACAAAAATGGGGGAGATTTTTACGCTAATTTTAGCGAATTGGTGAGGAGTTTGGATAGCGATCGCGACTATATCAGAAACCAGACAAAATGGTCCCAAAGAGCGTTAGAATGGGAACACAAAAATAACAGTACGGATTTGCTGTTGCGAGGCAGCGAATTGAGTTTAGCTAAAACCTGGTTGGAGGATGCGGAAACTAACAAAAAACAACCCCAACCGACTGCTTTACAAAAGTCCTATATTAACAAGAGCGATCGCCTGGAACGCCGCAACCGCTTCTTGCGAAGGGGCATCGTCGCGTTTGTCATGGGCTTAGTTACTGCAACTGCTATCGTTTCTACAGCGTTCTGGCTGCGGGCAAACAAAGCGGCCTATCGAGCTGAAACTCAGGTAGCTATTACTAAAGGTATATTAGCTCAAAACTTGCTGCGAACCTTCCCCCTAAAGGGTTTGGTGCAGGCGATCGAGGCAACCGGTCAAAGCAAATCTTCTCTGGGCGCGGTTCCCAAGGAAGTTCAGTCTAGCCTCCTCGAAGCCCTCCAAGTCGCCAAGGAGGGAACCATAGAAAGTTACATTCTCCGAGGACACCAGGAAAAAGTGAGGGCGGTGGCAGCCAGTCCCGACGGTCGATATATCGTTAGCGCCAGCAAAGACGGCAAGTTGCGGTTGTGGAACTGGCAGGGTAACGGTATCGGCGAGCCTTTCTTCGGTAGCGAAGACGAGGCGATCGCGGTTGCCTTTGCTCCCGATGGGGAGGCGATCGCTAGCGGCAGCGACGATAAGACGGTGCGCTTGTGGAACTTGCGGGGTCAACCCATCGGCGAGCCTTTCGTCGGTCACGAAAATACCGTTTCCTCCGTTGCCTTCAGTCCAGACGGCAAGTATATCGCTAGCGGTAGTTGGGATAAAACGGTGCGGCTGTGGAACCGCGAGGGTAAACCTGTCGGCGAACCGTTCGCGGAACACGAAGATGGTATCATCTCCATTGCTTTCAGTCCCGACGGTAAGTATATTGCAAGCGCCAGTCAGGATAAAACTATACGCTTGTGGGATTTGCAAGGTAAGTCTTTGGGCAAGCCTTTGGTCGGCCATCGGGGGGCCGTGCGTTCCGTCGCTTTCAGCCCAGACGGTAAATATATTGTTAGCGGTGGCGAGGATAGAACGTTGCGGTTGTGGGATTTAGAAGGAAAGGCGATCGGCGAACCTTTTGAGGGTCACGAAGATAATGTCTGGTCGGTAGCTTTTAGTCCCGACGGGGAGTATATTATTAGTGCGGGTTGGGATAATACGATTCGCCTGTGGAACAAAGAGGGCAAGGCGATCGCTCCCCCCCTGCGCGGTCACGAGGATGTCATCTGGTCTGTTGCCTTTAGTCCCGATGGCGACTATATCGCTAGCGCTAGTTCTGACGAAACGGTTCGCATTTGGTCGAGACGACCGGAGCTGCCGAAGCTACCCCTCGCAAGTCAGGAACAACCTATTACCTCGGTTGCTTTCAGCGTCGATGGAGAAATTATCGCTACGGGCAGCGACGACGGAACGGTGCGTTTGTGGGATAAAGAGGGTAACAGCATCGGTCAACCTTTTATCGGTCACGAGGCTACGGTCTGGTTTCTCGCTTTTAGCCCGGACGGTCGGTATCTCGCTAGCGGTAGCGGGGATGGAACGGTGCGGCTGTGGGATTTGCAAGGAAAGGCGATCGCTACTTTAACCGGACACGAAGGTACTGTCTGGTCGGTAGCTTTTAGCCCGGACGGTAAATATATCTCTTCTGGCGGCGATGACAAGACGGTGCGGTTGTGGGATAGGGAAGGTAAAGCCATCGGGGAACCCTTTGTCGGTCACGAAAGCGCCGTCACTGCCATCGGCTTTAGTCCCGATGGCAAGTATATCGTAACCGGTAGTTCCGATCGCGCGGTGCGAGTGTGGGACAAACAGGGCAACGGTATCGGCAAACCGTTTGTCGGTCACGAAGAGGCTATCTACTTTCTGGATGTCAGTCCCGATGGGGAATATATCGTTACTGTCGGAAGCGATCGCACCGCCCGCTTGTGGGACTGGGAGGGCAATAGTTTGGCAAAACCCATTACGGAACATCGACTGCCGGTGTATTCGGTAGCGATCTCCCCTGACAGCAACTATATCGCTACTGTCAGCGAGGATAAAACGGTGCGTTTGTGGTATCGCGACGGTTATCCGTTGGGGAATCCCTTCGAGGGGCATACGGGTCCTATTTATGCGGTTGCTTTCAGCCCCGACGGCAAATATATCGTTACTGGCGGTAACGATAAAACGGTTCGCTTGTGGGATGCCGGCGGCTGGCAGAGTTGGCTGTTCGCTGCCTGCGATCGCCTTTCCACACATTCGGTATTGTTAGAGCCTCAAGATGAGGTCGCGAGGAATGCGGTCCGGACTTGTTTGACAATTCACAATTAACAATTACCCCAAGCGGACGACGAACTCGGCGCGATCGATAACCGAGGGGCGGTGGCTGATTAAAATGGTCGTTTGCCCCCGGCGAGATGCCAATAACCTCTGCAAAACCTGGAACTCGCTGGCGGGATCTAAACCGGCGGTAGATTCGTCCAAAATCAAAATCGGCGGGTTGGTAACGATGGCGCGGGCGATCGCCAACCGCTGCCGCTGCCCTCCAGAAAGATTAGCCCCAAACTCTCCCAAAACCGTTTGATACTTATCGGGCAACTTACTGATAAATTCATCCGCCAGCGCTATCCGACAAGCTTTGACTATTTCCTCGAAGGTTGCTTCTGGGGCTGCCAAGCGGAAGTTATCAATAATTGACCGACTCCAAAAATGGGCATCTTGGGGCACTAATACCACCTGTCGTCGCCAACAATCTAAAGACAAGTCTTGTAAATTATAGATGCCGATGCGGATATTACCCGAAGACAAGGGATACAGCCCGGCGATTAATTTTGCTAGGGTACTTTTACCGCAACCCGACTCGCCAATAAGAGCTATTATTTTGCCCCCGGGAAATCTGGCGGAAAAGTTTTCTAATAAGTCGAGTCTTCCCGGATAATGAAAGTTAATCTCGCTGCAAATAATCTCCGAATTACTAGCAATTGTAGCTAATGGTTTTTGCTCGTCGCCTTTAGTTTCTGGCGTCGCTTCGATAACTTCTCCTAAGCGTTGAGTTGCGGTTTTTACTCTGGTCATTTCGTCCATTAATCCCACTAAGGTACTAATAAAATTATTGAGGTTAGCAGCGAGGGCGATAAAAGCTAATAATTGACCGATAGTTAATTCTTCTGCTATTACTAAATTGCTGCCCAACCAAATTAGAGCGATCGCCCCCACGCTGCCAACCACTTCTGAAAAAATCTCGTTAAAAATACCAATTTGATTGGTCCGATAGCTGAGGTTTGCCAGCCTCCCAAAACGCCCTTGAAATTCCTCCCAGAATAAAGGGGCGCTGCTGGTAGCTTTGAGAGTAAGAGAACCTTTGAAAGTTTCGACTAACACTCCTTGGTTTTCCGCTTCTAAAGCTAATAAGTTTCGATTTTTTTGCTCTAAAATTGGCAGCATTAAAATAGTCGAAAAGGTCATAAACAGGGCAATTAACATAGCAACTAGCGCTAAATAATTGCTATAAAAAAACATAAAGGCGACGGAAACTAAGGCAATAAAAAATTGACTGGGAATGGCGATAATAGTTTGAGAAACTAATTGATTGATTTCTTGGATATCGGTTAAGCGGCTGACAATTTCGCCGCTGCGACGGGTTTCGTAATAGGTTAAAGGCAAGCGGAGGATTTGTCTGCCAAATTCCATGACCAATCCCAGTTCTAACCGTTGGGCAAAATGAGCGATCGCGTTAGATTGAACCAACTCCAGACAGCCGCTAAATAAACTGATAATAATGACGGCGATCGCCACGCTAGCTAATAACTGAGTATCCCCTCTAACTAATACGTCGTCGGTGAGTATTTGGATGAGAAAAGGAGAGGCCATAGAGAGCAAACCCAAGACAATATTTAAGATAAAAACTAAACTCAAAATGTAGCGGTATTTCCAAATTTGTCTCAGCCATTGCCCCAAATTGCTGCCAGCTTCTTCCGTTTCTGCAAAAAAGCGTTTTGGGTCCGGTTCCAACAGCAAACAAACCCAATCTTCCCACCCTTGGGCAAGGTCTTTTTTTGACAAATAGCGAATGCCCAAGGCCGGGTCTGCAATAACGTATTTATTGCCTTTTTTTCCATATAAAACTACCCAGTGATAGCCCTGCCAGTGAATAATTGCGGGTAAGGGGGCCCGGTCTAGTTGCTCTAAAATTTCGGGAGATGCCCGGACGCTTCTGGCATTAAAACCGATAATTTCCGCTCCCTGTTTTAAACCTAATAAAGTAGTTCCTTGTTGGTGAGTTCCTGCGGCTTCTCTTAATCTATTAATAGTTAAAGTTTTACGGTAATATTTAGCAATAGAAGCCAAACAAGCAACACCGCAATCTTCCTCGCTTTGTTGGGAGACAATTTGATATTTTTTAAAACCATTTACCTCGCCGTAATCCGGCGTACCCTGGAAAATTGGAATTAGTTCTAACATAAGTTTTTTGATGTTTAATTAATTGGATCCCTGGAGCTAGAGAGGCGGTTAAGAAACCCGGTTTTTTGGAAAAACCGGGTTTCTGATGGAAAAACTCTATTTATTAATTGCAAACCGCCACCTACAGAATCAGAAAAAAAAGCACCCGCCACAATGGCGGATGCTTTGTTAAATTACTCATTACAAGGCCAAAAAGGCTTTTATTGATGGCAGCAAGCTAATAGTTTAAGCAACTTTTAGCAGAGGTAAAAACAACTCCTAAAAAAGCTCCTATTAGTTTAGTAAAAACGGCGATTAAATCTGACTCGAACGCTAACTCCTCCGCGAGAACGAGGATAAGAACGATAGTGGTAGCGGTTCCAACGGCTATAACGGCTGCTTTGCGAATAATTACAGTTACCGCGACCGCCATTAATAGTGGCAGATTCTTCAGAAGAAAGCTCTGTAAATAGGTTGTTTGTTTCCGGTTTTTCCATAACTAATTGAGTTTTACTTAACAGCATTTGCAAAATAATCGAGATTTTGCCTTATTGGTTCTCGTTATTTTGCGAAGTTTGACCCACAATTCTCGAAAAATTTCAACTATCCGGATTTTTTCCAAAATTGCTTGTCTGACCTCTGGAGGAGCGGCCAAGAAACCCGGTTTTTCAAAAAAACCGGGTTTCTGAGATACCGAAAAACCGAATTTTCTGAGAATACTTGAACGACTCTCTAGGATTCTCCCAATCTTCTTCGGTTACTCAACTTATCCGGATAATTTCCGAAAAAATTTGCCAAGGCCGACTGTATCCCAATTTTGAGGCGATGTTAATTGTTAATTGTTAATTGCTAATTGCTAATTGTTAATTGTTAATTGTTATGGATGATTTTCAAAGCGATGAATTTCTGCCGCCCCTCAGTCGTTGGACGACTTTGGGAGGTTTGTTTTTGGCGGGGACTTTTGGTGCTTCGATCGCTCTCGCTAGCGTTATTAAATATAATCCCACGGTTAAGACGGCGGCGATCGCTCGACCGGCAGGAGAGGTGCGCGTCGTTCAAGCGGTCGCGGAAGGCAGGGTCGAAAGTATCGAGGTTAAGGAAAATGAGGAGGTGGAGAAGGGGGAGGCGATCGCTCGCATCGATAGTTCGCCGCTTTTGCGACAAAAGAATCATGTACGAGACAACATCGAACAATGTAAGGTAGAACTAGAACAGGTTAACGCACAGCTAAAAACTATAGAAGCTCAGATTATAGCAAATTTGGAAATGCTAGGTTATTACCCGGAGCTAAATCTCAGCGAAGAATCTCTGGAGTCGTGGTTAGTGACGCTATCCAGATCTATGCCTAATTTGGCCCAGGAGTTGGGAAAGGAAAGGCGAAAGTTATCGATTAAACGCACGGAATTAATTAAAGATATAACTAAAGGCAATAAAGAACTTTATCAATTGGGAATTAAATTAGATAATAGCGCCATCCGATCGCCCATCGACGGCACTATTCTTAAGTTAAATTTGCGCAACCCCGGACAGGTGGTGGAGGTGGGAACTGCGATCGCGACTATCGTTCCTACAGAAGTTCCCTTGGTGTTTAAGGCGAGAGTACGAGTTGCAGATATCGGTAGAGTAAAAATCGGGCAAAGGGTACAAATTCTGGTTTCTGCCTATCCCTTTCCCGACTACGGCATTCTCAACGGCATCGTTACCAGCATTTCACCGGATGCCTTTACTCCCGAGAATATAGTTAGCGGCGAGGTTTATTACGAAGCAACGATCGCCCCGGAAAGAGGTTTTTTAGGAGAGGGCGATCGGGTGTATCCCATCCAGTCGGGAATGGAGGCGAGGGCGGATATTATTACCTCCGAAGAAACGGTTTTAACTTTTGTGTTGAGGAAAGCGAGGTTAACAATTAACAATTAGTTCGTAGTAATCGCTTTAGCGATTGGGTTATTAGCGCAGTTCGTAGTAATCGC
>CAZUCT010000042.1:0-3499 GCA_964619285.1 uncultured bacterium | reverse complement strand
GATTGGGTTATTAGCGCAGTTCGTAGTAATCGCTTTAGCGATTGGGTTATTAGCGGGGAATTAGCAATTAATAAAAATAGTTATGTCAAGGGATAGACTCCCAACAAAAAAAGCAGATTGCCTGCGTTTTTGACCCAAACATATTATTATTTATTCAGCCAGTTTTTAGTTGTGCTTTAGAAGCAACTTGACAGTTTGTCCCACGGATGATACCCTTGAATAAGTAATGCCAATTCCATCGGAAATTAATGATTTAGTCCGACGCCTAAATCGAGAGTTAGACCAGCTAGAAACGGAAGCGACAGAAGGACTGGCCCTAGCCAGAAATATTCTCGATCGCTTTGTCGATAATTTTACCGTTACCCAAATGTTTGCCTTCTTGAATACTGCCATCTTTTTTGTAGGAACATCCAGAAGCAAAGTACAAGCTATTGTTGAAATTTTTTCAACAGAGGATGCAGCTGCGGAAGAAGAAATTCGGGAAGTAGGAGAAGACTTGGCAAGCGATTTAGGTCGAATACTGGAAACAAAAATAACCGTTAGTCGAATTAAAACTCGTTTGGAGGAATTACGATGACAAAAACAACACCAAAAGAACCCGATGAAAAAGACTTGTTAGAACTTTTAGAACTAGCAAAGTTGGCAGAAAAACAAGCTAGAGAAATGTGCGAAGGGATAACCGCCCATGCTAAAAAGTGGCGGTTAAGAGCAGAGGCAAAGGGCGAGAAAGCACAAGGGCAAAAATAATGATATTTTAGAAACCGGGTAACTGCTGCGAAGCCATGTTTCTTGTTTTGCCAAAATATTCAGTCAATTTGCATCGCTGGATAGCCGCAAATCGTATTATCAGAAAGCTCGGTTTTTCGGTATCTCAAAAACCCGGTTTTTGCGAAAAACCGGGTTTCTTTACTTTAGAAAAAAAGCCTAGTTTATTGTACTCGCAATTTTTCCAATTTGCCCTGGTACAAAGATAAATTTGGATACAGTTCGATCGCTACCCGACAAGCTGCGATCGCCTCCTCTAATTTACCTTGTTTTTCCAAAACTTCTCCTAAATTATAGTGGGACCAATGAAACTTAGGGTTAAGTTCGATCGCTCGACGGTAAGCGATCGCCGCTTCGTCTAATTTTCCCAGTTTCCGCAAAACTTTCCCCAAATTATGATAAGACCAAGAATAATTAGGATTTCGAGCGATCGCTCGTTGGAAGGCCGCAAACGCCTCATCTAACTTGCCTTCTTTCTCCAAACTCTCTCCCAATTTCAAACAATCCTTGTAATTGCCATTTTCTAAAATCTTTAAAGTTTCCTCCGCAACCACCGGAGGTTTTTTAGTCTCCCATCTGGGCCCCGAATCTGACAGCGAATAAGCTTTAACTTCCACCTCGACAGTTGCAGTGGGAAAACCTTTGTTTTTGAACCAAGTTACTCCCTCTTGAACCAAATCTAATTCTAATATATAACTTCCCTCGGTTTTGGGGGCGGTTACAGTCAAGATTAACTCAATTTTTTCCTGGGGTTTCACATCTTGTTTTAACGCCACCCTACCATCATCGTTTTGCAGCATTTTTCCGTTTTCATCCAACCAGTGATTGCCGCAACGCATCCAACTAAAATCGACACCTCCAGACCAAATCACCTGACTTAAATTTTTAACAATTACTGGGATATCGACTTTTTTACCCGGTTTTGCTGCCAGGTATTTTTGAGCAGTTATTTCTCCTCGATACCACGAATTGGGGAGTTGTTTCGGGTAATATTTTTGGTGTATTTTAATCAGGCGATCGTAAATTAACTGCCAATCAAAATCGTAGTCGCAATAAGGGCTATGTTCGTCATCTAAATCGACAAGACAATCTGCCGGCACAAACATTGGTTTTATGCCATTTTCTCGAACTTCTCCCCACCACGGCGATTGGTCGCTAGTATGCCCGAAATTACAATGAGCTACTCCTGGTTTATTGGCCAACCAGCTTACTAAAGTTAGCCCGGCGCTGATAACGGCTATGTAAGAATCGATGGAATATGCCCAAACAATAGTTTCGTAAAGAGGACAATCTAGGGCATCGTAAATGGTAATTTCTTTAGGAATTAAAGCTACTATTTTCTCCATAGTAGTTTTTTCGTCGGGAAATCCATCAAAGGCGATCGCTATCTCTGGATAATCTTTATAAAGAGAATTAATGATGTTGGCATATCCTTCCACCCGAGAACTCCATACCTTATCGTGACCGCGCAAATTAATCCATAAAAGCGGGAAATGTTTTTTGGCTTTCTCTATTTTTTCGACAAAAGCTTCGCAACATTTTTTCAGAGCATTATCGTAGATTCGATTTGCTAATTCCTGTTTGACACAAACATCGGTTACTCTGACTGCTAAGTAATTGTTTTCTAGCATCAATTTGGAGATTTTTTGCTTTTCTACAACGGGCACTAACTTATCCGGTGAAATTTCGGTAAAGATATCGCCGACGTTAAAAGTGTCGCCGTATTTGCCTAGCAAAAATTTATCAATTTTGTCTAAAATTTCGTTTTCATATAAAAATTGGATTCCCGTTATTTCGTTCCAAAAATAATGACCTAAATTTGCATAAACAATTCCTAAAAGAGCTGCTACTTCTTTTTTAGCGTTGTTAGAAAGATAGGATTTTACCGCTTTCCAGTTAGTTACGGTGTCAGCTTTAAATCGATTGATGATATCTGCATTCATCAAGCAATGGAGGGCATTTTTTAACTTGATAATTAAATCTAATCTGGGAAAGTATATGTAACCTTTATCGCCCTGAAATTCCACAGCAATTAAATAAAATACCTCCTCGCCGACAAAGCGATAAAAGATTGAAGCAGTATCGAGATTGTGTTCGCCAAAAGCGATCGCGCTAACGCAAATTTGAGAGCTATCCGACTTGAGAATCTTGCCGCTACTGGGGCAAACGGCGTACATATAGCCAGTTTCGACGATAGTTTGCTGAAAGTTAATGGCAGGATCTACGGCGTACCAGACCCTTGAGTTTTGTACGTTTCTCGTTGTTGTGTGAGATAACTTCGAGTAGCAACTATCACTATCTACCCCCCAGCGTTCATATAAAGCTGTTCCAATCCCCTGCGGTCTAGCGCTATTAACTCTAAATAAGCGACGGACAGTCCTGCAATTTCTAGGTATTGTTTTTGGCGATCGCTCAATTTTCCTAAGTCCATAAACTGAGATTTGCCCGTAAAAGTAAAGTATTTATAAGCAGTCTCCCAGTTAATTTCCTCTTGGCAATAGGCGTTGTTTTCATCGAAGATTTCCAGTTGATTTAATCCCCGCCAAATGTACAAAAATTTTTTTGTCATTACTAAATCCTTCTACTGATTGATTCAAAAAATGTCTCGGAAATTATGGGTGGTTAAGGCTAGAGAACCGATTAAGAAACCAGGTTTTTTGGAAAAACCGGGTTTCTTGGCCGGCGGGTCGCATCCGTCGGCCTTCCATAACAGATTTTTTTCTATTTTGACTTT
>CAZUCT010000041.1:0-31382 GCA_964619285.1 uncultured bacterium | reverse complement strand
TAACGACTTTAGTCGTAGTTCGTAATAACGACTTTAGTCGTAGTTCGTAGTAACGACTTTAGTCGTATAAAGCTTTGGGATTACTACGAACAATCGCTAAAGCGATTACTACGAACAATCGCTAAAGCGATTACTACGAACAATCGCTAAAGCGATTACTACGAACAATCGCTAAAGCGATTACTACGAACTGTTAATTAAACCCAAGAACTAAACCACATTCTGATTTTCCAACCGAGGGGAGATAGGGGAAGTCCTAAATAAACTGGCAGCCAAAAGTTAAAGGCTAATAATATTAAAAATATGGTGCTAATTCCGAGTATTTTTAGATGAGTTTTGCTACTTCTAAACCATCTATCTAACCACCAAGCTAGGGCTAAAATGGCAAAGACATAGCTGCTCATATAATGATATAAAAATAGACAGCGGCTTACTTTTGCCCAGGGCAAAAAATTGGCAGTCCAATTCATTACTAAATAAACTAATAACCACATTTCTGGATGGGGGGGGAATTGCGGTAATATTGAATATTTTTTCCTTCGAGATAGTTCGTATTTGAAAAAAATCCAGAGTCGAGAAATTAAGATTAATAATAGTAAGAAAATAGCTAGGGTTGAAAACCACCAAAGGAAGGGATTTCCCATGGCATGAATGTCGAAAATGACGCGATCGCTACCCGCAGTTATGGCAGGTAAAGGGGGTTCTGGTTCTTCTAGTGCATTTTTGTAAAAATAAACTATGGGTCTAAGCATCAAAAGCCAACTGTACCACTCAGAACAATAAGGGTGAACGTCTTTTCCATCTTCGATGCTTTGATGGTATCCCATTATTTGTCCTTGCATTTCTACAAAGTCAAATTGTGGATTTAATATCAGGTGGGGAATCCAAATTAAACTGTAGCATAATCCCGGTATTAGCCCTAATGTAATTAGTGTTTTTGCCAGACCGAATTGAGGTAGTTTTGAAAGGGGCGATCGCCATCTAGCTAGGTTATTGGTTGTTATCGGGTTTTTTCTAATTTCAAAAAAGTTAACAAGTTCCACAGTTACGGCTACCAAAAATACTAAAAACATTCCTAAAATAAAACCCAAACCGTTCCATTTAATAGATACAGAACAGCCGCATAAAATCCCCGAAATTATCAACCATAACCACCGTTTCTTTTTTCTACTGTTCAGAGCTATAAATAAACATAAATGACCCAATAAACCAAAAATTACGAGATAAATATTATTAAGAGCGTAGCGAGATTCTACTAGAAATAAACCGTCTGCAGCTATTAATAAAGAAGAAATTAAAGCATAACTAGAACGGCGGGTTAATTGATAGGCGATCGCTCCTACTACTACGGGAATAAAGGAACCCGTTAAAGCATTTAACCAACGATAAGTCCAAGGGGCGAGGGTGGAACCGGTTAAATCGTTAGTAACTTCTTGTCCGAAAGGAAGATGAGAACCTATCCAAATGCTGATGGCAATTAAATATTGACTTAAGGGCGGATGGGCGTTAAAAAATTCCGTTTGCGTTAAATAATTGTTGGCAAATTTGGCATAATAAACCTCGTCAAATACGAGAGTATTAAATCTGCCTAATTGCCAAAAGCGCAAAGCTGCAGAAACTAAAAAAATCGCCGTCATTCCCCAAATAAGAAAGTTAATAGACTTTTGAGAATTATTATTTGCTAAATTCATGTTTTTTTCAATTTTGTTAAACGAGTTCGTAGTAATCGCTTCAGCGATTTAAACGAAGAATCGCTAAAGCGATTACTACGAACGTTTACGAACGTTAAGACATTACGGGACTGCCGTGGTGGTGAATTAAATACCAATTTCCCCCCATTTTCTCGAAAATATTAGTCGCCATAGACTGCGCTGTCATCCTCCTTCCTTGGGTGACTTGTAAGACTTTTTCTACTAACACAACGTAAGCAATATCGCCGCTAATTTCTGTAGTAACAATGTCGGTATCGATTTCGAGATAAGCGGTGTTTTTAAAAATTGCTTCCCAGGATTTACGAATTTTATCGCCACCTCGCAAGGCCGATCGCCCGGGGTGGATGCAGGCGGTATTAATGCCTTGGGACCAAAGGGCGGTCATGGCGTCGATGTCCTTTTTCTCGAATGCTCGATAAAAAGCCTCGTTGGCGGCTAAAACTGTTTTTTCTTCGTCGGTCATGGTATCTTAGATTAATGTCAATTGAGTTTAATTTACACCAATTCTGTCATGCAGACAACTGACAAACAATCTCCAAGCTTACTGAGAAAAATGTTATATGTAGCAATTGCGCTGTTTGTAGTAGTGGCGCTGGTATTGGCAATTCAAGTTGGAACTGGCAGCAGCATCTTTGCCGGTTCGAGGCCGGACAATTTGGGCGTTGTAGAGGGAAAATTGGCACCTTGTCCTAGCAGTCCCAATTGCGTCAGCACTTCCAGTCAAGATGCGGAACACGGTATCGCGCCTCTGACCTATAATTCTACTCCAGAAGAGGCGATGGCAAATCTCAAAAGGATTATCAATTCTCTGGAACGCACGAATATTGTCGAAGAAACCGACAATTATCTATATGCGGAGTTTAGTTCTAAGTTGATGGGGTTCGTGGATGATGTGGAGTTTTATCTGGATCCGGAGGCAAATGTCATCCAGGTGCGATCGGCCTCTCGTCTGGGAGAGTCAGATTTAGGAGTTAACCGCCAAAGGATAGAAACTATTCGCGCCAAATTTGAATAGTTCGTAGTAATCGCAAAGCGCGATTTTTCCTAAAGCGATCGCTCTTTATCATCCAGTAGGGGCGATCGCTTTTTTTAACGCTAAGTAGGTAGGCAAAAATATTTAGATAAAAATTTCCCCGTAGAACAGGCATCTTGCCTGTTCGGTATATAATAATTTGGCACGGGTACTTATTGACAATCTGGGAAGATTGGTAGTAAACTGTAAAGGTTGTTATCAAACCAGAAGACAGTAAAATCGGTTAGATGATAAATTAGTGTTGCGTTGTTTCAAAAGAAAAAATATGGAAACTATTCGGAAAGTTGTCTCTGTCGGGAGCGATCGCCAATTGAAAGTTCCCTTGCCCGATACTGTGGAACCGGGTTTATTAGAAGTCGTGGTGGTAGTACAATCTTTGCCGCCACTAAGGTCAGTTTCGCCAGAAGAAGACGAAGCTTTAGATCTATTTGGCTTTTTGCCAAAACGGATAGATCCTCTTGAGTTTCAACAAGCGTTAAGGGCGGAGTGGGATGACTAAATACTTGCTAGATACTAATATCTTTATCTGTTATTTCTTTGTAATTTTTCTCTCTCGATAATTTCATACTCTTACTCTTGACTCACACTCAAAAAAAGACGCTTTTCTTGAGTAAGAGTAAGAGTATGAGAAAATAAATATGCAAAACTGACTTGCTCCCCGATCGCTCTTTGTCATCCAGTAGGAGCGATCGCCTATTTCTCAAAACAATTGACAGTCTGGGGAGATTGGTAGTAAACTGTAAGGGTTGTTATTTTAAAAAATCGTTAAATTGGCAGTTTTAACTAATGTCTAGACGGGATGATTTGCATTTACCCCTACGTCGTACTTTAGAAAAAAACGGGTGGACTATTACCAACGACCCGTTAATCTTAGTATTAGAAGAAACCGCATTAAAAGCAGACTTAGGGGCTGAAAAGTTTTTCGCAGCAGAAAAAGAAGGGCGGAAAATTGCTGTGGAAGTAAAGGACTTTGATTCCCCTTCAGCTATTAGCGAATTGGAAAAAACAATGGGACAACTTCAGCTTTACCAATGGGCCTTGGAGGTTCAAGAACCAGAAAGACAGCTATTCCTAGCCATAAGTCAAGCCAAATACCTCGAACATTTTCAAAAACCAATTTTTCAGCTCGCCGTCCAGCGTAATAGAATTAACTTATTAGTTTACGAACCAGAACGGGAGGTTATTGTTCGATGGATTCCTCACTAAATTATCCAGAGATCCTCAAAAAAACTGTGCGAGAAGCAACTCGCGACCAGCCAAGCTTGCAACAGATAAAGCTATATCCTGTTTGCGATTTTGATTCCGGTCACTTCCTGGTAGTGGCTACAGGTTTAGATAAGCAAGGCTGGATCGACTTTATTCTCTTTCACGCTCGTTTGGTCGATCGCAAAGTCATCATAGAAATAGATAACTTTGAGGATGGGTTAACTTCTTTACTTATTGATGCCGGTATCCCCTCGCAGGATATCACTACCGGTTTTAATTATCACAGAAGCGTTGCGATGTCTTAACATTAGTAGCGCAATTGACCGGAAGTAGCGATCGCTCTTTGCCATCCAGTAGGGGCGATCGCTTTTACTCTCCGTATAAATCGCTAAAGCGATTACTACGAACGGGAGTTAATTATTACCTTTTTCCAAAAAATCGAGGTATTTCTCAACAATAGGACGAGTGATTTTTCTATTAGTAATTCGTTCCCCATTGAGGCGGTGAATTTGAGCGTGGATGTGATAGCCGGAAGTTCTTCCAGTAAGCCCTTGAAGACCAATACTTTCTCCTTTTACAACCCTCGTTCCTTTCCTTGGTGGAGAGTTTTCTACCAAATGACCCATTAACCAATAATAATCCCGACCGTCGCAATACAACTCGACAATTTGACCGGCACCAGACCCCGTTGCCAAACCCCCATTTTTACCTTGAAACCAAGTTTTTTTAATAGTACCGTTACAAGGGGCGGGAATGGGCACTACTGACTTATTATTTAACTGAATTGTAAAATCATAAGCGCCGGGTGGAGAGTCATCTATAAAAAAATCCGCGTACACCGTGTAAGCTGGAAATTTAGCAGTTGTTTGATTAAAAGAGGTAACAAAACGACCGACTTTGGCAAATTGTTCTAAAACCCATTCCGTTGTCGTTTCGAGTTTATTTGTCGTGTATCCAATTCCTTTTACAGTAAGTTCTATGGCAGGTCTTAATAGCAATAAATAAATTAATAAAACGGCGATGCTTCTCAACAACAACCAGCGAAAACACCGCCACAAAAAATTAGAAATATTCCGACGAAAACTAGATGGGTTGGTTGATTCTTTCATTATTATTGTCTCCATAAAAAGTATCTCAGTGGTATCTCAGAAACCAGGTTTTTCTAAAAAACCTGGTTTCTTAACCGATTCTAGCTATTTTTTTGTAGCTTGGATCCAGTGCAACGGAATCAGCGGTGTTGGGTTCCACTCCGTTCCACCCAACCTACAATACCACTTTCTAGAACAATTAACAATTGACAATTGACAAAAAGCGTTCAATTTTTGGTTCTCTTCAAAATGAAGATGCACCGAATTGGTATATCCTGAGTATTGTACCACCAAGAGCAACTCTGACAATGGAAATCAAAACGCCAGATTGGGTCAAACACGCCATATTTTACCAAATTTTCCCCGATCGCTTCGCCAAAACCGAAAATCCCCCTGCCGGCGGTTGGTATCCCGCCGCCGTGGAAGATTGGGAGGCCGCCCCCACTTTTCAAGGTTACAAAGGGGGCGACTTGTGGGGGGTTATTGAAAAGTTGGATTACTTGCAAGATTTAGGCATAAATGCCATCTATTTTACTCCTATTTTTCAATCGACTTGCAACCACCGCTATCATACCCACGATTATTATCAAGTCGATCCAATTTTAGGAGGAAATCAAGCTCTAAAAGAACTTTTAAATGCGGCCCACCAACGCAATATTAAAGTTGTTTTGGATGGCGTTTTTAATCATGTGGGTCGCGGTTTCTTTTTCTTTAACGATATCCTAGAAAACGGTCCTTATTCTCCTTGGTTGGATTGGTTTAAGGTTGAAGGATGGCCGGTGTCTGCTTACGACGGCAGCAAACCAGCTAATTATATAGGTTGGGCGAATAACCGGGCGCTACCGGAATTTAACCACGAAAATCCTACAGTTCGCGAGTATATCATGCAGGTGGGGGAATATTGGTTAAATTTTGGTATCGACGGTTGGCGGTTGGACGTACCTTTTGAGATAACTGCTGAGGGTTTCTGGCAGGAATTTCGCGATCGCGTCAAAGCTATCAACCCGGAAGCATATATAGTAGGCGAAGTGTGGAGCGATTGCGTTCGCTGGTTGGACGGTACCCAGTTCGACGGAGTGATGAATTATCTATTTACCGGTCCGACCATTGCCTTTACTGCGGGCGATCGCGTTGACCCCAAACAAGTAGAAGGGCGGGATTATAATACCCATCCCGCCCTCACTGCCCCAGAATACGCCGTCAAAATAGAAGAACTTTTGCAGTTGTACCCCTGGCAGATTCAATTAACCCAACTCAACCTCCTCGCCAGTCACGACACCGCCCGACTGTTGAGCATCGCCTCCGACGATAAAGCTACGGTAGAAATAGCTACTTTGTTATTGCTAACTTTTCCCGGGGCACCGAGTATCTATTATGGCGACGAGGTAGGTTTGCCCGGGGGGATAGATCCTGACAGTCGTCGCGGTTTTCCCTTTTCTCACCAGTGGGATTTGGAAGTTCTCGACTACCACAAGCAGTTAATCGCTATTCGGAACCAATATACTGCTTTGCGGATTGGCTCTTATGAGGTATTGTTTGCCGAGGGTAGCGTTTATGTATTTACCCGGGTTTTGAGGGACGAGGAGTTAATTGTTGCCGTCAACGCGGGGACCGAGCCCGCCCGGGTTAGTTTTGAGGTGAAGGGGTTACAGTCTCAGTGCGATCGCCTCTTATACGGAACCGCAGAAGTTACCTGGCGAGTGGAGGGAGATTCTCGTTTATTGGAATTAGATTTACTGCCGCGCCAGGGGTGTATTTTTACTAGGTAATAATAGTTAATGGGGAATAGGTAACTCGACCGTATCTCAGAAACCCGGTTTTTTCCAAAAAACCGGGTTTCTTAAACTTGCTCTCTACGCCAAATTAAACTTAATTAATGACGGAAAATTCCCGCCGCAATTAACAGTTATCGTAATAATTTTACCATCAATCAATCGCGTTTCCCCAGCAGGTTTTCCCGTGCCCCCATTCATCGCATAAGCGGGGAAACAATCCCCACTCAAACTCAAACGCAAGGCGTTACCTTTCGCCAACTTAATACAAGTTGCCTGCAAAGATATTTTAACAGGAAAATCCCCAGAATCAACCCGCCGATAACCCTGAGTAAAATTGTAAACCTTGCCATCGTTTTTAACCTCCGATAAAATCGCGCATAAATCAAAAGTTGGCGCGTCCGCCACTGCATAAATCTCTATTTCAACATCCCCAACAACCTGCAAATCTTCCCCTAAAGGTGCCGTGGTGTAAGTCAAAATATCGCTGCGATTATCTAAGGCAGAACGCTCGAAAGAACCCCCCGGCAAACCAGCATGACCCCCTAAAGAAGGCACAGGCCGCCAAGGGTCTCGAATTAATAAATCCTCAGCACAATTCTCAGCTAAATCCTCATTTAAACTCCCAGAATCCTCCCTCAAACTAGCCAATCCCGTACTAGCTAAAAAATAGGATTTTTCCTTCTCGCGAGGCAAACTATCGAACTCCCGCCAACGGTTGCTTCCCATTTCAAACAGACAAACTGGAGGTTTATTTAATAAGCCGTTATCTATCTCTTTAAGAAAGCGATCGAACCACTGTATTTGTAATTCATCAATAGGACTTAAAGCAGCCAAACCAAAATCAACAGCCCCCACCTTTCTCCCCCAGGGTAAATGCGCCCAAGGACCGACGATTAAATATTGGCAAAAATGACTGCGATTTGCCATTTCTCGATAACAATTAATCGTCCCCCGCAAATAAGCATCAAACCAACCGCCAATATGCAGCATTGGCAAGTCAACTTCTGCCAGATTTGGCGATAATTTTTGCCAGTATTCCCCCGGCAAATAATGAGCCAACCACTCGCCATAAAACGAATCTGCTGCTAACTCCTTCATAATCTCCGGCAGGGCGGGAATTTTATCGTAAAGAGGCAAATTTCTAGAAGCAGAATAAAGCGCTTTATAAGCTGGTTCATCTCCTCGCAAACGAGCAGTTTCAGTTGCTAATTGAATCGCCCAACCCAGATTAGTTTGGAGGCAAAAAGCACCCCCTTCGTAAGCCCAATCTGCATATAAATCGTAGCCCACCATAGCCGGACAAATTGTTTTTAAAGCCTCCGGTTTTGCCGAAGCAGCATAAAGTTGAGTCATGCCTTGATAGGAAAAACCATACATTCCTACTTTACCGTTACTTCCCGGTAAATTTGCCGCCCAATTTACCGCATCCAAACCGTCTTCTACTTCCGTGGCAAATAGTTTAAATTCTCCTTGGGAAGTTCCCCTACCTCGAACGTCTTGAATAACTACTATATAACCTTTAGCGGCGTACCATTTCGGATGGGCGTAAACGACGGTGGAGGCGATCGCCCTTCCATAAGGTTGTCGCATCAACAAAACCGGAAACTCGCCCTCCCCAGTGGGGCGATAAACATCCGCATCCAAACGCACCCCATCCCTAGTTAGCATCGAAGCAGTCTCTTTAGGTCTAATTTTCATCGTGGTTCCTAAAATATAGTTTGTAGTAATCGCTTTAGCGATAAATTCGCACTAATAGCTTTAGCGATAAGTTCGCAGTAATCGCTTTAGCGATAAATTCGCACTAATAGCTTTAGCGATAAGTTCGCAGTAATCGCTTTAGCGATAAATTCGCACTAATCGCTTTAGCGATAAGCTCGCAGCAATCGCTTTAGCGATAAGTTTGTAGTAATCGCTTTAGCGATAAGCGATTAAAAAAGGCACGTCAGAAACCCGACGTACCCTATAACCTTACCATATTTTAGTTAACTTAACGCGGAACCAAGACATCCGATCGCGACAAAACCCGCAAATCTTCCTCATCCAGTTCCACAGGGATACCGCTGCGAATTAATTCGGCGAAATCTTCGTTCGGCACCATAACGCACAGAGCATATAAGCGCTCTTTGCTGGTATTTTCTATAAAGTGGGTTCCCTTGGCCGGCATCAAGATACTATCGCCTGCGCGAATTGTCACAATTTTGCCGTCGCAATGAGCCACGCCCTCTCCTTTGAGGATGAAGAACATTTCTACTGCCAGTCGATGCTGGTGCAACGGAATTTTGCTGCCCGGATCGAAAATTTCTACGCAAGCGGTTAAGGAGGTGTTGGCTATATTAGGATCGAAGACGATCGCCAATCTATTAGTATCCTTCGGACTTATGCGATAAGCTTGATAGTCTCTGGGAGACTTTACCACTGGAATCATGCATTGTTCGGTCATGGTTCGTATTTCTTAGGCTCTTGTTGGCAAGCGATTATAAATCATTACTAGAGAACTTGCCGGACAATGACTAAAGTCATTACTACTAGCACATCTAAGTAGGGTGAGCGCTGCGCACCTTGCAAAATCGACCTGCAAGCTTGGCAGGGTGCTAAAAGCGCACCTTACAAAATTGACCTAGAACTTGCCGGACAATGACTAAAGTCATTACTACGAACTATTTTACTGATTTTTACAGTCCATCAGTATTTTTTCGGTTTTTTAGAATTAATAAAATTAAAAGGAGCGATCGCTCCTTTTAATTGGCCATCAAGATAAAAGTTAAAATAGCGACATAAAATTTTACAAATTTGATGTAAATTAGCAAGCCGTCCCGAGTTAGATTAACCGAAACGGCCTGGTTTTGGTAAACAGAGCTTCCTAGTAGCGATCGAGACCAAGACAATGGTCAAAAGTTGGACTTCCCAGGGTGCAATAGTTAAGGCCAAAAATAAAGAAATGGCCACGGCTGTCAAAGTCAAAATTTGGGGAAGTTCTTCAGTGGCCTTAAAGTAAAAATTAGCCGCTAGCAAAGCAGTTAAAACTAGAAATATCGGGAACATTTTTTTTCTCCTTTTTGTAAACCCTGGGGGCCGATGGTTCGATTTTGATAAACCTTCTATTACCATCTTAACCCTTATTTAAACTAAGGGTGCGATTTCGATCGCCCTCCTTTAAGCATTCGATCGCTCTAGCAGCAAAAACAGGATAAAATTAATGGCGATCGCGATTTCTTTCCAGAGTGGGACGCAGCCTCCCGAAAAACTCGACGGCGACTCTATCCTCCGGGCAAGCAACCCACCTTTAGAGATAAATTATTAGTTGAATTACAACTAGGGCCAATTATTATGATATAATGACAGCTCGATTATTTAAGTTTGAGATAAGTCGAAAAACTAATGGGGTACATCTCAATGCAAGAAGAAAACCAAGGAATTAACGCTCTTTGCAAGCTTGCTAATTGCGTTCCCGTTAATGGTAAAGCAATAAATGAGCGGGTAAGAAAATTTTTCCATTTTTAGAAATATGAGATGCTCCCAACTAATTCCTCATTCCCCATTCCCCATTCCCAAAGCAATGAGCGAAAAACAACAAAAACTTAACAGCCATAGTCCAGTCATTCGAGTAGGCATCCTCCACTCCCTAAGAGGCACTATGGCGTTCGACGAACGGTCTTTAAAAGATGCAGAATTGATGGCAATAGCAGAAATTAATAGCACGGGAGGAGTTTTGGGTAAAATCCTCGAACCCATAGTAGAAGATGCCGCATCGGAACCCGCCCAGTTCGCAATTAAAGCCAGAAAATTAATCCAAAAAGATAAAGTTGCCGCAGTTTTTGGTTGTTGGAGTTCGGCAAGTAGAAAAGCAGTTTTACCAGTATTTGAAGAACTAAACTCCCTACTTTGGTATCCCCTTCAATACGAAGGATTAGAATCTTCTCCCAATATTTTTTATACCGGCCTTTGCGCCAACCAACAAGTAGAACCTGCGGTAAATTGGCTGCTGGAAAACAAAGGAACTAAATTTTATTTATTAGGTTCTGATTATGTCTTTCCCCGGACGGTAAATAAAATTATAAAAGCCCAACTAAAACAACGAGGCGGTAGGATCTTGGAAGAAGAATACGTTAGCTTGGGAGAGACAGATTTTAACTTAATTATTGAAAGGATCGAACAAAACTCCCCCGATGTCGTATTTAGCACCATCAACGGCGACAGCAACCTCGCTTTTTACCAACAGTACAAACAAGCAGGGATCGACCCAGCCGAAATTCCAATTTTTGCGACCAGCGTCGCCGAGGAACAACTGCAAAAAATAGGAGAAAACGCAGTAGGTCACTATGGAAGCTGGACTTATTTTCAAAATTTAGATACCCCAAAAAATATCAAATTTGTCGAAGCATTTAAAGCAAGATATGGAAGCGATCGCTTTACTAGCGACCCCATAGAGTCGGCCTATTCCCAAGTCTATCTCTGGAAATTAGCAGTAGAAAAAGCTGGCTCTTTTGAAACCGATAAAGTGCGCCAAGCAGCCATCAATTTAACATTAGAAACTCCGGGAGGATTGGTTAAAATCGAAAAAAACCAACATCTATGGAAACACTGTCGGATCGGACAAATTATGCCCAACGGACAATTTCAAGAAGTTTGGGCGACAGAAAACTTAATTAAACCCCTGCCTTGGTTGGGCATCGAAGATTTAGATTCCGAAGTAGTGCCAGTAGCGATCGAAATGCTCGCCGAGATGCCCCAGGCAATTCAACGCAATTGCGAAGTCGAACAAAAATCCCGGGAATTAGCTGCCACAATGAAACAGCTCAAAGCAGCAAATCAACGACTGCAAATAACTCAAGACTTGTTATTAGAATCGGAAGCTCGCATACAAGCGCTAACAAAGCGCGAAGAAGTTATGAAGCGGCAGCTATCGAGCAAAATTCATAGCTCTTTAGAACTAGATACAATTGTATCTGCAGCAGTGGAGGAAATTCGCAACCTACTAGAAATAGATCGCTGCAAGTTTATGTGGTACCGACCAGATATAGAATCGCCTAAGTTTGAACTTTTTCATGAAGTTAGGGCTCCTCATTTATCTATAAAAGCAAATAACGCTGCTTGCGATCTCGGCGAAGATGCCTTGCAAGCGATAACGATCTTGGAAGAAGCAATAGAAGAAATGAACTCCTTCGGGTGGGACGATCGCCAGAAATCTGCTCGTACAGACGAACCCATCGAAGAGTATTTGAATACCCTTGGTTTGACTTCCTTAATGGTAGTTCCGGTGCATATCAGCGGCAGCGAAATAGGCGCGATCCTCTGCGAACACTGTACCGGCGCTTACCCTTGGAGCCAACACGAGATGGAATTGCTCCAAGATATCGCCCAACAGTTGGCGATCGCCATCGATAGAGCTAAACTTTACGAACGCAGTCGCCTCAATGCTTCCGTTGCAACCTTTCAAAGCGAAGAACTGAAAAAAACTTTGCAAGATTTGCAAAAAACCCAATCCCAATTAATTCAAACCGAAAAAATGTCCGCCCTGGGTCAGTTAGTGGCAGGCGTCGCTCACGAAATTAACAATCCAATTAATTTTATTTTTGGTAACGTTAACTACGCCAAACATTATGTGGAAGATTTGCTCGAACTGTTACATCTTTACCAAAAATACTATCCCGAACCCCCTCCAGAAATTGCCGAACATAACGAGGCGATCGAGATAGATTTTCTCGTTGAAGACGTGCCCAAAATTCTCGCTTCCATGCAAAACGGTGCCGAAAGAATCCGCAAAATCGTCGATTCTTTGCGCAATTTTGCTCGCTTAGACGAAGCGGAAGTGAAACTGGCAGACATCCATCAGGGTATAGAAAGCACTTTAAATATCGTGCAGCATCGCCTTAAAAAAAGTACGACTCAGTCGGAAATTAAACTTGTTAAAGAGTACGGTAAATTGCCAAAAATTGAGTGCTATCCGGGGCAGTTAAATCAAGTTTTTCTGAATATTCTTAACAATGCTATAGACGCGATCGAGAGTGACAATCTCCAGCGATCGCCCCAAGAAATTATCGACAACCCCAGCACTATTACCATCCGCACTGAAGTCAATAATACCGACTGCGTTACGATTAAAATTATCGATAGCGGGCCCGGAATGACCGAGGAAATTAAAGCTCGATTGTTTGACCCCTTTTTTACCACAAAACCCGTGGGCAAAGGTACCGGTTTGGGATTGGCGATCGCCTATCAAATAGTAGTAGAAAAACACGGCGGAGAACTTTCGTGTTTCTCCAAACCGGGAGAAGGAACCGAATTTGAAATTAAAATTCCCGTCAGTTTTAAAAAGCAAGAACCGGTCAAGAAACCCGGTTTTTTAGAAAAACCGGGTTTCTGAGAAAAATAGCTAATGGCTAACAATTAGCAATTAAAAATTAGAATTAACAATCCCCCAAGAATTGCACAAGAGAGCAGTAGCCTTCAAGCTATCTACAGGTTTAGAAAATAAAAAACCCTGACCAAAATCGCACCCTAAATATTGCAATTTATTCAGTTTTTCCGTCGTATCTATTCCCTCTGCCACCGTACTCATTCCCAAAGAGCGAGCCAAACTTATAATCGTATTAATCATTTCTTCACCGCCATTTTTTTTCCCTATCCTGTTCGCAAAAGACATATCTATTTTTAAAGTATCTATCGGAAATTCATGAAGCCGACTTAAAGAAGAATAACCCGTGCCAAAATCGTCAATACACAACTGAATTCCCATAGACTTTAATTGCTTCAAAACTTTAGCTTCCTCCGAAGAAACATCTAAAACGCAACTTTCGGTAATCTCTAACTTCAAAGAATTAGGCGGTAGGGCAGTTTCCAGAATAATTTCTTGGATGCGCTCTCTTAGATCCACCTGCAAAAGTTGCACCGGCGAGAGATTCACGTTAATCCTCAAAGGAACATCCCGACTAAAAAGCTGCAACCATACCTTTGTCTGGCGACACGCCTCTCGTAAAATCCACCAACCCAGTTCGTTAATTAATCCAGTTTCCTCAGCCACGGGAATAAACTGCCCCGGCGACACCAACCCCCGCCCTGGATGATTCCACCGCGCTAGAGCCTCAAAACCCACAATCTCCCCGCCACTCAGAGAGATAATCGGTTGATAGTGCAAGCAAAACTCCGATTCCGAGTTGAGATTTGCAGTGGTGGCGATCGCCCTTCGCAAATCGTTTTCCAAATGCAACCGCGCCATCACAATGGCTTGCATTTCCGGATCGAATACTTCATAGCGCCCCCTCCCCTTATGTTTGGCACGATACATCGCCACATCCGCATCCCTTAAAACCTCCTCCGGTTTCTGATATTCCCTTTTACCCATAGCGATGCCGATGCTCGCCCCCACGAACAATTCGTAGTCTTTTAAATAAAACGGCAGCCTTAATTGCGCCTTAATTCGAGAAGCTACCGCCGTCGTCTCCTGCTCGCTTTTAAGAGCTTCTAGCAAAATTACAAATTCATCCCCCCCAAACCTCGCCACTGTAGCATTTTCGTCCAAACAAGCTTGCAGTCTGATACCGACGCTTTTTAACAATTCATCTCCCACTAAATGCCCCAGACTGTCGTTAACCACTTTAAAGCGATCCAAATCCAAAAATAGCACCGCGTATAGATAGTCCGGCTCTCTGGCTTTCAAATCTATTAAAAATTCCAACCTTCCCGTAAACCACGCTCGATTTGGTAAATTAGTCAAGGTATCGTGGAAGGCATCGTGGCGGAGTTTTTCTTCCCTTTGCAACAATTTTACTTGAGCTTTTTCTAAATCTTGTATTGCTTTTGTTAATTGAGACGTTCTTTGTTCTACTCTTTCTTCTAAAGAGTCAGTAAGTCTTTGCAAAGAAGATTCCACTGCAGTACGGGTGGCTATTTCTAGCTTTAATAACTGATTTTGATTTTGCAGAGTTTCTGTTAATTTTTTCAACTTAATATGCAGTTTTATTCGCGCCAATACCTCTTCTTGATGAAACGGTTTAGTGATGTAATCTACCGCTCCTAATTCTAATCCTGTTAATTTATCTACAGACTCGCTTAAAGCTGTCATAAAAATTACTGGAATTTCTTTTACTCCTTCTTCTGCTTTCAAACGCTTGCAGACTTCAAAACCGTCTATTCCCGGCATCATTACATCTAATAAAATTAAATCTGGCGATGCCTGTTTTATCTTTTCGATAGCGCTGAAGCCATCTTTTGCTACTAAAACCTTGAAGCCTGACTCGTTTAAAAAATTAAACAGCACTTTTAAGTTAGTAGGGTTATCGTCAACTATGGTTATGAGACTGTCTTTGGTGGGTTCCATTGTTAGCGGGGACATCTATGGTTTTCTCAATTTTACCAGTTTAGTTGGATATTATAGCCCGCCCCGTCTAAAAAATCCAACGATGTAATCCATGATACTGTTTTTTCGTAAATCGCTTTTTTTACTATCTCTTAACCATTCCACTACTTAATCTTAACCTATTTTTGCGAATAGCTAATTGTTAATTTCCTTTCTTCGATTTCCCATTCCCCAAATCCGAAACGTATTTTTTTAATAAATTAATTATTGCTTTATCTTCAAACTCTTCTGCCCAATGTTCCAGCTTATTTGCAAATGGTTCGTATTTTTTATCTAATAGCTTAATTTTTTTAGCTTGAGCTTCAATCTCAGAAAAATCTCCAATGCGAGCTGCCTCGTATAACACTATCAATTCCTCTGCAGGAGGTGCCACTATTTCTTCAGTCTTAACCTTGCCATTTTCATGACCGTTAGTCGGTTCGTCCGAAACTTCATAAATCCATTCTAAATCCAAACAAATCTGTAGTTTTTCTAGCAACTCCGCCACTAACACCGGTTTGGGAATAAAATCATCGCAACCGTATTGCAAACTTTTCCGCCTTTCCGATGCCGACACGCTCGCCGAAGACGCAATTATTTTTAGTTCCTCAAACTCCGGCAACTCTCGCAATCTTTCCGTCATTTCATACCCATCCACCTCTGGCATGACTAGATCCGTAACAATCAAATCTGGCTGGATAATTTCTGCTTTTTCTAAACCCTCTTTTCCATTGCTAGCTTCCTTCATTTCAAAACCTAATGGCTCTAAAACGTTAACTATTACCGCTCTATTTTCCCAGCAGTCATCTACCACTAAAACGCGACGGCGCTTTCCTTTATAACCAATAATATTTGCCTCTACTTTTCCTGGCAGCGACACCCACTCCGAAACTATCGGCAACTCTAAATCCATCCAAAAAATACTCCCTTTTCCTACCTGACTGTCAACCTGAATTTCGCTCCCCATCATCTCTACCAATTTCCGGCTAATAGCCAACCCCAAACCCGTACCTTCTGACTGCTTTTTGGCATCTCCCACCTGCTCGAAAGGTACAAATATTTTTGATATTTGTTCTGGAGTCATTCCTACCCCAGTATCTTCTATTTGGAACCTAATTTTTGGCTGAATTACTTTTCCATTTTCGTGCCCTTTTCTCCAGGC
Organism: uncultured bacterium; assembly: GCA_964619285.1. Lineage (GTDB taxonomy): Bacteria > Cyanobacteriota > Cyanobacteriia > Cyanobacteriales > Microcoleaceae > CALKCV01. The sequence goes on along the minus strand of CAZUCT010000041.1, from coordinate 15,071 downwards.
ATCTTCCAAAAAAGCAACCTTAAACTTGACCCTACCTTTATCGGTAAATTTTATCGCATTTCCCAAAAGATTTATTAAAACTTGCCGCAGTCTTTTTTCATCGGCATTAACCGCAGTCGGTAGCTCCGTTAATGGTTCGTAAATAAAATCAATGCCTTTTTGTTCTGCCCGGATGCGGCAAATTTCTCCTACTCCCTTAAGCAGTTCGGGAAAATGAAAATCCGTAGGGCATAATTCTAGTTTCCTGGCTTCAATTTTAGAAATGTCTAAAATATCGTTAATTAAGGTCAATAAATGAGAGCCGCTCTGATAAATAATTTTAATTCCTTCTCGTTGTTTTGCCGTTGCTTCTTTATCTCTTTCTAAAATTTGAGCGTAACCTAAAATGCCGTTTAAAGGAGTCCTCAGTTCGTGACTCATATTAGCCAGAAAATCGCTTTTAGCTTTATTAGCAACATCGGCAATTTCTTTAGCTTCTCTTAATTCTTGGGCGTAATTTTCTATCCATTTCACCATCCGCTGGATCGAGGTACTTAATACTCCCACTTCGTCGTTAGTTCTAACTGGAATTATTACTTTAAAATTTGCCTCTTCGGTGACTCTCCTAGCTACCGCACTCAGTTCTTGAATGGGACTGGCGATCGCCCTACTGGTAATTATTGCCAGCAGCACCGAAATCCCCACCGACATCCCCATACTCGTAGCAATAATTCGCCACCTCAATTCCTCCGCTTCTTGCAACTTATTTATCGCTAGATTGTTTTCTTTTTCGGCGGCATCTTTAATTAAAATTAAACTCTCTAAAAGACGTTCGTACTTAACATTTATATTATTAGCTTTTTTCCCAGAAATTGCCGTCAATATTTCTTCCTTTGCTGCCGGGATATCTGCCCCTGTCAGCGTCGCCACATTTAATTCTATCCACAGGGACTCGATTAATTTCCTGTAAGCTTGCGTATTGGTAGCGTAATTTTGCAATAACTGTTTTAACTGTTCGGTCTCTACGGCTAAATTTTCCGGGTGAGTATCTATAAATTCTTCGAGTTCCTGCAGCAGTTTCTCGATCTGCTTTACCTGGATTAAAAACCTGTTCCTTTCTAGATCGAACCAGATCGAATCTCCCAACACCGCCACCAATCTTTGCGGATGCAAGCGCACTGTTGTCACCGCATTTTCTAATTCCAAAAGCTGACGGTGTTGGGCCTCGGCAATAGAGCGTTCTTCCTGGGCCTGTTGTTGGTAGTAATAGCCAGTAGTTAGGCCGATAGACGTTCCGATAACTCCAATACCGATCGCCAAAGAATAACCCAAACCGATTTTTTTAGCTATGCTCAAACCATTAAAAAATTGCATCAGCCAGCGATCGGGCACTTGGGATAACAACCCGGCAGTCTCGCCTTCTGGCTGGCAATTTTTCTCGACTATTTTTGCGGGCTTTATCATCTAGTTATTCTGCAGTAAAAAACTGCCCTTGCCCTAAAGCTTCGTAAACTTCCCGAATCATATTGTAATCGGAATCGTTGGTAGCTATCATCTCGGAACTTTTGAACTTATCGTTAGCAGGAGGGAGCGCCAAAGCTTCTACGAGCTTCTTCTGATTTTCTACCATGCGCGAGCCAATCTCGTCGGTTAAATTCTGGTTAAGTTTGCTGCTCGCCACAAAGACATCGTTAGGCAAAGCCGGTCCTTTTTTTAATAAGGGAAATTCGCTTTCCGAGAGTTCTTTAGCTGCCACCAATCTTTGATAGTCAATCAAAGGCCCTCCCCAAGCATCTACTTCGCCATTTTTCAGCGCTTCCAGGCTGCCTTCCCGCCTCAGCATCTCCACTTTATAGTCCGACTTGGGATTTAATCCCGCATCCAGCAGCAGTTTAGTGGGGCCGAGGTGGCCGCTGGTGGAACCAACTTTTACCATCGCGATAGTTTTACCTTTCAATTCGGCCAAAGATTTGATGTTGCTCTTGCTGGAGGCAGCGATCGCTGCGTGGTAGTTGGGACGAGTTATGGCAATTAGCGGCACCGCATTAGTTCTCGTCCGGATCAGCACATATTCCGACGGCCCCATGAGTACCAAATCCACCAGGCCCAATTGCAAGGCCGGCACCGCTTCCGTGTAACTATCCACCGGGAAAAACTCTACCGGACGTTCCAACACTTCTTCTAGGGCCTGCCTAAATGGCCCATAATCCCGCTCCAGGTCTTCTTGGCCTTGGACGTCGGTCACTGCCAATCGCAGAACTTGTGGAGAATTGTCCCCGCCCGTGGGACTATTCGTTCCTGCCGTACAGCCTGCCACAAATAATAAGGAGTACCAGAGAAAATTGCGCCTTTTCATAATTTGTTATTTCCTAGCTGCTTGCTGGGGCCTCTTAACTCCTAATTAACATTTTTCTCGTTTCATCCCCGATGGCTTCTATTCAATCTTGAGTAGAAGAGGTTATCTTTATTTATATCAAAAATACCAGATTTTCTATGTTTTTAACAACACCTTACCCCTGCTAACTTTATAAAAAAATTATTAAATTTTTGACTTATGAAAATTACTTAGCTAGCTTTGCTTTCCAACCTGGAAAATTATCTAACTGGTCTAATTGCTGTGGAACTAATTCTTTGACAAGCTGCCAGAAAAGTTTTATCGGTGGAATCTCCATGCGATCGCTCGTCGTCACCAACACAACCTCCCGCTTCCACGCCGAATTTGCCAAAAACTCTTTAATAGATGAAACTTTGGGATTTCCCGAACCCGGAGCTATACTCCTAATAGCTAGGGTAGGATCTTTGCTGGCTTCTATCAAAGCCGAATGGGGCAATAAAGCAATTAAATTTCCCTGTCGCACTACCCCTCGAAAAGCATCCAGAGTATTTAACTCCAAAACCGCATTAAGGTTTGCCCCTATTCGCCCAAACTCTTCAAGCACCAACCTTTGCATTCCGTAACCGTCTTTAAATACTACTTGCGGGCAGCGAACCAACTCAGAAATAGGTACTTCTTCGTACTCCGTTAACGGATGATTGGCAGCCATCAGTATTTCTACTGCTTCGGTGTAGAGGGGCTCGACCTTCATTTCCGGACTGGCAGTGAAAAAACGGTTATTCATGACGATCGCTACATCCACCAGGCCATCTTTGAGGACTTTGAGGGCGCGATCGCTTCCCAAAGCAGTCACCCGCAATTGGACTTCTGGATAATTCCGACAAAATTTTTGTAACACCGGCGGCAAGTAAGTGGCACAAATTGAATGAATGGCGGCCACGCATAATTCTGGTTGCTTTCCTGCCAGCAAATCTCCTATTTCCTGAGTCGCATTCTGCCAGCTTTGACAAATTTTCCGGGCGTAAGGCCACAATCTCTCTCCTCCCAAAGTCAGTTTTGCTTGACTGCTTCGATGGAATAGGGACAACCCCACTTCCGCTTCTAGGGCCTGGATCTGTCTGCTGATGGTCGATTGCGTGACCCCCAGTTGTCGCGCTGCTTGTTGGAAACTTCCCGTTTCTGCTACTAAAAGAAAGGCTTGTAACTGTTCTAGACGCATGGAGGTCTGGCTCATACTTGATTTACGAATAACTGAATTTATCAGCATCGCTCTGGGAGTTTGGTACCTTTTGATACAGCTTTTTAACCTCTTTTTAATTTCCTTAACTCATACTTAACAAGGGCCAAAGGCTGCATTTTGTTTGGGGGCGTAATAGCTAGTAGCTGTCGGGCTCCGGTTCGCACGCGCCCTACCTACAATTAATTTATACCCAACAAGGCCCCGTTAAAAAACAACCGCAACTGCTGTTGTGTTAAAAAATGTAAAAGCGATCGGAATTAACCCCTCTAGCTCGTGTTACTTTTAATTAACAGCTAAAGAATCGGCCTGTGAAACCCGGTTTTTTTGAAAAACCGGGTTTCTGAAACGCTGAAAAACCGCACTTTTTGAGAATGTTCGACCGGCTATCTAAAACCATAAAATTACCAAAATTACGGAATCAATAGGAGTACAAAAATATGGCAAGTCCCGAAGTAGAACAACAGTTTGCAGAATATGTCAAGCTGAGAGGCTACGACGACAAATTTATCGATCGCGATGAAGAACGCTCCCTCTTAGATAACGGCATCGGTCAAGGTTTGAGCTTGGATGAAGCAAGGCGTATCTTTTTATCGGTTTGCGAAGATAAGGGCTACGTCACCGAAAGAGACATCGATGATAAGATTCAAGAAATGTTAACTCAGTTTGCTATTAATGATGGTAAGGTCGATAAAAAAGAGTTTTTTGATACGGTGGCGATCGCTCAAAATATGAGCAAAGGTAAAATGTCGGAACCAAAATGCAAAAAGAAAGTCAAAGCAATTCTCCTCGATAATGGTTGGAACGTCCGCGAAGGATTTTTAAAGGGCGGAAATTGGTTCGCCGATATTTAGTATTATCTGGTGAAACCCGGTTTTTTGGTATCTGGTGAAACCCGGTTTTTTTAAAAAACCGGGTTTCTAGTATCAAAAAAGAGAAGGCGATCGCCTTCTCTTTTTTTTGATGCTTTGAAAATAAATAATGCCGGATTTTTTCTCATATTAGCACGCAGCCAAGGAATAATTCAAGGTGAAATAATAATCTAAAAATTAGCCGCAATGCACGATAGAATTTCTTTCAAAAACAAACTCGCCGTAGTCTGCCAAATCGTCTAACCCCATAAAATTGAGCAAAACCTCTAGCAATAGCCAGAAAAAAAGCATTGTGAATAGTTTTTTCCATCTGATTTTCATCGTTCTTTAACCTTTTAATGTAGATTGGGCTTGCCAAAGTTAAATTAGATGCTCCCCTGGTAAAATTAAAATTAAGAAATATCCTAAGATTTTCGGGAAGGCAATTTTAAGACCTTCTCTTCTAGTATCATCTTTTTCTACGGTAAATGCTGCGATCGCTATCATTAGAGACCGAGGATTTCGCTCATTCGTTCCCTCGATCTAAATCGGGAAAAATAGCGATCGAGCTTTGTTAAAGATGGCGATCGCGATCGCATCCCCGCCACAGATTAACTTCAGGCAATTTCCCCAGAGAAGCCCTGGCAATTATTAATTTGTTTTGCTATAATCTACAGCCGCCTTTTTTCCGGATCGGAACAGTTTGACAGGAATGGCAACCGGTGCATCGAATCTTTGTAAAAATATTTTTTTCACCGCGATAATCTCAAATCTCGAACCTCAAACATCTCTAACCTCTGACCTCAAACATCTCTGACCTCTGACTTCTGACCTCTAACCTAAAGCGTTTATTGTCAATACTTAATTGTTCCAGAAAGTATTTTTACAAAGATTCGATGCTGCCAATGGCAACAGCATCAGGCCAAAGGCCAGCGAAAAATTGGCCATTGGCATCGGCGATCGAAAATGGCTAATGGCTAATGGCTAAGATTAACAATTGACAATTAGCAATTGACAATTAGCAATTAACAAGCAGCTTCCTGGGCTTGCAATTCCAAAGCATAGACATCGCGAACCCTTTTCCATTCGGCCTTAGCCCGGGAAAATACTCGAACGGCCTTTCCAGAAGTCAAACACTCTGGGGGATTAACATGATTCTCCATATCGACGCGAGCCATATATTCTAATTCCTTGCAAAACTCAGAGAAAGGAAAAGCTCCCATCGAAGCGCTACTAGACTTGAGAGTATGAGCGGCAACCTTAAGAGTGGGAACGTCGCTGTTATTTAGAGAATTACCAATAGTTTCCAAGCGCTGTTCCCCATCGCGCAAAAAATCCTGAATAAGAGTCAGCCACTCTTCGGGTTCGTCATCGTAGAGAAAGCGGAAACTCTCTATAGTTTGGGCATCCACAGCAGGCTCCTGGGGTGTCGTTCCATTTTCAACAACAGTACCGATAGAATAATCTTCAGATTCTTCCTCCTCAAAGCCTTCATCCTCCAAGAGAATATCTGGCAACTCTTCCAACCCAGGGAGCTCCTCCCAGTCTTGCCAATCCTCATCCTCATGAGTTATCTCCTCCAATTCCTCTTCGGAAGAATCCTCAAACTCAGTACCGCCAATCTTAGCCGAATCGAGAGTAGCTTGCAACTGAGATTTAAGTTCCTGGGGAGCCAACTTCGGAGTATCATGTTGCTCTATCGGAGCCTCAGACTCCAAGGCGCGAGGACGTTTGGGCTTGCACTTGTTCAGAGCGCGGAGCAACTCCTCTCGACGAACCGGCTTGCTGATATAATCGTTCATACCAGCATCGAGACATTTTTCGCGATCGCCCTGCATGGCATTAGCAGTCATCGCAATAATCCAAGGTCGCTCCTCCTCTGGATATTCTTTGCAGATTTGCTCCGTAGTTTCCAAACCATCCTTATGAGGCATATGCACGTCCATCAGAATAACATCGTAGCCTGCTTCCGAGGTGTTTTTCTGCCGGCGTTTTTTGAGAATATCCAAAACCTCCAAGCCATTCCAAGCCACATCTGCCCGATATCCCAACCTCTCTAGCATAGAAATAGCCACCTTCTGATTGACCACATTATCCTCAGCCAACAAAATTCTCAGTTGAGAGCGATCGCTACTTTTGTCGCTATATTCTTGAAAATACTTCAACCCTAGATTTTGAGCTTCCGGCTTACCATCCACCTGAGAGCCTTGAGTACCAAACACCTGTAGCAGAAGGTTATAAAACTGAGACTGTTTCAAAGGCTTATTCAAAAAGCCCGCCCAATTAACATCGGCCCCCTGAAGTTCTTTCAAAAGCTCAGTTTTGCCAACATAAGTAAACATCACCAACGGTAGAGAAGCCTTACCCTTAGAAACTTCCAACTTGCGTATTTTGCGCCCCAAAACCATACCATCCATCTCTGGGAGATTCATCGTCAAAATCGCTACATCAAAATTCCATCCCTCTTCGAGAAGGCGCAAAGCCTCCCCTCCAGAAGCAGCGATCGCGCAAGACATACCCCAAGACTCCGTCTGAGAAGCAATAGACTGCTGGTTAATCGAATGGCTTTCGACAAGCAATAACCGCTTGCCCTTTAAGAAACTATCGTCCTCGTCAAAAGAAGGAACCTCAACAGCACTAGCGGCGATCGTAAAATAAAAAGTAGCACCCCTGCTTTCGGTAGCGGGCGGCTCGAAATCTGGAGGCGGACTTCCCACGACGCTAACGCTAAGAGACGACTCGGCAGCCTCAGTTTCCCCTACCGGAGGTTCTCCTTCCTCCTCTATTATCGGTCCCCAGCGCGAGATTGCCCACATCCGACCTCCCATCATTTCGCTCAAACGCTGACTGATGGCGAGTCCCAAACCGGTGCCTCCGTATTGGCGGGTGGTGGAAGCATCGACTTGAGAAAATGCTTTAAACAGGCGGTCCATGCGGTCTGGAGGAATGCCGATGCCGGTATCCCTAACGCTAAACTCGATTTCATATTTACCCGGCAAGCACTTAGGCGCGCCATCGGCTGTTGCAGGGGGTGTAATTGCTCCCTCCTCTGGGGCATCCGAAACCACGGGGCGATCGTCGAGTTCTGAAGTCTCCCTCGCTACCCTCGCCTTCACCGACACTACAACTTCTCCCTTAGCGGTGAACTTAACCGCATTGCCGAGTAAATTCACCAACACCTGCCGCAGTCTGGTAACATCTCCCAAAATCATCTCCGGTACCGAATCATCTATTAAATAAGCCAGTTCCAACGACTTGTCCGAAGCCCTCGGTGCCAATAGCTCCAGAGACTCTTCGACGCAGGTTTGGAGGTCGAAGGGGTGTTGCTCTAAGTCCAGTTTGCCCGACTCGATCTTCGTGAAATCCAGGATATCGTTAATAATGGTCAGCAGGGCATCGCCGCTGGTACGAATAGTTTCCACAAAATCTCGCTGTTCGGGAGTTAAATTCATATCCAGCAGCAAGCTCGTCATGCCGATAACTCCGTTCATGGGAGTGCGGATTTCGTGGCTCATCATTGCTAAGAATTCGCTCTTGGCGCGGTTGGCGACTTCGGCGGCCAGACGCGCCTGTTCTAAGGCTTGATTTTTCGCTGATAGCTCTTCTTTGGTACTCATCTCCGTTTCTAAGAGGTCCGCCTGGGCTAGGGTTAAACCTACCTGGGCCGCTACGTCTTCTAGCAGGTCGATTTCATCCTGAGTCCATTGGCGCATATAGTCGCATTGATGTAAGTTGACAATCCCGTTGGGCTGTCCTTTATAAGAGGTGCGCACCGATAGCATGGCTCTGACTCCCAAACGCCGATACATGGGAGCGGACGCTTTGAGCAGGGTATCGCTATAGACATCCGGGGAGGCGATCGCTTTATCCTCCGCTAAAAGCTTTTCCGTGTGGGGGTTGTAACTGACGGAAATTTCGACATCCAAACTCGACTCGTAGCCTGTTTCTAAATATTCGGCTACGCAGGGTAGGTGAGGATAGGGCTCGGCGATGTAGCTGTGGATGGTACAGCGATTTACTCCAAATACTCGTCCTATTTGGGTGGCGGTTTTATCGAATATTTCTTTAGTATCTAGTTTGGAGCGTACTTCTGAGGTAATTTGTTTTAGCAATAAGGCTCTTTGATATTGTCGTTTCAAGGCTTCCGTTGCTTCTTGTCGCAACAGCTCCCCGCCTATATAAATTGCCATCAGTTTTAATACTTCTAAGTCAACGAACTTGAATGGATGCCGAGCTAACCGACTGGTAAAGCTTATGGTGCCAAAGACTTGACCGGCGACAATGACTTTCGTACCGATATATGCTTCCACTCGTCGGATGGTATAGGCGGGGTGATGTCGCCACTGGGAATCTTTGGCCGAGGAGATGGCTAGGGGTTCGGCTTGTCGCAATGATTCTCGGTCGAAGGTTTGCTCTAGAGCGAAGGCGTCTCCTTTGGTCAGTCCGAAGGGGAAGTCTTCGGGGAGGTGTGCTGCTACTACTTCGTAGCGATCGCCTAAAACCTGTCCCAAAATTCCGATATCCATGCCAAACCGACGGCATCCCATGTTTAATAATGCCACGATTCGTCCTTCAAAGGAGCTATCCGCACCCGCTGTCACTTCGTAAAGCTCTCGAATTGCTTTTTCGCTTTCTCGCAAGTTTTCTTCTGCTTCTAAGCGGTGGGTAATTTCGTGTAACGTTCCTACTATTCCTGCGATTTTACCGTGAGAATCGATTAAAATTTTACTATCTATTTCTACTGGAGTATAAATACCTGCGTCCGTCAGCAGTTCTAGTTGCTGCCGCCCCTCGCTTAAGTTCAAACCATGATTTTTTGAATCAGTTCCTGCTGGAGGCAAACTCGAACGATGACTTTGATTTGAGTTTAACGGTTTTAAATAATCTAAGAGTTTTTTGCCTAGAGTTTCTGTAGAAGAAAAACCGGTTATTTCCTTCCAGGCATTATTGATAAATGTCAGTTTCCCCCCCCGATCTGTTTGAAAAACAATATCTTTAATATTGTTCATCGCCGTGGCGTATTGCCTTGCTTGGGTTTTAATTTTAGCATCAAACTCTCGGGTGGCAGTAATATCTGTATGGGTTCCCACCATCCGCACGGGGGTCGTTCCCTCCCATAAGGCTCGGGCGCGATCGAGAATCCAAATAATACTTCCGTCTTTGCACCGCATCCGATATTCTATACGATCGACGCGACTGCGTTTGCTCAACCGCTCTTGGACCGCCGCGCTTACTTTTTCTATATCTTCTGGATGTATGCGGCTCAACCATTCGTCGATTTTGTTAGAGATTTCGGCTTCGTCATAGCCGAGCATTTCTTTCCACCGCAAGGAATAAAAGATTTCGTTGGTTTTGATATTCCAATCCCACAAACCGTCCTGGTTTGCTTCCAGGGCAAGGGCGGCTCGTTCTTGATATTTTTGATGGTTTTTTTCTATTTGTTGGCTGCGATCCGCAGACAGTTTGAGTTTTTCTTCGGCTTTGTGCAGTTGGGATGCTATCTGGACTATGTGCCCTTCAAACCGCAGGAGAGATTTATGTAGGGATTTTGGTAATAAGCTTTGGGCGATCGCCGTTTGCGGACAAATCAAACTGAGAGGCTGGCCGGAGGAACTCTGGACGATTAGCGGGAGTTGATTGTAGGTTTTTTGCAGCAGCTCTATGGCCCCTTCTAGGGTGGCGTGCGATCGCACTACGGCGGGCATCCCATTAGATACCGCTTCTGCTTTCGTTTGCTGGAGGTCTATTCCTAATGCTAGTAGCTGCACTATGTCCCGGCTACTTATTACTCCTTTTAGTTTATTGGTCTTTTTGCCTTTCTTCCGATCGCTTTCCACCGCTTCTGCGATCGATACATATTTAGTATTGCGGGCAAACATTAGTTTGGCAATCTGTCGCACCGACGAGGAACCAGAGGCATGAACTATTTTGTTAGATGGAATTTGTGCTAGCTGCTTTAATTGGATTAAATTCGCTGGAATTGCCACGCTCCCTTCTGTTTTGGAAAGGTTATTTTCCTGAGCTTCTGCTTTTTTTTCTAAGCTTAAAAACTCCGGCTCTTCTTCTAGTTCTTTTCTTGGCTCTGGTAAATCGCTATCGCTTTCTAATATTATTGTATTTGGCAACCGGGGCGATCGCTTTTGGTAAAAGTCGATTAAGTTGCTGGCGCTTATTAGGCCAATTAACGCTTCCGATTCGTCCAGGATTGGTAGGTGGCCTATTTGATGTTTTTCTAAGAGGGCGAGTAGGGCGAAAATGTCTGGGATTTCCGATAGTTTGGCTGTTACTATGGTTCTAATCATTATTTGAGCGATGGAAAATCCATTTAAGGTCGCTCCAATTGATGTTAATTGGATGATGTCTCCCTCTGTAAAAATACCCACGACCGACCGTTTTGTTTGTTGCTCGTTGGCCGGACCGATTTTGGCCCCATTACTCTCTATGGGGGATGCAGAATTCTCTGAGTTTGTCTGCTCTTCTACTACTAACACGCAGCTAGCTCCTGTGCCGCTCATCAGCAGGATTACTTCTTCTACTGGGGTGTCTGCTGTGGTAGTTACTGGGTTATGGTTGATTGCTTGGGCGATCGGCGGAATAAGCATTTTTGTTGTTTGCCTTGGTTTTTGGTGGAGTATTTGATGGATTATGGATGGGGGTATCTCGGGCGATCGATTCTTATTTTAGGGGGCAATATACCTCTATAGCTCAACCCCTCTTTCTGCAACGGTGGCGCTTAATTTCTTTTTCTTGGGCTATTTTTGTCTTGGTTTTGGTCTTGGCACTTCTATTTCAATTTTGCCATTTCCTCAATTCATACTCATATTTATACTCTGCCAGGGATATTTTTGCAGATTTTTGCAACTATTTTTGCAACTATTTTTGCAACTATTAAATGCGCCATTATTGAGTTAAAATAATCAGCAGATGAGCCATGTTTTCAGTTAGGAGAATATTTGGCTACGCTTGGCATTCTATTTATTGCTTAAATTATTTCTCTTACTCCCTTAATTTTTGCCTAAAATAGGTTTAAAAAAAAGCGATGCACTGAAAATAATAGGTTGTAAATAATTAAGAAATACCTCATTGCTAGTCTGAAATCGGTGCCGATCTATTTTGCTTGCAGACCAAGTCGACATCTTAAAAAAATCACAAAAATCAGTCTATTTGTGGCTTTACTATTGCATTCCATCTTGGTAATTTAAGTTGGGAGCGTCTCAGTTTGGCAAAAATAGCAAATAATGATTATTACTCAAAAACTAATTTTATCTAACAATACCTTCGCCACCAAAAATGCCGTTCTTTGTAGGTTGTGCGGACCTTCGTGGAACCCAACATCTCAAAAACTAATTTTAGAACCTCAATTTTTAATTTTTTAGTTTATTATAGCATTTAATTATCTATTTGTCAATAATAAATCCTCTGCTACTTAGCTACTATAGCAATCCTAAAGGGTTGCTAATAAATCAAAGAATAGATAAAAACTCTGAAAGTCTTCTCCCTTAAGGAGTCGCGCCAAAATAAACTACCAGATGAAGGAAAATCGTAGGTCGGGCTCGCGCGAACCTCCACCCAACAAGTCGGTACCTTATTACTACGAAAGTCCTAACCCTATTCCCCTAGAATAATTCCCAAAAAGCATGAATTTCAAATCAGCAAGGAAAAAAAAGGTGGATAGCGGGAGCATCGAATCTTTGTAAAAATATTTTTTTCACCGCGATAATCTCAAATCTCGAACCTCAAACATCTCTAACCTCTGACCTCTGACCTCTAACCTCTGACCTCTGACCTCTGACCTCTGACCTCTAACCTCTAACCTCTGACCTCTAACCTAAAGCGTTGAATTGTAGGTTTTCGAATTGCATTGAGATGCTCCCTGGATAGCTCTGCCAGTTAGTCTCGGTATTTCCCTTCTTATCTAAGTAGGTATGCAAAAATATTTGCAGAAAAATTTGCCCGTAGAACGCGGCTATTGCTTGTTCGATGTCTAATTAATTTTGCACGGGTACTTATGGCTTTTTTGAGTATTAATATCCATTCCGAGTATGAGTAGGGAGCGATCGATTTAGATTCGTCAGATGCACCGCCATACTATATTTCCTGGCGCGAGACTCCGGCAACATCGCTCTGCTATCTTTGCCCGACCGAGGGACCTAATAGCAAAACAGACCAGAGCGATTTAAAGCTAACCTGGTTCTGCTATTTTTAAAAAGTTGATATGCTGAATATTAGTTAAAAAATATACCGTAAAAGTTTAGAAATTGACTCTGGAGCCAGCATAACGTGACTTTTCAAGAACTAATAGAGAAAGGTGGCCCTGCTATGTGGCCGCTAATAATTTTATCCATTTTGTCCTTAAGTACGATTGTCGATCGCCTCTGGTTTTGGGCCAGTCTTTCCTTGAAGGAAAGGCGGACGGTTAAAAGAGTCCTGGAAGCGGCCCTCCGAGATTGGGGCGTGGCAACGGAAATGGCCAGGCGAGCTAGCAAACAGCCTATCGGTAGATTTCTCTACGCCCCACTGCGACTCCAAAATGCCGATCCAGAATTATTTAAACTGGCCCTAGAAGCTGCAGCCGATGAGGAGTTGGCCTCCATGCGCAGGGGCGACAAACTTTTAGAAGGGGTTATCGCTTTGGCGCCGATGTTGGGTTTGTTGGGAACCGTTCTGGGCTTGATCGGTTCTCTCAGTTCTATTCGTCTGGGAGATTTGGGGACTTCTTCCACCGCAGGGGTGACGACCGGTATTGGCGAGGCCCTAATTAGTACCGCTGCAGGATTGGTGGTAGCTATTTTTACTTTGGTTTTTTATCGACTTTTTCAAAGTTTCTTTTTCAATCAAACTAAAGTTTTTCGCCAGGCGGGTAACGAATTAGAATTGCTCTATCGCCAATATTGGCCTCAAATTGCGGCTAATAAATCCGAAACACCTTCTTATTTTTCCTCTCTTTCAACTGAGGATATTTCTAACGTTCCTCCCCCCCCTCCTCCCACTTTAAAACCTGAAGAAGAAAGTTCGTAGTAATCGCTTTAGCGATTTAAACCAATTCCCAATTCCCAATTCCCGATTCCCAATTCCCCACTAGCAATTATGAAAATAAATTTAGATTCTCCACTAGAAGAAGCTCGCATCGAGTTAATCCCTTTAATCGATGTCATATTTTGTATTTTGACGTTTTTTCTACTGGCAGCTTTGCAGTTAACCCGCCAGCAAGCTATTAGCGTGGATCTGCCTAAGGCTAGTACCGGTCAGGCTCAAGGTCAGGAAATGTTGATTGTTAGTATAGACCAACTGGGCAGAACTTACATCGAACAACAACCAGTAACTTTGAGGGAACTACAAAGTTTAGCTGCCAGATACTTACAGTTATATCCTAATGGAGTAATGGTATTGTACGCACCCAAAGAAGCCAGATATAATGATGTCGTACAAGTGCTGGATATGTTGCGAGAGATGGGAGGGTCTCGGGTGGCTTTGGCTACTCTGCCGGGGGCACCGCAGGCAGGGGAGGATGATGGAAGTTCGGATGCGAGCGATCGCCCTTCCATCAATAATACTGTAGAACCGGAAAGTTACCCCCTACCGGCTCCTCCTGAAGATTAATTGTAGATATACAAAAATCCCTGAAGCGATTGCTACGAACCTTACGCAAAAAATGCCGTTTTCAGAACTTATCGGACAGACTCAGGCAGTGGCACTTCTAGAACGGGCGATCGCTCAAAAACGCATCGCCCCCGCCTATCTATTTGCCGGTCCGGAGGGAGTGGGGCGCGGTTTGGCGGCGAAATGTTTTATCGAACTCCTCTTCTCTGGAGAAGGAAGCAAACACCGAGACCCCCAAAAGCTAAAACATCGCCTCAACGAAGGAAACCATCCAGACTTACTCTGGGTCGAACCTACTTATTTACATCAAAGCAAACTGCTAACGGCCAAAGAAGCAGCAGAAGCAGGGTTGAAGCGCAGGGCCAAGCCCCAAATTCGCCTAGAACAAATTCGCGATATCGGTCGCTTTCTCAGTCGCCCGCCACTGGAAGCAGCGCGAACTGCCGTTGTGTTGGAACGATCGGAAACAATGGGAGAAGGCGCCGCCAACGGGTTGTTGAAGACTTTAGAAGAACCCGGCCTCAGAGCAACTTTAATTTTAATCGCCCCAGGAGTAGACTCCTTGTTACCAACTCTAGTTTCCCGGTGCCAGCGGATACCTTTTTATCGTCTGGATGGGGAGAAGATCCGGCAAGTGTTGGAAAAAGCGGGTCGCCCCGAGGTTTTAGCTAACGCGGAAGTGATGGCAATGGCGCAAGGGAGTCCGGGGGAGGCGATCGCCTGTTGGCAGCAGCTACAAGAAATTCCCGAGGAAATTCTCGTGGCAGCTACAAAAAAAACTCAGACTATCCGCGAAGGGTTGGAACTTGCCAGAGAAATTAGCAAAACTCTTGATACCGAAGGACAGTTATGGTTAGTAGATTACTTGCAGCACAATCTCTGGCAGCGCCAACATCAATTAGGAGAATATCGAAAGCAACATTTAGAAAGTTTGGAAAAGGCCCGGCGGTGTTTGCTCGGTTACGTTCAGCCCCGTTTAGTCTGGGAATGTACTTTTATGGCCATGTGCGAAGCTAGTTCGTAGTAATCGCTTCAGCGATTGTTCGTAGTAATCGCTTCAGCGATTGTT
>CAZUCT010000040.1:17895-31754 GCA_964619285.1 uncultured bacterium | reverse complement strand
ATTCCCCATTCCCCATTCCCCATTCCCCATTCCCCATTCCCCATTCCCCATTCCCTATTCCCCATTCCCCATTCCCTATTCCCCATTCCCCAACTTCTCCTTAACATCTGCCGGTGGCAGTTTTTCAATAGCGATCGCCGCCTCGATAACCGACTTAACCACCGGCGCGGCCACCAACCCCCCCGTACCATAACTAGGTTCGTCAATAACCGCCAAAACCACATAACGGGGTGCCTCCACCGGAAAAATAGCGACAAAGCTAGTAATCCTCAAATTTTTAGAATAACCCCCAAAAGGAGAAGCCTTCTGGGCCGTGCCGGTTTTGCCCGCAATGCGATATCCCGGAATTTTCGCCGCCATACCCGTACCAGAGTCCACCGTCACTTCCATCATTCTTAAAACCTCCTTAGCGGTTTCGGGAGAAAACACCTGGCGGGGAGTGGGTTTGGGTAGCTGCCAGTAAGCTTGCCCCTTACTGTCGAACAGCCCTCGCACCACATAAGGCGTAACCAGCTTGCCGCCATTAGCTAAAGTAGCCTGAAGTCGGGCCATTTGCACCGGAGTGAGAGAAAAACCTTGACCGAAAGCGGTAGTGGCGGCCTCTACGGGAGCTAACAAAAACTGTTCCCTAGTTTTCATCATGCTAGGAGTTTCAAAAGGTAAGTCGATACCCGAAGTTTCCCCCAAGCCCAAACGTTTGAGTCCGTCGTAGAATACTTCCGGCTTCATCTGTTGAACTATTTTTACCATGCCGACGTTGCTAGAATTTTTGACGATATCCGTCACCGAACGATAACCTTTAGCCCCCGCTCTTTCGTAGTCGTAGTTAGCAATAGGCCAACCGCTCACGAAGATTCTCCCTTCGTCCATAAAAACGCTATCCTGTTTTATCGCTCCCACCTCCAAAGCTATAGCAACGTTCAGCGGTTTAAAAGTAGAACCAGGCTCGTAAACATCAGTCACCGCCCAATTCTTAAAAGTTTCCATGCCATACTTATAATACTCGTTAGGGTCGTAAGAAGGCACGCTCGCTAAAGCTAACAAAGCGCCATCGGTAGCATCCATAACAACTACCGTACCTCGCTTTGCTCTATATTTTTCGATTTGGGGCTTGAGAGCGGCGCGAGCTGCCCTTTGCAAGCGACTGTCTATAGTTAGGTGCAACTGTAAATCGTCAACTTGGAGATAGCCAGTAGCGAGTTGTTTAGGTACTAAAATACCGTGAATAGATCTGGCAAACTCTAGATTGGGAGTTAGCCTTTCTAATAAATTTTGTTGGCTGTATTCTACACCCGCTTGACCTTTACGATCCCCATCCACATAACCAACTATTTCCGCCCCTATTTCTTCTTGGGGATAAAGCCTTTGCTGGTGTTGAATTAATTCCAAACCGTCCATACCCAAATAAGCGATCTTTTTAGCAGTTTCTTCGCTGAGAGATTCTGCTATTTTGAGACCGCTTTCTGCTTCGTCAAAGATAGCAATTAACTGACTTTTGCTAAAAGTTTTTTCTAAGTTAGCTGCTTCTAAAACTGGAGCTAATTGACTGGCAACATCAGTTGGGGTAATTTTGAATAAAAAGGGGTGGGCGTAGAGGGTATAGACGGGGCGATCCACTGCCAAAAGGTTGCCATTTCTATCTACTATGGGCCGCCGGGGCACAAAAGGACGCGATCGCGCCGTTTGTTGTTGCCGGGCTCTTTCTTGCAGTTTTTCCCCTTGTAATACTTGCAAGGAAAATAATTTTACCCCCAGGGCCAACATCCCCATCATTAAAATTACCCATACCACGAACAGGCGGGAATTGAAATTTTTTTCTTTCCTTGTTTTGTTGTTTTGTTCCCCATTTTCTTGCCGCAATAATTCGCCGCGCAACCGTTTTTTTTCTATTTTTTCTATTTTTTCTAAATTAGCGCGCGAGATTTTTCGTCGGCTGAGGTTCGACGAAGGGCGACGGCGGAAATTAGAGTTATCTGAGGAAGCCATATATCAATTAACAATTAACAATTAACAACTAACAACTAACAACTAACAATTAACAACCAACAATTAACAACCAACAATTAACAACTAACAACTAACAATTAACAACTAACAATTAACAATTAACAATTAACAATTACCTTTTGCCTCTTGCCTCTTGCCTCTTGCCTCTTGCCTTTTGCCTCTTGCCTTTTGCCTTTTGCCTTCTTTAATATGCCAAAGGTATCTCAAAGATTGATTTTTGCTCCGACTCCGAGTTACTACTATCTTCTGGGGCAGAACGAAGGGGGGCGGGAGACAAAAATATCGGTTTTATAGAGTCTTGTGGAACTAAGCCGACATCGGGGCTAGCTGCGAGTTCTGCTATTTCATGTTTTAACAGTTCGTTAGCCACGCTAAGTTGTTGTTCGTAGCGTCTCATTTTCTCTAACTTTTGATATTCCTCGCTCCATTTAGCTTGACCGTAAATCGTTCCCCCATAAACAGTAAGGGTAACGCTAACAATAGCCAAAGTAACGACAGACGAAGCAATTTGCAAGCCGAGAAGCGATCGCAACCACATCGGTTTAGCTTGGGCGATAGGAATAACGACGATCGCCTCCTGCTGAGTTTTTTTTGCCAGACTCCCCCCTGGTTTGCTGGTTCCGATAGTCCCATCGTTTCCTACCTTACGAAGCATAGCTCGGTCCCGACCTCGACTTAGAGGAGTAATTGTATTTGCCATCTCGGCGTTTCCTGTTTTTCGGTATCTTTTATTCTTGACAGACATATTTGATTTAACTACAACCATAAACTTTAACCTATACTCATAGATGGATAATGGGTAATCCGATGCCCCAAACCTAGCTTAATCCTAAGATTGCCATTTTTGAAGCTTTTTTATTTTAAAATTAAAATGTTGTCAGTTGCTAATTGTTAATTGTCAATTGTTAAAAGTTAAAAGTTAAAAGTTAAATGTTAAATGCTATTACTACAATTTAGCACCTCCCATTACTGCCGAAAAGCACGCCTAGCCCTTGGTTATAAAGGCATTTCTTATAAAGTTAAGAATCTAACCCCAGGATTGCATTTGCTAGAAATAAAACCATTAACCGGTTTGAGTACCGTCCCAGTTTTATTACCAGAAGTCCCTCGGCAAGGCTTAGATAGCGAAGCGATGTTGCCCCTTGGCCCTGGGCTAGAAATAGAAGGCCAACCTAAAGCGATCGGGGATTCTACCCAAATTTTTAAATTTCTAGAATCCTATTCTCCAACTCCCGAGCTGTTTTTTAAAGAGCCCCAGCTACAAAGAGAAGCCTCTTTACTAGAAGACTGGCTCGACGAAAGCATCGGCACTGCCACCCGCTTCGTTTATTATCACTTTCGCGCCAAAGAAGGCAAAGGGGTCGATCCCTCCCTTTTCAGCCAAGCAGTAATAAGAGTCGTCCGGTGGCAGTATGGGATAAACGAAGCAGCAGTCCGACTGGCAAGCGATCGCCTGGCCAGTGCTTTAGAAATCTTATCCCATCGCTGGCAGGTCAGTTCCGATCTAGAACAGGCGTCCCGCCTGTCATTAGTAGGCGATCGTCTCAGCATAGCGGACCTGGCCGCCGCCGCCCTCCTCAGTCCTTTGGCCTTAATTCCTCAATACCGAAAAGACCATCCCTGGCTATTCCAACGCATCGGCCAAATTCACCAACTTTGCAACGAACCCTTGCCACCGGGACTAGAAGAGGGACAAGGGAGTGTGGGAGGACCAGGAGGACAAGAGGGAAATTAGCAATTAGCAATTAGCAATTAGCAATTAGCAATTAGCAATTAACAATTAGCAATTAGCAATTAGCAATTAGCCATTCCCTCTTAATTTTTAAAATGGTCCCAAAGTTCTATATACTAAATCTCGATCCCGCGCCGCAAAGCGCAGCATATTGAGACCCCATTAACCCTCTACTAAGACAAGGAAAATAATTTAACAGCAATGAGCATATCAGTCGACCAAATTAACCTAATCGTTTGGAACCAGCACCACGACCCCTTTCAAGTTCTCGGTGCCCATCAAATCGAAGAAAACGGAAAAAGCACCTGGATAGTGCGAGCCTACGAACCAACAGCAGAGAAAGTGTCAGTCGTCCTCCCAAAAGAAAGAAAAGAATACCCGATGGAGTCAGTGCATCACCCCCACTTCTTTGAATGTACGATTGAAACTCCAGAGCTGGCCAACTACCAACTCAAACTAAAAGAAGGTGACCGCGAGCGAGTAATCTACGATCCTTATGCCTTCCGCTCTCCCAAACTAACCGAGTTCGACCTGCACCTATTTGGGGAAGGCAACCACAACCGCATCTACGAAAAATTAGGAGCCCACTCCACAGAAATCAACGGAGTCCCAGGAGTTTACTTCGCCGTCTGGGCCCCCAACGCTCGCAACGTTTCGGTACTGGGGGACTTTAACTATTGGGACGGTCGCAAACATCAAATGCGCAAAGGGCAGAGCGGAGTTTGGGAGCTATTTATTCCCAGCATCGGCCCCGGAGAGCATTACAAATACGAAATCAAAAACTGGGAAGGACACATCTACGAAAAATCCGATCCTTACGGCTTCCAACAAGAAGTCCGGCCCAAAACAGCCTCCATCGTCGTTGACTTGGACGACTACACCTGGAACGACAAAGAATGGATGGAGGAACGCCGCAATACCGACCCCCTGACAAACCCAGTCAGCGTCTATGAATGTCATCTGGGATCTTGGATCCACGAGTCGGCAGCCTCCCCTGCCAAAAGGCCCGACGGCACCACCGAACCAGTAGTCCACGTCTCGGAGCTCAACCAAGGAGCCCGCTTCCTCACCTACCGGGAAATGGCCGACCGACTGATACCCTACGTCAAAGACTTGGGCTATACCCATATTGAAGTTTTGCCAGTGGCAGAACACCCCTTCGACGGCTCTTGGGGCTATCAAGTAACGGGATATTACGCCCCCACCTCTCGCTACGGCAGCGCCCTAGACTTTATGTACTTCGTGGACAAGTGCCACCAAAACGGCATCGGGGTCATCGTCGATTGGGTGCCGGGACATTTCCCCAAAGACGGACACGGTTTGGCCTTCTTCGACGGCACCCACCTCTACGAATACAGCGACCCTCGCAAGGGCGAACACAAGGAGTGGGGCACCCTGGTTTTTGACTACGGCCGCAACGAAGTCCGCAACTTTTTAGTAGCTAACGCCCTTTTCTGGTTTGACAAATACCACATCGACGGCATGAGGGTCGATGCGGTGGCCTCCATGCTTTACCTCAACTATTTGCGACCGGACGGCCAATGGGTGGCTAACGAGTATGGCGGCGTGGAACATATCGCGGCTGCAGACCTCTTGCGCCAGGTCAACCACCTGTTATTTGGTTACTATCCCGGCGTTCTATCCATTGCTGAAGAATCGACGGCCTGGCCTATGGTTTCCTGGCCTACTTATGTGGGCGGTTTGGGCTTTAATCTCAAGTGGAATATGGGCTGGATGCACGATATGTTGGATTATTTCAGCATGGATCCTTGGTTCCGCCAGTTCCACCAGAATAATGTCACGTTTAGTATTTGGTATCATTACAGCGAAAATTATATGCTCGCATTGTCCCACGACGAGATAGTTCACTGTAAGAGCAACATGATAGGCAAAATGCCAGGGGACGAGTGGCAGAAGTTCGCTAACGTGCGAGCTTTGTTTACCTATATGTTTGCTCACCCTGGCAAGAAAACCATGTTTATGAGCATGGAGTTCGGTCAGTGGAGCGAATGGAATGTTTGGGGGGATTTGGAGTGGCATTTGTTACAGCACCACCCACACGAAGCTTTGAAGAACTTTTTCAAGAATTTGAACGGTATCTATCGCTCTCAACCGGCTCTTTACGAGCGCGATTTTACTGAGGATGGTTTCCAGTGGGTCGATTGTAACGACAGCAGTCATAGCGTGGTTTCTTTTATCCGCCGCGCTAAAGATAGCAAAGATTTTATTGTGGTGGTTTGCAACTTTACCCCCCAACCTCACAGCCATTATCGCGTAGGAGTGCCTGAACCGGGCTTCTATACGGAGTTGTTTAATAGCGATGCAGGCGAATACGGCGGTAGCAATATGGGCAACTTGGGCGGTAAGTGGACTGATGAATGGGCTTACCACAGTCACTATCATTCTTTGGATCTGTGCTTGCCTCCTCTGGGAGTTTTGATGTTTAAGTTGGATGCGGTCAAGACTGCGGAGGTTTTGGGTGTAGAAGAGGAACCGGAAGAGGTAGAAGAGACGGAAACAAAGACGGAAACGAAGGCGGAAACGAAGGCGGAAACGAAGACGGAAACGAAGAAGAGTAAATAGCTTTTTGGGAATTGTCAATTGTCAATTGTTAATTGTCAATTGTTAATTGTCAATTGTTAATTGTTAATTGTTAATTGTTAATTGTCAATTCCCCATTTCCGAACATGAAAAAACTCAATCTGCCAATTTTAGGGCTAGACAGTAGGTCTTGCATTCTCAGAAAACTCGGCTTTTGGGTATCTCAGAAACCCGGTTTTTTGAAAAAACCGGGTTTCTCGATCGCTCCTCTAGCCGTTGGGATGCTAGCCCTTGGCATTTTTACTATTTTTACTATTTTTATTAACGTTCAATCTCAAAAAGCCACGGCGACGGATGGTTTGCCTCCTCTGAAAGTTCATCCCTTGCCAGCAAGTCTCGCCCGGTGGGTCCCTCGGCCCGGCAAGGTTAGCGACAGCGATGTTGCCGCCGCCGAGGGCGAGAAAGAGGATGAGACTGACGGGGGGGATTATTTTGAGGAGGTAGAAGCGACGGTGGCGGGTTATTTGATTTGGTCGCGGTTTCCGATCGCGGTTTATGTCCCTCGGCCCGGCAAGGATAGCGGTAGCGATGTTGCCGAGGCCGAGGGCCAGAAAATAGAACCGCCCCAGAACGACCAAGGCTCCCGAGAATGGGTGGAGACCGTGGCGGCGGCAGTGATGGAGTGGGATGATTACTTGCCTTTGGAGATAGTAGAGGAAGGGTCCGAGGCCGATATCGTTATTATTAACAAGCGACCGCCTATAAGTTTGGATAACATGAGGGCTCGTTCTGCGGAAGCCCGTTACGAGTTTTATCTCCAGGAAATAGATGGTAGGGAGATTTTAGCTCATCGTTTTGTTATTTGGCTCAGTCCGATGCAGAGGGGTAAATATCTATCTGCGGCGGTCCGTCACGAGTTCGGTCATGCTTTGGGAATTTGGGGTCACAGTCTTGAGGAAACGGATGTTATGTATTATTCCCAAGTGGGAGAACCGCCGCCAATTTCTGCTAGGGATATTAATACTCTCAAGCGCATTTACCAACAGCCGACGCGACTGGGTTGGGAGTTTGGGGAGGACTGAAGGCCGATTTTCTGTCATTGCCAGCAAAAGCGAAGCAATTGTTAATGGTCAATTGTTAATTGACCATTAACGATTGACCATTGGCCATTGACCATTAACGATTGACCATTGACCATTGACCATTAACGATTGACAAAAAGCGCCCCATAAATGATACCGCTCAAAGTTGCCATTACCACCACCAGACAGACAAAGACAATAGTTTTCTTCGTACCGATAATGCTGCGGATCGCGAGCATATTTGGCAAAGATAAAGCAGGTCCTGCAAGTAACAAAGCCAAAGCAGGTCCTTGTCCCATGCCATTGCCAATCAATCCTTGCAAAATTGGAACCTCCGTCAAGGTGGCAAAATACATAAATGCACCCGCAAGGGCGGCAAAAAAGTTAGAAAATAGAGAATTACCTCCCACGGCCTCAGCTACCCACTGGGAGGGAATTAAGGCTTCATGGTTGGGGCGACCTAATAAGGCACCGGCAATGAGTACCCCAAACAGCAGTAAGGGCAAGATTTGTTTGGCATAATCCCAAGAAGATTCAAACCATTCTCCGGCCTCATCCTTATTAGTGCTAGCGAGCCAAGATAGACCCAGGGTTGCAAAAGAAAAAGGAATGAGAGGTTGGCTGCCAAACTGCCAGGAAAGTACGGCGGTAACTACAACGATCGTGATGACCTTGCCTGCATTAAGGTGGAGCCAGGCTATACCAATGACAGCTAAAGCCAGGCCAAACAGTCCCGTTATCCACCATTTCACGGCATAAATGGCATACCAGGAGCCAGTAGTTGCCTCCGGTTGTGCCCAGTTAGCAAAAACCAGAATCCCCACCAGAACTGCAAAAAATAGGGCATTTTGCCAGAGAGGGCGGCTTTCTGACTCCTGGGGAAGCATGGTCTTTGCCTTTAGCTTCTCCAGCTCCTCCTCGCGGAAGATAAACTCCATCGCCAACCCGATGATAATGCTGAAGATAATCGCTCCCAGGGCGCGGGCGATGCCCAGGGGCATTCCTAAAATGCGGGCAGTGAGAATAATGGCGAGAACGTTTATCGCCGGACCCGAATAAAGAAAAGCGATGGCCGGACCGAGGCCCGCCCCCATCCGGTAAATGCTAGCAAATAAGGGCAATACGGTACAGGAACAAACAGCTAACAGGGTACCCGATACTGAGGCAACGCCGTAAGCGAGCAAGGGATTTGCTTTGGCTCC
This sequence comes from uncultured bacterium, assembly GCA_964619285.1. GTDB lineage: Bacteria > Cyanobacteriota > Cyanobacteriia > Cyanobacteriales > Microcoleaceae > CALKCV01. Next base: position 23,190 of record CAZUCT010000040.1, on the reverse strand, counting down.
GAGATATTTAATTACGGAGTTTTGACTGACGAAAACGGCGATCGCCCCTGCAATAAAAAACGCCGGTATCAGGCACAACAGGACGTGTTCTCGGGAGTACCAGCGAACTAAATATAGGGCTTCCCAAAAGGCATTTCGCAGCCTTTCCGACTGTTGCAGGGCTTCTATTGGAAGATAAAAGCAGAGAAAAAAAGCGGTAACAATGAGAGCTAGAGGCTTCCACTGCTCCCGCCAAAAAGGTGAAACTTGCATGATTTTTTTCCTCCCTAGATTTTTTGGGAGCATCCCATATTTGCAAAAATAGAAAATGGCTAATCGAAGACACGCTAATCGCTAATCGCTAATTGCCTAGAGCCAGGTCAGCTCGCAAGCTCGCAAGCTCGCAAGCTCGCAAAAAGCGTTGAATTGTAGGTTTTCGAATTGCATTGAGATGCACCCGATTTTTTCCTCCCTAATTAAGCAGTTAAATAGGATTGAATTTGTTCGGGGGTGGCTACTTTGCCTTGACTTACGAGTTTGTCGTTGACGGCGAGGGCGGGGGTTTTAATGATTCCCTTTTCGGCAATTTTCATGGGGTCGGTAATATGTAGCACTTCCGCATCCAGTTTCAGAGAAGCGATCGCCTCTTTAGCGTTCGCTTCCAGTTGCTGGCATTTTTTACAGCCCGTTCCTAAAACTTCTACTTTAATGGTACTCATGGCTGGACTCCTTTTCTGTTTAACAATTTCCATCTTAATCCCTATACCCAGGTATAATGTCAAGGGGTTTGAGTAAATTTTTTTTGAGGAGCTAAAATCAGGCTTAAATTGTCAATTGTCAATGGGGAACTTGTCAATGGGGAACTTGTTAACCATTGACCATTGACAATTGGCCATTTTTGGGGAATGGGGAATGGGGAATTGGGTTTTAGAGCAGGCTGCTTGTTTTTTAGCCTCAAAACTCTCGAACCTCGAAAACCTCTGAACCTTTAATTTAATAACTTTCGCCTATTTTCAGCAAACCCTAATTAGGGTCTGCTGAATAAATCGAAAAAACTCTGGGGGGTGGGGAGGGACCGGAGGTGTGGTCGGGGTGGGGGGAAATTTTCGTACAGTAAAACTGACGGGTTAAATCAACTTTTTGGCAATCCCACACTCCCCACACTCCCCACACTCCCCACCCTCCCCACACTCTGACTTTTTCAGCAAACCCTAATTAGGAAGGTAGGATTAATCTTCTTTTTCCTCCAGTACAACGCATTCCTTCTTGGAATCGAGATTGGCCCGACACAAAGCGATTAAAGGTACGAGTTCGTCCCGCAGCACTTCCAGATGTCGAATTTTTTCCTCAATTTCTCGAACTTTCTTGCCGAGTAAGTCATGGACTGCTTGACAGGTGAGCGATCGCCCATCTTTCAAGGCAATAATTTCTTTAATCTCATCCAAAGTTAGGCCCAAGGACTTGGCCCGGACAATAAAGCCAAGGCGTTCCAAATCCTCCTCGCTGAAGACCCGATAACCGGCAGTTGTACGTTGGGGGGATGGGATTAATCCAATGCGCTCGTAAAAGTAAAGGGTTTGTGGATTGAGTCCCAAACGACGAGAGACTTCGCCCATTTGAAACATGGCTGTACCTCCATTACTAAAAAACTCGGTGCGATTCCCTTAACGGTAGCCGATAGTCAGGTGTCACTCGACTACTCCTGTTAGGCGTTATAAGTAGGTAGGCAAAAATATTTGCAGAAAATTTTCCCCGTAGAACAGACATCTTGTCTGTTCGGTGTCTAATTAATTTTGCACGACTACTTATACTCAACACGGGAAGGAATGAAGCGTATCATGACGAGTACTCAAAAAGAGGATTTTTCTGAAAAGAAGAAAAACGCATTTTCTGCCCGTGCCGAGTATATCTATGCTTATAAGACCTTGGGTTTCCTACCTCAAACCTACTTTTATCTTAAGTCTCTGTGGGGGCGGGGCAAAGCCTGAGGACATCAAAATCTCTGCTTTTTATCCTCATTTATCCCCCGAATGCTTTGCCCCTAGAGAAAACTTCAGAAACCCGGTAATTTCGGCTTGCGCCGGGTTTCTTGACTGGCTCCCCATTAGCAAATTAAGCCAAATTAAACCTACAATTAAACTCCAAAACTACCTCGCGCAAACTCCCATATAGATGTAACAAAGCCCTTTCCGCAATAGATTCTGGCAAACCATAAAAAGCTTGAGCGATGCCGCCACAAATACAAGCAATTGTATCGCTATCCCCACCAATAGAGATGGCATTTCTAATCGCATCCTCAAAATCTGTTGAGTCTAAAAATGCAATAATCGACTCGGGCACCGAACCCTGACAAGAAACATCAAACCGATAATTAGGTCTAATTTCGTCAAGAGTTCGATTGAGATTGTAGCCGAATTTTTCCTCAATATAAGACTTAATTTCCTCCTTACTTTTACCAGTTCTTGCCAGAAAAATTGCTGCCGCAGTTGCTCGGGCGCCTTTGATTCCTTCTGGATGGTTGTGGGTGACTTCAGCGCTTTTTTTTGCTTCTGTTAAAACGGTTTCTAAATCGTTAAAAGCAAATCCTACCGGACTGACTCTCATGGCGGAACCGTTCCCCCAACTGTTATAAGGTTCGTTGCTGTCGGATTCTCCCCAGATTCTAAAATTGCCGCCGTAACCTGCATAAGGATAGCGGCGATAATATTTTTTAATGTTTTGGCAGTAGTCGCCATTATTAAGAATAGTATCGGCAACTGCTACGGTTAAAACGGTGTCGTCTGTCAAAGAGTTTCGTTCTTTAAATAGGGGGAAATCTTTGCTTTTAAGATTGCGACCTTCGTAAATAGAGCCGATAATATCTCCCGCGATCGCTCCTAACATTTTTTTCTCCTTTGGTGATTGGTTAATCGCTAAAGCGATTACTACGAACTATCGCTAAAGCGATTGCGGCGAACTATCGCTAAAGCGATTGCGGCGAACTATCGCTAAAGCGATTACTACGAACTGGTAAAACTTAGCCAGTTAAAAATTGTTTCTGGGGTTAATTCTAGTTCGATTCTGTTTAGTATTGGTAGGGGAGTTGCACCTTGGAATAATTCCACTTTTTGCTCGGGAAATACTGCTAAAATACTTTCTTCTTCTGGATTGATTAACCACCCCAATTCAGTACCGTTTCTCGAACAATGCAGTAATTTACCAAGCACTTTAGTCATGTTTTGCTCTGGAGAAAGAATTTCAATAGACCAATCTGGATGGGTTTCAAAGCGGTTAGCAATTCTGCCCGATGGCGATAACGGTATTCTTTCCCAGCGGAATACTGCAATATCTGGCACAATTGATGAGCCACCAAAGGTGCAGCGCAATTCTGGAAAAGCACAAGCAATCTTTGCCATTTCGGCTACCTCGTTAATGGCAGCGTAAAGTTTACCTTGTAATCTGCTATGTTCTCCTTGTGGCATTGGTTTTTGAATTACTTCTCCGTTAATGTACTCCGATGCAGGTTTGGTTTCTGGACCTTGGAGAAACTCCTCCAAAGTAAGTTTTTTTTCAGCTATTGCAATCATGTCAGTTTTCTTTATAGAGATTGCCGATAATTATAACGTAACTCAATTTTTGCGTTTTTTCGCGTTGTTGGCCCAAAAACTATGGTATTATCGGAGGCGATCGCGCAGGAGAAAGATGTACATTGCAAAAAAAATTACGGATAACAGGCAATAGCCGCGTTCTACTAATCCCCCTAGTTATCCTAGGGACTGTACTACTAAAACCGCAATTAGTTAAGGCAGGAGAATGGCGTCCGGTAAAGGGCGGCAAACCTTATGGCATTAGCGGCATTGCCCTAGTTCGACTACAGGGAGATTTCTCCTCCTTTCTGGTAGTTCACGACAACAAACTCCCAGAGCAAGGGCGGCTGGCATTGGTTGACATCCAGGGGGAACGGCAGCCCGAATATACTCCCTTACAATGGCCCGCTAACGTGGAAATGCCTATGGACTTGGAGGGATTAACCGTCGTTCCCGGGGTGGGGCTGCCAACTTTTATGGCAGCCACCAGCAGCGGCAGGGTTTATCACCTACAACTCAATGCCGATAACTCCCTGTCAGTTCTCAAAATCTTCGATTTACCCAATCTTCCACCGGGGAGCAATTTAGAAGGATTTGCCCTACAGTATATAGACGGAATGCTGCTGGCAGTTTACGCTCACCGGGGTGCCGGGGCGGAACCGGGAGTTATCTATTGGGGGGTCTTGGATCTGGCTGCTTACCAACTGTCTCAACAGGGTTCTACCAATCTAGAAGTGCCTTGGCCTGGAGGTCCGGTTCGTCACGTTTCCGACCTCAAGGTAGATCCGGCAGGAGTTATCTTTGTTTCTTCTGCCAGGGACACCGGAGACGACGGACCGTTTGAGTCCGCTGTTTATGTGGTGGGAGTTTTTGCAGGAGGCGATCGCCAAATCCTATTTCGTCAAAACCCCTCCCTGACCCCTCTCTATCGCTTTGACTTCCGCAAAATAGAAGCATTGGAATTAGTTCCCGGCGAAACTGGAGGTCTAATAGTCGGCAGCGACGACGAAAATATGGGCGGTTCTGTTTTCCCGAGCTGGTAATCTCGGTTTGTACGACAGCAATTGGAAGTATAGCTAAAAAGTTTTGAGTCATACCACTTGAATAGGTCGTTTGTCTTCCCTCCAGAAGAGAGAATTAGTTTCCTCCTTTAGGTTGATTGAGGATTTTTATTCAAAATGTAAGCTTTAGAAAGCTTTGTTTTAAGGAGAATCATCATGGGTATTACTAATTTTTTCTCAAGACTTTTCGGAGGCGATCCCCCAGAAGCTCCCGCCACTGACGAAAAGATAGGGCAAGTAGCGCAGGAACAATCTATTCCTCCCGAAAAGGTTGGTCCCGACGGCGAGTACGACCAAAGCGGTTTGGCCAAGCGCGTCGCCCTTGCTTTCGACCAAAATCCCGATACGGAAGACTTTGAAAATCTCTGGGTCGCTCAAACTGCCAGCACTGTAGTTCTCAAGGGACAAGTTCCCACTGCTGAGGATTTGAATATGCTGGTGGGGATTGCTTCTGCTGTTAAAGGGGCCACTGAGGTGAACGTCGATGAAGTCACTCTGACTAGCTAGTTTTGAGATTACTTAATTAGGGCTTGCTGAATAAATGGGCAGACTTGCGGGGACAAAGACGACTTTTTCAGCAAGCCCTAAGGTGGACTTTTTTTTGGCCTTTATTTGGCCTTTTTCTTCTAAAGTTCCGGATAAATGTCAATTTTTGTTAACATTTCTGGTTATTTAAGAAAAAACTGTAA
>CAZUCT010000040.1:0-17795 GCA_964619285.1 uncultured bacterium | reverse complement strand
CCGGATAAATGTCAATTTTTGTTAACATTTCTGGTTATTTAAGAAAAAACTGTAAAAATAGATACAGAAATAAAAAAAACTTTTTGTCAAAAAAACAGGATTATTTAATGGCCAATTTTAAGAAGGAGCAAAATATGAAACTGACATATAGAGGCACGACTTACGAATCCGACATTCCCACCGTTGACGTAACGGAAGGAGAAGTGGGCGGCAAATACAGAGGCCAAAACTGGAGCTATCGCTATCCGAGACATATTCCAGTCCCCGGCCCTCCCAGGAATCTCAAATATCGCGGCGTATCCCTTACCAAAGGCGAAACAACTACGGGTTCTGCCGTGGCGATCGCCCAGATAACAGAAAAATTTGCCCCACTTCAACCCCAATCTGTTGAGAGTTCAATAGGTAAAAACAATATCGGCCCCATTCACCGGGCGAACCTGTGCAAAATACTCGATCGCAGGAAACAAGCAGCTCGCGAACAGGGTAACGAAGAATTGCTAAAACAACTCGAAGACGAATCCCAATATCTAGTTTGTTGCTAAAGCGTTAAAGCAACTTTCTCCAAAGTCGGTTTCTAGCAGAAACCGACTTTTTTTATGCTTATTGCTCTGGGGCTATTTTCATCCCCAAACAAAGCGCGATCGCCACCCGCCGACTTTGCCGGTGGTGGGGCAACAGGCAGGATGCCTGTTGTACGGGCGAATAGCGCTACTTTCCAAACTACGGGCAGCGGGGCGATCGGTTCCGCCACCGAACCCCTGCGCCTGCGGGTGGAGGTAAGGTTAAGGCCAAAGGAGTGTTGGCCCGGTATTGAGATTGAGAAAATGGTATTACTAACAGTTTTACCTTAAGTCCAACAAAAAAAGGCCATAAAAAAGCGATCGCCCACCCAAAAATAACTCGTTCTCGAGTAGAAAAATGAGTATGAGGGAGCGGCAATAAGTAAAGAAATATTAACTCCTAGAGCAAAGTTGAGAGCGGAAAGGTCGGTCTATGCTAAAAAAAGCAACTAAGATACTAAATCCGATTTAGTAAAACCATTAGTAAAACCCAAGGTATCCAGGAGACACGAAATTGATGTACTTAACCTTACTAGGGACTGCGGTTCCCAGCACCCCCGAGTGGAGTCCCATCGTTGGAGCAGTAATGATTATCTGCAACATCATTGCCATTGCCTTCGCCAAATTCACGGTTAAATATCCCAGCGTAGGCCCTATGCCACCCTCTCCCAATTTATTTGGTGGTTTTAGCATGGGTACGGTAATTGGCGCTACCTGCTTCGGTCATCTCTTAGGGGCCGGCGCTATTTTAGGATTAGGATATTTGGGCGTTCTCTAGGTAGCTAGAAGCAACCCTGATTTTTTTTGTAAGAACCTTTCACCGGAGGGATGCGTCGCGCACCCTCTATTTTTTTGGCTAAAACCCCAAATCGTCTTTGGCCGCGCTGGCCGCTTCAAATAATTCCTCGTCGGACATCAGTTGGAAGTCGAGGTCGCCAATTTCTCGATAAAAGGTTTCGTCGTAAGGGCGGGTTTGGACTACTACTGGCATGGGTACCGCGTGGCCTAAAATTAAAGCTTGCTGTTTGGAATCGAGTTTGGCCAACACGGAACGCAAACTCCTGCCCCCAGAAACGCCGGTAAAAATGGCCTCGATGTCTTTTTCATCGTTGAGCAAGGCGGTAATGCGAGTACCAATTTGGGACATCACCTCCGCATCGATGCCCGAGGGGCGCTGATCTACCACCAATAAGGTGACAAAATATTTCCGCATTTCCCGGGCGATGACTCCGAAAATAGTGGAACGAACGATGGCCGGGTCTAGAAAGCGGTGAGCTTCTTCGATGGTAATGACTAATTGTTGGGGGCGATCGCAGGGATTTTTAGTAGCCAAAAACCTCTCTGCCTTCCGTACATAGCTACCATGAATTCGGCGAGTAATCATATTAGCTGCCAGCATATAAGACAGCATATTCGACTGGGAACCAAATTCGACAATAACGTGCTTGCCGGCATCCAAAGATTGCAAAATATCGTCGATGTAATTGTGGGTGCTTGTGGGTTTCATGTATTTAAGATTATCCAACCGCATCAACTTCCGTTGCAAGGACATAATCGAACCTTTATGACCCCGTTTTTCTTCGCAAAAAATCTGAATATCTTCGTTACTCATGGTCAGCAAATTAGTAATCCAAGTCTTACCCAATTCGCTGCGCAAAATATTAGCGCTATCGAGACTTGCTTCGGAAAGATTTAACTCCCGCTGTACCAGTCCAATATCGTCAACCTCAATTTGATTGTAGCTAAGATACAGTTCTTGGGCGTTTCTTACCCCACGCCGCCGTGTCGATTCTGGGTCGAGGGTATAGACTTCTACTTGACCTGGGAATAATTGTTGCAAGCCTTTTACGGTGTTAATTTGCTTTCCTTCCGACATGGCTTCCCAACCGTATTCGGAGTGCATATCGAAGATAAGATTAACGCCGGCTTGCTTGCGAATAATGCCCGATAATAACAGCCGAGTTAGGAAGGATTTACCGGTACCGGATTTGCCAAAAATGCCGTTACTCCGTTCGACAAATCTATCTAAGTCGATGCAGACATCTACTTCCATATCCAGCGGTTTGCCGATGGCAAAATTGCGGCGCGTCGGGTCTTCTTCGTAACCAAAAACTAGGCTAAAATCTCTTTCGCTGGCTTCGTAAACTTGAGAAAAATGGGAAGGAATTGTTTTAACGGGTTGGAGTTCTAGTTCGATGCTGCTTTGCGCTTCAAAGGAGGCTAAATTTTCGGCGGATTTTTTCTCGCGATTGTTGTTCTTGTCGTTGTTAAGATCGAAGATAAATTGAGGCACGTCTGCTTTTTCAGCCAGCATTAACATCGGAGCAATTTCTATGGTGCCGTAGGTGCTGCTGCCCGCTAAAACTGCGTGTAAAAAATCATCGTTGGGTGGGGGAGGGTTGGAGACGATCCGAGAGCTAGAAGTTCCCAGTAAAACATCGGTCAGCAAGCAGAAAAAATGCGACCTTACCCCTCGGACTACTACGAATTTACCAACTCGCATATCTTCTACGGATACGTCGGGATGGAGTCGTACTTCTAATCCTTGAGTTAAGGATCCTTGAATTACTGAGCCTAATGGTGTTTCCCAATCCATAGAATTTTACCTAAGTCTTCTGTTTTTATTTAACTTGTAAATTCTACCAAATTATTAATGGGAATTTAGAATTTAGAATTTAGAATTTAGAATTTAGAATTGGGAATTGTTAATTGCCCAGTTTTCTGCCCTTCTGGTTCGGTTTTAGATCGGGAAGCCGATCGCTTATCGTAATGGCGATCGCGATCGTCCCTGGTTGTGAGTCAAGTCACTGTTACATTCCTTTACAAAGCTTTACATTAGTTTACATAAGGAAAAAACAAACGCAAAGGAGAAACAAATTATGGCTTTAGTAATAGGTTTATTAATCGTGGGTTGGGTAGCAGCTGCCACCATCGGTACTCAAGCTTACTTTAGAGGAGAGCAGAGGAAACCGATACACCTGCGCAACTGGAATAATAAAGAATTCGACGGCATAGCCAAGACGGTAACGGGTTACGATACAGATTACGGCGATCGCGTTCCCTCAAGTGCGGTGGATGCCTACGCCAGCGGCAACCTGTCTGGCTAAATAGCATGGGAGCATCCCATATTTGCCAAAATAGAAAATGGCTAATCGCTAATCGCTAATCGCTAATCGCTAATTGCCTAGAGCCAGGTCAGCTCGCAAGCTCGCAAGCTCGCAAAAAGCGTTGAATTGTAGGTTTTCCTCTTGCATTGAGATGCACCCAATAGCATGGCTTTTCCCAGTAGATAAGTCCCTTGCCAAGGGGCTTTTTTCTTTATCGGTACTCAAGCATACTTTAGAGGGGAGCAGAGGAAACCGATACACCTGCGCAACTGGAATAATAAAGAATTCGACGGCATAGCCAAGACGGTAACGGGTTAGGATACAGATTACGGCGATCGCGTTCCCTCAAGTGCGGTGGATGCCTGCGCCAGCGGCAACCTGTCTGGCTAAATAGCATGACTTTTCCCAGTAGATAAGTCCCTTACCAAGGGGCTTTTTTTATTTTCATAAATCAACAATTAAATATTAACAATAGACAAGAGACAATTAACAATTAACAATTAACAATTAAATATTAAATATTAAATATTAAATATTAACAATAGACAATTAAATATTAAATATTAACAATAGACAAGAGACAATCTTCTGTTAGCCATTAGCAATCTTCTATAGCAATCCTAAATGGGTTGCGAACAATTAAAAAGGAGAAAAAAATCGAAAGTTTCTTTGTTAGCTTTACTTTTCCCTTTTTCCTATTCCCTACTCTTGCCTTTTGCCTCTTGCATGCATGCCTAAAGCGTCTAATTATTTGACACAACTCAAATAGGGTTGCTATATTAACAATGCACCCCCGAACTGCTATAACATGGGAAATATTAACACGCCAGTCCCCCAATGCAAGCACAGGAACTTCTACAGCGCTACCAAAAAGGAGAGCGCAATTTTGCCCATGTGGACCTCAATGGGGCTCGCCTTAGCGGTGCCAATCTCCGGGAAATCGACCTCACGGGGGCCAATCTCACGGGTGCCAGTCTCAGTTGGGCCTTTTTAAACAAGGCCAACCTTACTGGTGTCTGCTTGCGTCGCGCCGATCTCCGTAACGTTTTACTCACGGGGGCCAATCTTAAAGAGGCCAATCTCAGCGGGGCCAATCTTACGAAGGTGGACTTGCGCATGGCCCAACTTCAAGGTGCGGATCTAAATTGGGCCACTTTTCAAGAGGCAGATTTGAGCGGTGCAGATCTAACAGAGGCCAAATCAGACCAAATCAATTTAGAAAAAGCCAAACTGGATAATGCCAAGTTAATTGGTGCGGAATTAATGGAAGCAAATTTGCATCGCGCCAGTTTAATTGGGGCGAATTTAACTAATGCTAATTTGCGGGAAGCTAAACTCACAGAAGCCAATTTACGGGATGCCATTTTAATCGGTGCAAATTTAACGGAAGCAGACCTCAATGGGGTAACATTGCGCTCTGCTAATTTGAAGGAAGCAGATTTGCATCGAATTATTTTAACTGGAGCAGATTTAACGGAAGCTATACTCGATAGTGCGGATTTAAGTCGAGCTAATTTGATGGCAGCTTATCTGCTAAAAGCTAGTTTTAAAAACGCTCATTTATTAAGAGCTAATCTACAAGATGTTTATTTACTATGGGCAGATTTAAGCGATGCGAATTTGCGGGGTGCGAATTTGCGACGGGCGGATTTAAGTGGCGCTTATCTCAGCGATGCTAATTTGAGCGAAGCGGATTTAAGGGAAGCTTATTTACTGCAAAGTCATTTAATTAGAACTAATTTAGAGGGGGCAAAATTAACTGGCTGTTGCATTCACGACTGGCGGCTTGAGGATGTAGAATTATCTAAAACAGACTGTCGCTTCGTTTACGCTAATTTTAATTATAATACTAAAAGCCCCACCAATCGCTATCCGAGCGATCGCGACTTTGAACCTGGGGAATTTGGGACTCGTCACGAACAAAACAGTTCTATTATTGAAGTTTATTTTTCAGAAGAACCTAACTGGGAAGCTTTGGTTTTTACTGTAGCTTATGTGGAACGAGAAAGCCACGAATTGAGTTTAAAAATAGATTTTTTTGAAGCTAGAACGGAGAATAATTTGCTCAGGCTGAAGGCTAATTCTTTGGTTAATTCTAAAATGCTATCGGAGCAAATATTGAGGATTTATCCAGAGATGTTGCAGCGAGTATCGAGACAGCGGAAAAAGATTTTACGTTTGCTAGAGTTTTCCGCTCGCGATGAGGCAGAAGAAGAAGAAGATACGGAAATTACTAAACCTCAAACTATACCTCAGTCGGATAGTTCCAAAAGCAAACGCGAAAAAACTCGGGATATCTACAAAGAAGTCTCCCGTCAAATTAAGTCGATCGTCATGTTTCAAGCACCGGAACAATTTGTTAATAGCGTGCAACGATTGTTAAGTTATTTGCAAGAACAAGGAGCATCTACCGAGGAAATTCAACAAAAGGTTATTACTCAAGTTATTGTCAAGCGAGCCCGACAAGATAAGACTTTTTGGGAGCAGTTATTGAGATGGGAAAAAACGGCATCGGAGTCTGCCCGGGTTTCAATGGTGGGGGAGGCGGTGCGTTACGCGATCGCTATGTTGTGGCAACAACAGTAAAACGGCGTTACTTTTTTGGTGGTGCTTCTCCGATGCGAGATTGAGTTTCTGCTTCTGCTTCGAGTTCTTTATTTAAGAAATAGTTGAGAAAAGTTCTAATAATGGCGATCGCTCCCAATTTCCCCAAAGCTTCAAAGGAGGGGGCAACGGTGGTTGATAAGACGTCGGCTGCTAGTTGAAATTCTAGGGCTAAGGCGAGCCAAGTGCCAAAACGCAAGCGAATTTCTATAAAAGAGAGACTGCGGCGGCGAACAGTTTGAGCGATCGCCAGTTGGGATGTCGTCACCAAACCTAATAAAATGCAAAATACGGATACGGCTTCCAAGGTTAGTTTTAGGAGACCGACGACTAAAGCTAACCCACCTTCTAAATGCTCGATTAACTCCATTGACTTTTTTTTCTAATAATTGAGTACGGGAATTGATTGTAGCAGTTCTGGACTTTAAGTAGCATTCCTACCAAGGAATGACTATGCCGTAGTTAGTCTCAATATGTTGTTTCATTCCCCCATCGGTAACGGTTACGAGATGTCGAAAAAAAGCTTCTACGTCTTGGAGAGATTTAGCGGTGAGTCGAACTCGTCCGGTGGGTGTGGCAGTCCAAGGGTAGTTAGGAATGCTAAAACCGTGGGCAAAACTATGTCGAACTCTGAGTATTTGATTGAGTCTTTGCTGAACCTCTCCTCTGTTCATGTTTCTTGCCGTCCATACCCAATCGGCGATCGGATCGTATCCAGTATATTGCAATAAAAGGTTGCGCGTGTTTTCCCAGTTTGGCGTATTGAATCTTTGCAAAGCCAGTTCTGCTGCATTTCTAGCAACAGAATGTACTCTGTGGAAAGGAGGGTCTAAAGGATTGGTAGTTACATCGAAAAAATTGCGGGTTAACTCGTTTATATAAGCATCCCACGCCGCCACATAAGAAGCCAAGGCGGTGTGGTAGTAAACTTGAGTTTGGACGCGCGACATTGGACGCAAACGTCTATCGGTAGCGGTTTGACGGAGTATTTGCGCTTTGTTGGATTCGCGATCGTACATCAGCGCTGCTGGCGAGGGCATAGCGTTCTCCCCTAGAGACAGTTTACTAACTTTTCTAGAGCATCTCGATATCTTTGCAGGTACTCTTCCGTCCTGTTTTTTGCAATCATTTGAGAACCTGCTTTAAGTTTGTGCAAGGGAGTACCACCATTAGAAACATCTCCAGATACTACATAGTTCCCTGGAATGTATATAAAACTGTTGCTCGGAGATTCTTTTGGGTTGGCGAAAACGTGTCGGTTATTTTTGTAAATTTTATTCATTGTATCTTCAATCGTCTTGCTAACAGCTTCAAATGCCTTGCTTGGTTTTTTGTAAATGCTAAGGCGATTGCCAACAAAGGTATTTAATTTAGGTACGTTTAAGCCTTCTTCTTTTGCACGTTTGGCAAAACTAATTTTCGCGTAAAACTGAGCATTTTTATCGGCGATACCATAAAGAAGTGCTACTACGTTCTCAATGCCGCGACGAGAACTATCGTCTGCAGTAAATGGCACTACTACGTTCTCGGAAGCAACCAGTCCTAGTTGAGTATAAATAGCAAAACTGGGATTGCAGTCTATTAAAAATAAAGTGTTGCGATCGCCGCTATGCACCCGTAAAGCTACTTTTAAATCCTCAATCCAAGATAACACTTTTTTCCAAGCATCCATTGGTAGAGACAGTTGAGATGTTTGTCGGATAGCCTCTGAGATTATTTCCAACAAATTGTCACCGCACGCGAGGCAGAGGTTTTCTGGTATATCTGGATTATAATCTGCCGGTCGGCATAGATAAGGCGATATTTGTGGAATCATCTGAAAAGGAGAGTTAAGACGGGCTTCTAAATAACCCGCTAAAGTAGCTCGCGGAGTTTTAGCATACAGGGATTTGAGCGCCTTTGAACCGCTTTTGTATCCGCCAAGCAGGATTTCCGATACGTTAGCTTGGGGACACAAATCGATTACATAAACGTCCGTATCTGGATATCGGTAAGCATATTCGCAAGCTGCGGCAAAGCAGAGGAAGCTTTTGCCGACACCGCCTTTATTGTTCCAGAAAGCATAAGAACTCATAGAGCTTATTTTTTTAAGAACTACAATCGAGATTGCCTTTAGAGAAAGGCAATTTATTAAATCAGTATATCTGAAAAAACCACCATCTGCGGACTTGAACAAAAAAAATATCCCAGGACAACATTTTGCTGTCCTGGGTATTCTCAGAAACCCGGTTTTTTCAACAATACCTTCGCCAAAATAAAAATACCTGCAAGAAAATGGCGTTCCTCCCCCGCCAGAAACCGGGTTTTTTCAAAAAACCCGGTTTCTTAAATCTCGATGCTGGCGAAGGTGTTGTTCAAAAAACCGGGTTTCTCGACCAGTTCTCTAGACGCCCGAACAGGCGAGACGCCCGTTCTACAGGTTAAGCCGGTTTTTCCTGGGTTTTTTGTTCCAAAATGCGGCGTATGGAATCTCTCTCTATCAGTCCCACTAACGCGCCGCTGTCGCTGACAACCGTTAATTCTCTAACCTGCTTTTGTTCTAACAACATCGCTACTTCTAATAAGGATGTTTTCTCGGGAACGGTGGTTAAACTTTCTACGGGTTTGACTAAATCTCTAACCCTAGCCGAAGGCCATTCGGAAGTAGGAATGGCGTTGAAGTCCGAGACGGCGATCGCTCCTAATAATTGTCCTTCCTCGTCGACGAGTAAAAATCTATTCCACTCGTTGTTTTTACCGATAACGTGCAGGTTGACAAATTCGCGCACCGAGAGTTCTTCCGTTGCCGGAACGATGGGGCTATCGGAAGTGACGGCATCGGCGGCGGTCAAACCTGCGAGGGCATCTTGAATGCTACCGTATTGGGCGGAACGACCGGCATTTTGCAGCAAGAACCAACCGATAATAATGTTCCAGAAATTCGGGGGGGCGCTGAAGAAGATGGGTAAAAAGCCCGAGGCGATCGCGAACCAACCAAATGCCTGACCGACTCTACTGGCAAAGATAATACCTTTGTAGGGGTTGTCGGTGATTTTCCAGACGATTGATTTAAGGATGTTACCGCCATCGAGGGGCAAGCCGGGAATTAAATTAAATAATGCCAACACTAAATTAATATAGGCTAACAATCCCACCATCGCGGCCAAGGGTCCGGTGATGTTAAAGGTTAGATTAATTCCTGTCAGCAAAGCGAATAAACCGATACTGACACCCGGGCCGGCGATCGCCACCCAAAACGCCTCGGCGGGAGTTTTTGATTCTCTCTCCAGACTGGCTAAACCGCCAAAGAGAAATAAGGTAATGGACTTGACATCTATTCCCTGACTGAGGGCAACGAAACTATGTCCGAGTTCGTGGGCTAACACAGAGGCAAATAAGAGTAAGGCCGTTACCAATCCTAAAATCCAGGGCAACCCGCCCTGCAAACCGGGAAATTGAGTTGCCAGGTAGCCGCCGTAGTCTAAGGTGACTAAGCCCAGGACTAAAAACCAGGACACGTTGATAAAAAAGGGGATGCCGAACAGGTTGCCGACGCGGAAAGAGCCGTTCATAAAAAACCTCCAAGTAAATTTTTTTGTGGGACGCTTGCTAGCGCCTTTTGGTATTACTGAGTCAATCGTAACAAAATGTAAAGAACCCTTGCAAGACTGCTCTTTTCGTGGTAGCCGTCTTGAGGGGGTTCGGTTGCATCTATTTTTTCTTTGAGAAATAGCCCTAAAAAATCGATGGGAGCATCCCATATTTGTAATTTTTACCCCTCGATAATTTCATACTCTTACTCTTACTCTTACTCATACTCAAACAAAAAGCGGTTTTTTTGAGTGTGAGTCACTCGTCATGAGTGTGAGTCACTCGTCATGAGAAAATAAATATGCAAAATTGAGATGCTCCCAAAATCGATGGCGGAAGGTTTGTTAACCCCCGCCAGCGATGCGCGTGATTATCGAGTTATTTTTTGCCTGCAATTAGTTGCAGGTTTTCTCGAAACAGAAGTTATTTTTGCTCGATAATTAGATAAATTTGGTATCCCGATTGGGTTCCCGTGCAACTTGAGAATTATAGCTTTTTGGAGCGTTTTTTTGGCGCAAAAATTAACAGCCACGATTATGGTACCTAAATTTGTTTTAGGCAAAAATAGTGCTGTTATCGTTTACTTTTTGCCACCCTTTTTAGCTGCAGGCTTGCCAACTTCTTTGACTTCATCAACTGCAAAGTTGTTAGTATTAACTCCAGAATAGTTAACTTTATCAAAGCGCACGATTACTGGATATTTAATGCCGCTTTTATCGACAGAGGCGACAGTTCCAGTTTCTTGATACCAGTAGGATTCTTTACGAAGAATTCGTACTGTAGAACCACGATCCACCATGTTTTTTTCCTGCTTTTAATAACTAAAGGGCGCTCCCCTTCGTTGGATGGCGAAGGAAAGCTATATTGGTTAAGCCTACCTAAAAGCGAGCTCTCCAAATATCTATCTGAGGAGACATTTCAAATTCCTTTCTAAAACGAGAATTTAATAATTTTTTTTTATTGAAAATGACTTGACAAGATGAGGTTTTTGTGTTATTGAAGGTGAAATTGTCATCGGGCCTGGGGATTGGGCCACGGGGAGGGGAAAGGAGCGATCGCCGTTCTGGTTTGCCCCCTTCGTCCCACAAGCTCGACAAGGAAAAATCGGTCGTCTTGCTCTGGGTGGTAAAATAGAGTCGGGGGATTTATAGATGTGAATCCGGGCCCCAGGGCGATCGCCTTTCAAGCAAGGAGCAGAATTTTAGATGGTCGAGCAGATCGCGGAAAAAACCCTCGATTCAAAACCGCACACTTCCAATTGGATGCGGTCGATTTCTTTTGCTGGCTTGCTGCGCGTATTACACCTAATTGCTGAATATCCAGATGGGGTGACAGTAAATAAACTGAATGCGGAAATAAGGAAGCGAAAAGCATATCTTACGCCCGACGGCTCGGAACCAACGTCAACAACGCTCTACTACTGTCATAATGTACTTTGGCACTTGGAGGCCATCCGGCGACGAGAAAAACTTCTGACTGTTAATAGCTCCCATCCACAAGTAATGCAGTTACTCGGTCAACCACCGCCCGCAGGCGCGAACTTGGATGCTTTATCTCGCGAAGCGTTTGCCAATCTCGTCTTGGAAAATGAAGACTGTAAAGCTTACTTTTTCGATTTGTTTATGCCAGAGACAGATGTCTATAGTCTGGCTGAGTTCCGCAATCAAGGAAAATTCGTGGTTTGGGAGCGAGTTCGCTTATCCGAGGTCACAAAAGTTGTGGTTCTCAGAGCGGGAAAAAACGGGGGTCGAGAACGAGAGCTAACTTTACGATCGCCCTCCGAAATCAAGAGCGTTTTATACGGTTTGCGCTATTGGGCTCGGGACGAACTAAAGCTCGTGGATGAGTTCTTTCGGGAGGATACGGGTAACATACTCTATCCAATCTCGTTAGCTGGCGAAGGCGATGCCATCGAGGAGATGATTCGCGAAATCCTTTCAAAGCGGGTTGAGGACAAGGAATGGACCAGTTTATCTCTGCGAAACCTAGGGATGGATTGCTGTTTGGGGCATCGGCAACCGTTAGAGCGGTTTTTTGCTGCCATCCAACGCCTCAGCCAACTAGCGAGCGATCGCGTAGTTTTAATTCCGACCTCTCGTAGTTTTGCGACTTTTACCGCCAGTACCCCAAGCAGAGAAGAATTTGAGCTTCGCGGCTACTTTCGCGATGCCCGGGGTCGCTATATTTCTCATATTCGCTTGCACCAAAGTTTATCTATTTCTCAAATCATGCCAAAACCTTTAGAACGTCTAAAGCTGAAGTTTAATCCCTTTGAACCGGCGGCGAGTGGCGCTCCTCTAGGGGACGATCTTTGGCTTCCCGAAAGCTGGAAGGAACGTCTCCGGAGTCTTCTCGACTCTCTGGAAAATTCTCGGGGAGTCAAAGCGATCGCTATCTCGGGGGAGTATGGCAGCGGAAAAAGCTACATCCTCCAATGGCTTAACCGTCAGGAATTGCCAAATCGTCGCATCAAACCATTTTATTTCGATAACCCTGGAGTCCACTTCTACGATTTGGCAAATTCCCTGTTGCGCCAAATAGGACGTAAAGACTTCGCCAAGTATCTCTGGGAACTCGTCTCTCCTCATATTACTCATCAATTAACTCTATTTGAGCGAGGCTATGAAGATTATCTTCGTTCTCGACCCACTCGCAACGAGCAAGAAGAGATACTATCAGAATTACAAAACGGGATTAGGAAGGCTGAAATTACCTCTGACGAAGAAATTGCTTATTGTCTTGCCCGTCTAATTGCCGACACTCCAAAAAAACCTTACTTCGAGTACCGGGATTTTGTTGCCGGGAAAAAGCAAAGCGCTTTAGTGGCGGAACGAGAAGAAGCTCCTTACTTTGCCGCCATTTTGAAAACAATGCGATTGGGAGCGGGCATTGAGGCGGTGGCATTCCTCATCGATGAATTTGAAGAAGTCTCTCTCCAAAAACGTCTTACCCGTCGCGATGCCCATGACTATTTAGCAACTCTGAAACGTTTAATTAACCTCGCCACCACAGAGAATTTCTGGTTAATCGTGGCGATGACGCCTCAAGCGGTTGAGATAACCGACGAGTTAGAACCTGCTTTTTGGGAGCGGTTTGTTGCAGATGGGGAGTACCAATTCGAGCTGCCACCTCTGTCAGGACCGGAAGCAGTAGAGCTAGTAAAACATCGCCTTAAGTCGGCTCGTCTCGATGGTGTAAAGGTTTCGAGCGATTTGTTTCCTTTCCCAGAGGAAATCGAAAACGTTATCGCGCCTGCGACGCTTTCTAACCCCAGACGGTTAATTAAGGTTTGTTCCTACGCTATTGGGGAAAGCGATAGTAAAACTTCTGTTCCTTTCTCTGACGAATACCTTCAAGGGATTGAGAACAAAGCTTATCCTAAATTGGAGTCGGGGAGGTAAGTCGTGACAGACGAGCAATTTCAACCGCTGTTATTTTTAGACACCAATGCTTTACATTACGCCCGGTTGTATTTGGGTTTTGCTAAAGAGCATAATTTACGTCCTTTTGGAACTAGCAGCGATAATCCCGATGACATCATTGAAAATAGATACAGAAATCGAACAAAAACTTGCCAAAGTTTTAAAACTGGTCGCAAACTGGTCGATTATTTACTAAAGTCATGCAATGAGGGGGCTAGAATTGAGTATTCTCCCGTTACTAAAGTGGAGTTGACGTGCGGTAAGTTGAGGGGAAAAGCTATGCTGAATGCAGCAGAGGAAGGAATTTCCTACAGAATGTGGAACCGCATTGACGAGCGGGAAATTCTCGATCGCCTCCAATCGGATGTTTATGAAGAAGTTTGGCAAGAAATGGAAAATATCGATGATTTGTTTTCATCAGCAGGGATAGATATTGAGGAAAGCAATCCAGAACGAATGAAGTCGGTGTGGTTAATGGCAGGGCAAGTTCTTAGATTTGTATTTTTGGATTTAGGAGATTGTGCCGTATATGCCAGCGCCCTGCTGGCCGAAACTGACGAACTCATCACCGATGATGGCTATTTCCGTATGGTTGTAAACGCTATTCAAAATGCCAACGTTCATCCAGTAGTTGAAAAGCGGGAGTATTTTGGCAAGGTAGAGACAGAATTGAAGCAAATTGTGGCAGATGCGATCGGCATTGAGGTTTCGGAGGTAAAATTACCAAAAGCGCCTAAAAACTGGTGAAAGTTTTAAGCAAGTTGTTAGGAGCGATCGCCTTCCATTCCTACGCGCTCCGCGATTACTACGAAAGGGATAATTGCTATGACAAAACTGGAAAATTTACTCGCCGCCGGACGGTGGCAGGAAGCGGATGTGGAAACTCGGAGAATTATGCTGGCGATCGCCGGTGCCGATACTCGCGACAACCTCCTCCTCACCCAACAAGATATCGAGAACTTCCCTTCTTCTCATTTAATAACTATCAATCGCCTCTGGACGAACCATAGCGAAGGTCGCTTCGGTTTTAGCACTATCCACCGCATCTATCGAGAAGTGGAGAACGACTATACCAGACTTGCCGAAAGGGTAGGGTGGCGCGTAGGCGATCGCTGGTTGAACTATAACGAACTAACGTTCAATACAAACGCCCCACCGGGACACCTGCCCGTAACTTGGCTAGTGCCTACCACATTTTGGATGTATTGGCAAGGGCGTTTTGCTCGCGTCGGTTGGGAGTTGCTCCTCTCTCGCTGGCAAACTTGCCAAAATTCCGAGCCCCAAACTAAAATCGAATTTACTAAATTAGAAGCGTTGTTAGCGGCGGGAAATTGGCGGGAAGCAGATAAAGAAACCTCAAACGTTTTATTAACCATAATTCGCCGTCGCTGCGAAATTCCCGAACTCTCAAAAGCAAACATCCAGCAAATATCAAGTGCCGATCTTCAAACCATCGATCGCCTCTGGCAAAAATACAGCAACGGTAAATTTGGTTTGAGCATCCAAAAGCGAATTTACCTTGAAGTTGGCAATAGCGTCAATAAATTAGCATTGCAAATTGGGTGGCGTTCTCAAAATAAATGGTTGAGATACGACGAAGAATTTAACTTCAATTTATCCGCCCCAGAAGGACATTTACCCGCAGCTATTTTTCACCAATTAGGATTTTCCGTCAATCCAATTTTATCTCGTTCCGATTTTTAACTTAATTCCCAATTCCCAATTCCCCATTTCCAATTCCCAACTTTGCTATAATCGAAGGTTGAACTTTTATTTTCCAGCCCATCTGGAAAAATGCTCTTATGCCTTTACCTATTGTTGCTATTATTGGTAGGCCAAACGTGGGCAAATCGACCCTGGTCAATCGTCTGGGGGATACCAACGATGCCATCGTTCACGACCTGCCCGGTATAACTCGCGATCGCACCTATCGCAACGCCTTCTGGCAAGACCGGGAATTTCAAATCGTCGATACCGGTGGCCTCATCTTCGACGACGAAACCGAATTTTTGCCCCTGATCCGCGAACAAGCAATGGCCGCCCTCGCCGAAGCTAGCGCGGCCATCTTTGTCGTTGACGGACAAATGGGCCTGACTGGTGGGGACGAAGCGATCGCAGAATGGTTGCGCCAACAACCAGTCCCCGTCCTCCTGGCCGTCAATAAATGCGAATCTGTCAGCGAAGGACTGGCCCTCGCGGCTCAATTTTGGGAATTAGGACTAGGAGAGCCCTACGCCGTCTCCGGCATCCACGGCAGCGGCACCGGCGACTTATTAGATGAATTAATCAAGTATTTACCGCCCATAGAAGAAATCCCAGAAACCAACGAAATAAAAGTAGCAATTATCGGCAGACCTAACGTGGGTAAATCGAGTTTATTAAACGCTTTTTTAGGACAAAATCGCGCCATAGTCAGCCCCATTTCCGGTACTACTCGGGATGCCATCGATACGGTGGTAGAACGCAACGGTAAAACTTATCGCTTAATCGATACTGCCGGAATTAGAAAGAAGAAAAACGTCGAATACGGGGCGGAATTTTTTGGCATAAATCGCGCCTTTAAAGCTATCCGTCGTGCCGATGTCGTTCTCCTAATAATTGACGCTTTAGACGGCGCAACCGACCAAGACCAAAAACTCGCGGATCGGATAATTCAGGAAGGGAGAGCCTGCGTTTTAGTAGTTAATAAATGGGATGCAGTAGAAAAAGATTCTCATACTATTTACGGTTACGAAACAACGGTAAAATCTAAGTTGTATTTTGCCGATTGGGCGGAAGCAATTTTTGTTAGCGCTCTGACCGGACAAAGGGTAGAAAAAATCATCGATTTAGTGGAAAATGCGGCGGCAGAACACAAGCGTCGGGTGACTACTGCAGTGATTAATGAAGTATTAGAAGAAGCGATTACCTGGCATTCTCCTCCTACTACTCGCCAAGGCAAACAAGGCAAGATTTATTACGGTACTCAAGTCAGCAGCGAACCGCCGACAATTGCTTTATTTGTTAACGAACCCAAACGCATTCCCGAAAATTATCGTCGCTATATCGAAAGTCAATTTCGCCAACAATTAGGTTTTAAAGGAACTCCCATTCGCTTGTTGTGGCGCGGTAAAAAAGCACGAGAAGTTGAAAATAATAGCTTAAATCGAGCTACCCGAGTTTAAATGATGGCTAATGGCTAATTGCTAATAGCTAATTGTCAATTACCGATTCCCAATTCCCAATTCCCCAAAATGGATTTATTAAAAACTTTACCTCTCGGACTTTACTTAGAAAAACCGATAACTTGGCTGCACAAACTAGACCCGAGAGTAAAATTAGCGTGGTTAATTAGCTTTTTAGTAAGTCCGGTTCTCGCTAGTTCTTTATTTAGGCTTTGTTTGGTAGTAGCGTTAATTTTATTGACCCTTAGTGCTTTAATTCCTCTGCGGGTTTGGCGCAAACAAATGGGTTGGTTGTTGATGTTTTGTTTGTTAATATTTTTTATTAGCGCTGCTCTTGCTCCCGATGGGTTAGCGATCGACTATCAACCCCGCCTGCCACAAGACGAATTAGCCTTCGCCAAACTCCCCCCAGAACTGCTGCCAGAACCCCCATCTAAAACCTGGAAAAATCTCTACGGTTTGTTGGGAAGTTCTCAATCGGAACCATCATCCCCAGGGCTACCAATTGTCGCCAATTTACCTCAACCTACTCCTTACAGTTATGTCATTTTAAACCAGGGGCCGCTAACAATAACTCGTCGTTCTTTAGACTTAGCAATTCGCTTCAGTACCCTTCTATTTATCGTAATTTACAGCACTAACCTCTACCTTTTAACCACGGCTAGCGAAGAAATTACTGCTGGAATAGAAGACCTGATGTTACCTTTGCGAAAGTTAAATTTCCCCGTGACGGAAATAGCTTTAACCCTAACATTATCGTTAAGATTTATTCCCTTAGTTTTAGAAGAAGTACAGAACTTAATGCGGTCTGTAAGAACTAGGGCGATAAACTGGAAAAAATTAGGGTTTCGTCAAGCTTCTCAAGTGTGGTTAATAGTAGCTGAAAGACTGCTGGAGAATTTATTATTGCGGGCCGAACAAATAGCCACGGCGATGCAAGTCAGAGGTTTTACCAGTCCTAAGGAACATCGGGTAGAGTGGCACGATTTACGCTTAAAATTAGTTGATTGGTTAGTATTGGCTGTTTTAACGATTTTCTGGAGTCTTAGGTTAATTTGGGGAGGACAAGGGTGAAATTGGGCATGCATGCAAGAGGCAAAAGGCAAAAGTTGGGAATGGGTTACATCGTCAATGCAGGAATAAAAGGGGTGCATCTTAATTTTGAGCGTGGGAACAAAGGAAGACTAGGGTCTTTTTGGCTCAATTTTTGCTCAAAAACTCCCCCCTATTCCCTATTCCCTATTCCCTATTCCCTCCCCGTAGCTAAAGATACCATTTGACAGGGAGCCCTTTTCATGCGTAAGTTGATATTCTTGACACTCTGCGGGTTAAAACCACGCAGATTCTCCAGGTCGCGCCTGAAAGGGT
>CAZUCT010000039.1:0-32061 GCA_964619285.1 uncultured bacterium | reverse complement strand
TCTCTGGAGAGACTGGTCTCTGCTTGAATGGAGAAACTCAGACAAGTAAGCCGACTCGACGAAAGAGAAAGTCTAAATAGTGATATTTGGAATCCCCGCTGCTTTAGCACGGGGAGAACGTCAATAAAAGAGATTGAGAGAGACGCAGTAATCTAATGTCAAAAAACGCTCTATCGACAACTTGGGGACGCATCGGTAAGGCGATCGCGAAAACCCTAGCAGTGGCGATCGCTGCTGTAGCACTATTGCTAGTCAGCGACATCACCCATCCACAAGCTGCCGCAGCCTATCCTTTCTGGGCTCAAGAAACGGCTCCAGAAACTCCTCGCGAGGCTACAGGCCGAATTGTTTGTGCTAACTGTCACCTCGGCGCGAAACCTACGGAAGTAGAAGTGCCGCAGTCCGTACTTCCAGATACGGTATTTGAAGCAGTTGTCAAAATTCCTTACGATACTAGCTTACAGCAAGTATTAGGAGATGGCAGCAAGGGCGATCTGAATGTAGGCGCGGTCTTAATGTTACCCGAAGGCTTCAAAATCGCACCTTCAGAAAGAATTCCGGAGGAGATGAAGGAAGAAGTAGAAGGTCTTTACTTCCAACCCTATAGTGCCGACCAAGAGAACGTAGTCATTATCGGACCTTTATCAGGAGAAAAATATCAAGAACTGGTTTTCCCCGTTCTCTCTCCCGACCCGACAACGGATAAATCAATCCACTTCGGCAAATATCAAATACACGCCGGCGGCAACCGAGGTCGCGGTCAGGTTTATCCTGCTGGTAATGCAAGCAACAACACTGTTTATAACGCTTCTGCTAGCGGTACTATTACGAGCATTACCTACGAAGAATACATTGGTAACAAAGTTACCATCAAAACGACGTATGGCGAAACCGCAGTCGATACGATACCCCCAGGTCCGGAACTGCTGGTATCTGAGGGCGATACTGTAGAGGAAGGTCAAGCTATCACTAATAACCCCAACGTGGGCGGTTTCGGTCAAGCGGACACGGAAATCGTACTCCAAAGCGCTAACCGGGTTAAATGGTTGATGGCTTTCTTCGCTCTGGTAATGCTATCCCAAATCATGCTAGTTCTGAAGAAGAAACAAATCGAAAAAGTCCAAGCCGCCGAAATGAACTTCTAATAAGTTCGTAGTAAGTCAGTTCGTAGCAATCGCTTTAGCGATTCCAGTTCGTAGCAATCGCTTTAGCGATTCCAGTCAACAAGGAGCGAGGCATCGGAAGTGGAGCTTAAAAAACTTCATTGACGAAACCTCGCTCCTAATTTATTATGGGCAGTTAATCAATCAACACAAAAATCGTGAAACCAGAAGAGAAAAAAATTTTAGTCGGAAACTGCGAGTGGTTTTATCGGGAATCAACTCCCAATAACGAAGGGGATAAATTGCCAGTTTTGCTATTACACGGGTTGCCTTCCCAAAGTTATAGTTGGACTGTAGTTATGGAAGAATTGGCGCAAGAAGGTTTTCGATCGCTCGCCCCAGACTGGCCTGGTTCGGGTTATTCTGGCAAACCGGATAAACGAGATTTTGCTTACACTCCCGATGCTTTTATCGAGGCCCTGAACGGTTTTATTAAGGGTTTGGAATTAGATAAGTTTCATCTGGTGGTTCAAGGTTTTTTGGGTTCGGCGGGTTTGCAATATGCTTTGAGGAATCCCGAAAAAATCGAACGTTTGGCTATTCTTAACGGGCCTGTTTCCTCTGGGGCGAAGTTGCCTTGGAAGATGCAACAGTTGGGGTTGCCTTTTATTGGGGATATGCTGACGCAGGATCCGCTGTTTATCGACCGAACTTTGGAAAAGGGCAGCGGTTATACCATTAGCGAAGATGATTTAGGTGTTTATCGCGGTCCTTATTTAAGGAGTTCGGCGGCGGGGCGATCGATATTGTATGCGGTTAAGAATCTCCGGTTGAAGGAGGCGATGGCGGAAATTGAAACGGGTTTTAATGGTTGGCAGCAACCTACTTTAGTTATCTGGGGAACGGCGGATCCTTGGTTAGATATTTCGGGGGCGGAAAATCTAGTTAGTATTTGCGAGAATGCCGAGTTAACTAAACTGGATAAGGCGGGACATTATCCCCAAGACCATTGGTCGGTAGAAATTGCTCCAGAGTTGGCGTTGTTTTTGAGGAAGAAGTTTTAGTGGGTAATGAGTAATGGGTAAGGGTGCATCTCAATGCAAGTAAAAACCCAAAAATTAAACGCTTTTGGGCAAGAGGCAAGAGGCAAGAGGCCATAGTTGGGGAAAAGGCAAGAAGGGAAAAGGGAAAAGTAGATAAAAAACCGAATCTTCGATATTTTTACAAATATGGGATGCTCCCATGGGTAATAGATAATAGGTAATAGGTAATAGGTAATGGGTAAGGGAGCAAGTCAGTTTTGTAATTTTTCTCTCTCGATAATTTCATGACTCACACTCATGACGAGTACTCATACTCAAAAAAAGCGTCTTTTTTGAGTGTGAGTCAAGAGTAAGAGTAAGAGTATGAGAAAATAAATATGCAAAGGTGACTTGCTCCCATGGGTAATGGTTCGGCCTCCCTTTTCAGGGGGGCTTAATTTTGGTTTGAGAGCTATTAACAATTAACAATTAACAATTAAATATTGACAAGAGACAATTGACAATTAAATCTTAACAAGAGACAATTAACAATTAAATCTTAACAAGAGACAATAGACAATAGACAATTAACAATTATGGCAGCTAAAAAAAAGGGTACATCTAAGGCTAATAAAACTAAATTGAGTTTTGAGGATAAATTGTGGAAGGCGGCGAATAAGTTGCGAAGGCATTTAGATGCGGCAGAATACAAGCACGTCGTTCTGGGATTGATTTTTCTTAAGTATATTTCTGATGTTTTTGAGGCGCTTTATCAGCGGTTGCAAAAAGAGGATTTGGCGGACCCGGAGGATAGGGATGAGTATGCTGGCGAGAGGATTTTTTGGGTGCCGGAAAAGGCGCGATGGTCTTATTTGCAAAATCGGGCAAAAACTCCCGAAATAGGTGGTTTAATTGATGGGGCGATGGAGGCTATAGAAAATGAAAATGGGTCTTTAAATAATGTTTTGCCAAAGATTTATAATAAGCCGGAATTGGATAAGACAATTTTGGGGGAATTGGTGGATTTAATTGGTTCGATTGAGTTGGCAAGTGGGGGTAAAAGTAGGGATGTTTTGGGGGAGGTTTACGAGTATTTTTTGGGGCAGTTTGCTAGTGCTGAGGGGAAGAAAGGGGGGCAGTTTTATACTCCTGGTTGCGTGGTGCGGTTGTTGGTGGGGATGCTGAAGCCGTCTAAAGGAAGGGTTTACGACCCCTGTTGCGGTTCGGGGGGGATGTTCGTGCAGTCGGAAAGGTTGGTGGAGGCTGGCGGTGGGGATAAGAATGATATTTCTCTTTACGGGCAGGAGTCTAATCCTACTACTTGGAAGTTGTGTAAAATGAATTTGGCTATTAGGGGGGTTGAGGTTAATTTGGGGAAGCATCATGCTGATAGTTTCCTGCAGGATTTACATAAGGGTTTAAAGGCGGATTTTGTTTTGGCTAATCCTCCTTTTAATGCTAGCGAGTGGGGCGGGGAGGGTTTGAGTGAAGATGTTCGCTGGAAGTATGGAATGCCGCCGGGGGGTAATGCTAATTTTGCTTGGGTACAACATATTATTTATCATTTGGGGTCGAGGGGTCATGGGGGTTTTGTGCTAGCTAATGGTTCGATGAGTTCTAACCAGTCTGGGGAGGGGGAGATTCGTCAAAGGATTGTTGAGGCGGATTTGGTCGATTGTATGGTGGCGCTGCCGGGGCAGTTATTCTATAATACTCAGATTCCGGCTTGTTTGTGGTTTGTGAGTAAGGATAAGAGGGGGAGGGGTAAGCGCGATCGCTCTGGGGAAACGCTGTTTATCGATGCTCGAAAGTTGGGGGTTATGCGCGATCGCGTTCATCGGGAGTTGACTGGGGAGGAGCTAGAACGGATCGCGGCGACTTATCGCGCTTGGCGGGGGGATAAGGGGGCGGGAGATTATGAGGATGTGGCGGGTTTTTGTAAGAGTGCCACTTTGGAGGAGATAAGGAAGAATGGTTATGTGCTGACGCCCGGGCGATATGTGGGGGCGGAGGAGGTTGAGGATGATGAGGTGCCTTTTGAGGAGAGGATGGGACGGTTGGTGAAGCAGTTAGGCGGGCAGTTTGCGGAGAGTGCTAAATTGGAGAAGGAAATTCGCGAGAACTTTAAGGAGTTGGGTTTATGAGGGATATTTTGCAAGAACTCATGCGGGAGGCGCAGCAGTTAACGCCAGACGAACTGTTGAGCTTGGCCTCCCATTTGGAGGAGAGGGCGCGTCAGGCGGATCCTGGGGTGGTGGTTCGCAGTCGGCGGCGGAAGATTGCGGAGTGTAGGGAACGGGTGATGGAGTTGGCGGCTAGGTATGGGGCGTTTAACGTGCGGGTGTTCGATTTTGGCGCGGATGGGGGAGGTGTTAGCGATACTGAGGTTAATTTTTTGGTGGGGCTCGAACCGGGACGTAGTTTGTTAGACCAGGGGGGGTTGTTGGTGGAACTGCGGGAGTTGTTGGGTTTTGAGTTGTATGTTTTTACGGAGGAGGGGTTAAAGGATCGCTATCGGCAGGAGATTTTAGAAAGGGCGGTTGAGTTATGAGAAGTGACAGGGAAAGGTTGCAGGATATTTTGCAAGCGATGGATCGGATCGAACAGTTTGCTATTGGGGGAAAGCTCAATTTTGAGGAAAATCGATTGATTCAAAGCGATGTTTTGTATCAGATTTTAATTATTGGGGAAGCTGTGGGGGATTTATCTTCTAGCCTACAACAGCAATATCCCGATATTCCTTGGAGGGAAATCGTCGGAATGCGAAACATTATTGCCCATCAGTATTTTAGGATAGATTTGGAGGTAGTGTGGTTGGTTGTCGATCGCGAATTGCCGCAAATGAGGCCCCAGTTTGAGATGATGCTGGAGGGGATAGAGGAAGAATAGCTTCTAAGGAGAGGGATAGCCATATTGTCTTTCTCTAACTTTTGGGGATTTTTGCTACCTTTGTATTTGGAGTTGATTTAGTGGAGCGTGTTGTGAGTTTACAAGCAGAAGCTTTGCGGGCCTCACCTTGGGCCGATTTGTTTAAACGAGAAGAAGCATTGGAGATGCTAGGGATAATGCTTGAGTGGCGTTTTGGCGATGTCCCAGAGTCCCTACGGGCTACTTTGCGTTCTTTGAATGCTCTCCAGTTGGAGGAGTTGGCGAAACGACTTTTACAGGGAACTTCTCTGGATGAGTTTATCGCTTCTATTCCCCAAGAGACGGATAACAATGAGTAATTGATTTTTAGGAGAGATGGCTTTGTCGGTCGTCTCTCTCTTTTTATTTAGTGGAGGCACTTATATCAATTAACAATTAACAATTAACAATTAACAATTGGGTTAAAGGCGTAGAACCATTGATTTGACTCGCTTTGCCTTCTTGGCCTTTTTGTTTTTATTGCGGTCGTTTATTGTGGCTTGATATTATGGGTTTATGGTTCCGGACCGGGTGGGAACGGTTCCGGACTGGGTGGGAACGATTCCGGACCGGGTGGGAACGATTCCGGACCGGGTGGGAATGATTCCGGACCGGGTGGGAATGGTTCGGGACCGGGTGGGAATGGTTCGGGACCGGGTGGGAACGGTTCCGGACCGGGTGGGAACGGTTCCGGACCGGGTGGGAATGGTTCGGGACCGGGTGGAAATGGTTCCGGACCGGGTTTTTCCTGATGGCGGGCAGGGGTGACTCGCTTTTTAATCGAAGTAACTGTTATAATTGCTGGTGGTTCGCATTTCGGTTGAGGTGCGCTCTTTTTGTTGTTTGAATTGTTTAGAATTTGTTTGAGGAGGTTTGAGGTATGGAAAACGGTTCGCTGCCCCAAAGTTGGGAGATGGCTAAACTGGGAGACCTGGGCGAAATCAACAGAGGGCGCTCTCGCCACAGACCACGTTACGCGCAGCACCTCTACGGTGGTCCCTATCCCTTTATTCAAACCGGAGATGTAAAAGCCTCTGGAGGAAGAATTACGAGCTACCAGCAGACATACAGTGAAGCGGGTTTAGCTCAAAGTCGGCTTTGGCCGGCGAAAACCATGTGCATCACAATCGCTGCTAACATCGCAGAAACAGGTGTTTTAAGTTTTCCTGCTTGCTTTCCTGACAGTATGGTAGGATTTATTGCCGACGATTCCAAGTGCGATGTTTACTTCGTTGAGTATATGTTTCGCTATTTGAAACGACGCATTCAGCACGAAGCGAGTGGAAGCGTTCAAGACAATATTAACCTTGCAACTTTGGATCGGCTTTATTTTCCCCTTCCCCCACTCGCGGAACAACGGGCGATCGCTCGCATCCTGGGAACCCTCGACGACAAAATCGAACTCAACCGCCAGACTAACCAAACCCTCGAAGCTATGGCATCGGCTATCTTTAAATCCTGGTTTGTGGATTTTGACCCGGTTCGCGCTAAGAAGGAAGGCAGACAACCGGCATACATGGATGCGGCAACTGCTCGATTGTTCCCCCAGGAGTTCGAGGACTCGGTTTTGGGGGAGATTCCGAAGGGGTGGGAGGTTAAAAAGCTGTCTGAGTTGTGCAGCACACAATACGGGTA
Source organism: uncultured bacterium (assembly GCA_964619285.1). Classification (GTDB taxonomy): domain Bacteria; phylum Cyanobacteriota; class Cyanobacteriia; order Cyanobacteriales; family Microcoleaceae; genus CALKCV01. The sequence goes on along the minus strand of CAZUCT010000039.1, from coordinate 25,394 downwards.
TACTGAAAAGGCAGCTCAAGAACCGATAGGCCCAAAGTTTCTTCGAGTAATGGATATTAACAAGCAAAACTGGATCGAGTGGGATTCCGTGCCTTATTGCACAATTGATGAAAATAAAAAACCCAAGTATGCCCTTCAAGTGGGCGATATAATAGTAGCAAGAATGGCTGATCCTGGAAAGTCAGCGATTATAGAAGAGCCTGTTGATGCAGTTTTTGCTTCTTATTTAGTTCGTCTAAAAGCTCAATCTCTGTCTCATGCTTACTACGTTTACGGGTTTTTAAAATCGCGACTTTATCGAGAGTATTCTGAAGGAGTAGCCAGCGGGTCGGTTCAAAAAAATATGAATGCAAAGGTTATAGTTGATGCCGATTTGGTGATTCCCGAAAGGAAACTGCTAGACAAGTTTTTAAATCAGGTTTTGCCTTTACGAAAAAAACTGGTGGCTAATGTAGAAGAATCCCAAACCCTCGCCAACATCCGCGACACCCTCCTCCCCAAATTAATGTCGGGGGAAATACGAGTTAAAGAAGCAGAAAAACAAATAGAAATTAACAATTAACAATTAACAATTAACCACAAAAATCTGTAGGGGTAAAGCATTCGGGCGATAACTTCTTGGAGAAATCGTTAACCTATCTTTCCGAATGCGGATGCCCCCTCCCACCGTTAACCTTTCTGTTATTAAAATGCCATTGCCCCTACAGGTGGGTTTCGGACAATTAACCATTAACAATTAACAACTAACAATTAACAATTAACCATTGACAATTAACCATTGACAATTAACAATTAACCAAACCGTGCTATATTAAAAAAGTCAACCCCAACCCAAAACCCGCCATGTCCGACAAACTCCTAGAATCAGCCGTCGAAGAAGCAGCCCTCCAGTGGTTCGCCGAGCTCGACTACGAAACCCTCAACGCCGCCGAACTCTCCCCCAACTCCCCCAGTGGGGAAAGACAAACCTATCAAGACACCCTCTTGCAACAACGCCTCCAAACCGCCCTCGAAACCATCAACCCCGAAATCCCCGAAGCCGAAATCGCCAAAACCATCCACCAACTCGCCCGCCCCCAAACCCCCAACCTCCTCCAAAACAACCAACAATTCCATCAACTCCTCACAGAATACCAGCAAATCTCCTACCGAGAAAACGGACGAACCAAACACAAAAACCTCAAACTCATCGACTTCGACAACCCCGACAACAACCACTGGTTGGCAGTCAACCAATTTAAAGTCAAACACCAGAAAAAAGAACGCGACCTCGACCTCGTCATCTTCATCAACGGCATCCCCATCGCCCTCATGGAACTAAAAAACCCCACCGACGAAAACGCCACCATCGAAAGCGCCTATCAACAAATCCAAAACTACAAAACCGAACTCCCCAACCTCTTTATCTACAACCAAATAATCCTCCTCTCCGACGGCCTCCAAGCCAGAGTCGGCAGCCTCACCGCCGGTTTAGAACGCTTCCTCTCCTGGCGAACCATCGACGGAGAAACCATCTCCCCCAAAAACAGCCCCGAACTCGAAACCGCCATCAAAGGCATCTTCCCCAAACAAACCATCCTCGACATCCTCCGCCACTTCATCGTCTTCCACCCAGACAGCAGCAACCTCAACAAAAAAATCCCCGCCTACCACCAATACCACGCCGCCAACAAAGCCTACAACTCCACCCTCCAACGCCTCGATGCCGCCAACGACGAGAAAATCGGCGTCATCTGGCATACCCAAGGCAGCGGTAAAAGTCTCACAATGGCATTTTACGCGGGCAAAATCGCCCAAAGCGTCGCCGCCGAAAACCCTACCATCGTCGTCCTCACCGACAGAAACGACCTCGACGGTCAACTCTTCGAGACCTTCGCCGCCAGCAAATCCCTTTTCCGCCAAACCCCCCTCCGGGCAGAAAGCCGCGAACATCTCAAAGAACTCTTAAAGGTCGCCTCTGGAGGCATCATCTTTACTACTATCCAAAAATTCGCCCCAGACACCGGCAGCTCCGAATACGAACAATTGAGCGATCGCCGCAACATTATCTTTATGGCAGACGAAGCCCACCGCAGCCAATACGGCCTCGAAGCCAAAGTCACCAACACCCCAGACGGCCCCCAAATCTCCTACGGTTTCGCCAAATACCTCCGCGACGCCCTCCCCAACGCCCTCTTTATCGGCTTCACTGGCACTCCCATCGAAGCCGACGACAGAGACACCCGCCAAATTTTCGGCGACTACCTCCACATCTACGACATCCAGCAGGCAGTGGAAGACGGCGCCACCGTTCCTATATATTACGAAAGCCGCATCGTCAAGCTGCAACTGGCAGCCGGCGAACAACCCCGCATCGACCCCAAATTTGAGGAAGTCACCGAAGCAGAAGAAACCACCACCAAAGAAAAACTCAAGCGCAAATGGTCTCAACTCAAAGCAGTGGTAGGGGCAGCCAAACGCCTCGAAGCGATCGCCGCCGATATCGTCAACCATTTTGAAACCCGCCAAAAAACCCTCGAAGGCAAAGCAACTATCGTTTGCATGAGTCGCCAAATTTGCATCGACCTCTACAACGCCATCGTCAAACTCCGCCCCCAGTGGCATGACGGCGACGACGACAAGGGCGCGATCGAAGTAGTTATCACCGGTTCGGCCTCGGATCCGGCAACCTTCCAACCCCACATCCGCAGCAAAAGGGGCCGCGAGGAAATAGCCAAACGCTTTAAAAACCCCGCAGACGAACTGAAACTAGCCATCGTCTGCGATATGTGGCTGACCGGTTTCGATGCCCCCTGCCAGCATACTATTTATATAGACAAACCCATGGAAGGTCACGGTTTGATGCAAGCGATCGCCCGAGTCAACCGAGTTTTCCGCGACAAACCCGGCGGGTTAGTGGTAGATTACATCGGCATCGCCGACAACCTCAAGGCCGCCCTCAGTCACTACAGCGAGGGCGATCGCCAACAAACCGGCTTCCAGACAGAAGCAGCGATCGCTCTCTTGCGCCGCAAATATCGAGAAGTCCGGGCGATGTTCGGCGATTTTGATTATCGTAACTTTTTTACTGGTAGCGGTCGGGAACGCTTATCGGTAATGGCAGGGGCGATGGATGTAATTTTATCTCTGGAGAACGGTTTGGAGAACTATACCAAAGCAGTCAAAGAACTATCGCGAGTTTACGCCCTCGTCTCCGCCACCGATACCGGCATCGACTTGCGAGATGAGATTGCTTTTTTCCAAGGGATAGCCGCCGCCCTCAAAAAACCAACCGCCGGCAACGGCAGCAAAAGTCAAGCAGAATTAGATTTAGCCGTGAGAGAGATAATCTCTGGGGCGATCGTCTCCCAAGAAGCAACAGACCTCTTAAAATTAGCCGGTTTAACTACTCCCAACCTCTCAATTTTCTCCGAAGACTTTCTCAGCGAAATCCGACAAATCCCCCAAAAAAACCTCGCCCGAGAAATCCTCCTAAGATTAATTAAAGACCAGATAAAAACCAGAAGCAGTCAAAACATAGCCGAATCTAGCAGCTTCCAAGAAATGTTAGAAGCAACCTTAAAACGTTACGAAAACCGCTTTTTAGAAACAGCCCAATTAATCGACGAACTCATCAAATTAGCCAGAGAAATTAGAGATGCTAGAAAGCGAGGAGAAAATTTAGGTTTAACAGCAGAAGAGGTTGCTTTTTACGATGCTTTGGAAGTCAAAGATAATGCAGTTCAAGTATTAGGAGATGACGAGCTTAAAGAGATAGCTAAAGAGTTAGTAAAAGCCATCAAAAACCAGGTTAAAGTTGACTGGCACTTAAGAGAATCTCTCAAAGCAGAGATGACCGTGATGGTAAAGCGGTTGTTAAGAAAACACGGCTATCCGAAAGTTAACGAAGAGAAAGCGACAGTAACAGTAATCCAGCAAGCAACATTATCAAGTAAAAACTGGGTTGCCTAAGAGCGATCGCCAGTCGTAGTTCGCCGCAATCGCTTCAGCGATCGTTCGTAGTAATCGCTTCAGCGATTGAAAGTTCGTCGGCTCTGAAGAGGGATAAAACCCGCACTGTCCGCTCGATATCGCTAGGATTATCGGATAGCAGGGTCATGCTTAAATCCAGATAATCAATTTTCCAAATATATGTGACATCATCCATGACTAGCTTACCGCTTTTGCGCTCGCCCCTAGGGTCGTTTTGCGGGTTAAAATCGGAAAATTCGTGTAGCATTGTGTATAATTGCCTCTGTTTTTGTTTGGGTAATGCTAATACCTGCCGGCTGAGTTTGTATGTACCCAAACTGCGATCGCCCTGCCGAAAGCGATCGTTTAAAAGAGCGATCGCCGATTTTGCCTCCGCCCCCCCGCTTTTATTTGCCCACAGTTCGCAAGCAGGAGGTGCTGTAGCTGTTGCCGCTTTAAAAGCTGCCCGGTCCCAAGGCGGCACCGTCTCAACCTTTGCCGCCAACCGAGCCCAATCAATTTTATTATCTATATTAATAACCCGCTCCGGTTGGGGGCGTTCTTCAATCAACAAAAAACTCAAATAAGACATTTCTTGAAGCCGATGCAAAGGAGAAGGCAGATGCCTGCCTGCATGACTGTCTATCCAAACTTCATATATGCGATCGCTCTCCCGAAACTGAAACAAAACATACACGGGAGCAACTACAATAGAACCTACTTTAGCGATAAAAACTCCCGCCTTAACAACCATCGGCACCGAATCTCCTAACTGGCAACTAGCACCACTAGCCATTTTTAATAAAAACTTAGGTTCGTAACCCGGAGTCAACCCCGGCTGTTCGGGACGCACCAGAACGCCCTTATCGGTTTTGGGAATAGGATGAGATAAAATCCACTGCCAAGTAGAGGTACCTGGCGGAGACTGACTCAGTATTTCAAAAGCATCGAGCTGGGGTTTCATAAATTGTCTGGATAGAATTACCTATTACCAATTAGGGACTTGCAATTTAATAAGATACCGGTGTTGGGTGGAGGTTCGCGCGCGCCCAACCTACAAGAGACTACAAGAGACTGGTAGTTTATTTTTTAACAAGTCCCTTACCCAATCTCCTGCGGTAGCTATCCGCAAGAAATCGATCGTAAATCATCCTACCACATCCGATTTTATTTAAACTTGTCAAATCGAGCTAATATAGGTTAAGCTTTTCTTAAGACCCTAACAAATTATTAGCATTAAAATCCAATGGCAGACTTAAGCGGTACTTGGTTGGGAACCTATTGGCAGGAAAGAGAGCCTACCCGGTTTGAAGCAACTTTAGTTCAAACTGGTAATGCTTTGAGCGGCAATATATTAGACGACAATTATTTAGGAGAAGCCACCATTAGCGGCGAGGTTATCGGACGCAAAGTTAGCTTTACTAAGCGCTACCTCACCAGCAGTCAAGGTTCTATTGATTATGCGGGAACTGTTTCAGAAGATGAAGATTTTATGCAGGGAGAATGGACAATAAGAGGGATTGCCTCGGGGCCCTGGGAAGCCCGCAGAAGCGGTGAAAATTTGATGGCTGATTTACAAAAGCGTCTGGTTCAAGAGTTAGCTGTAGCTGCTGGCAAAAAATAGATAAGTTTGTTAAAGTTTTACGGAACTTTTGCTGTTTTAAAACTGACTCGATGATGTCAAAAAAAGAACCAATGTATTGTTTTCGGGCTAGCTGGAAATTATCAACTAATTTTGACCCCAACAGCTTGCCCGATTGGTTGACTTTAGAGACCGACTGGCAAGGATACAAAATTTCGACCCTTCCTTGGATAGCTAGCGTTGCCAGGATAGTAGGTGCGTTGGAAATAGAAGATACTCCCGCCGAGTGGATTTCTTATTTACAAGCCTTGGGGCTGAAAGAGATTAAGCAGGTTTCTTGCGAAGAAATGTTTGAGGATAAAGGATATTATTAGCAATTTTGGGGAATGGGGAATGGGGAATTAACAATTAACAATTAACAATTGACAATTGACAATTAACCATTCCCTTTAATCTATCCAAAAAGCATTTTTTGTCCTTCTTGTTTGGCAGAACCGGGATAAATTTTGCGGCTGCCTTTGGAAATCGAAATTAAGCCTAAATCTTGCAGGCGATGGGTTAAATTAGAAATAGTCACTCCTAACTCATCTTTTAGTTGATAAAGGTGGGACCACTTCATTAAATCTTTGCCTTTGATTTTCTCCTGCAAAATTTGGCGGGGCATTAACAAACAACTGGCAAAATATTGAGCTTGCCATTCTATAGATTCGATTTTACTGCCGCTGGGACCGCGACATATAAATGGCTCTTGGGATTTTTGTGGAGCCCCACAATTACCCAGATCTAATTCTAACTGTTTGACAATGCCATCTACTTCGTCTTGGTTGACGTGCAATACCCAATGACCGATTTCGTGGGCGAGAGTCGATTCTTGGAAACCTTCGGGTTTATCCAATATACCCTCGTCGATTTCGATCAGTCTCTCTGTTGGCAGAATGCGGGCCGCGATCGCCCCCCCTTCATCCGGTTCGATTTTGTCCCAAACTACTCCCAAATCGAGAAAGTCAGCTACTAAAGACGGCTCTAGCGGCCTTATGGGAGCAAAATTTCCTAGGGACTGCATCCGCCACAGAATCTCATTGGCCTTACGTTCGATAGACTCTTTCGGATAGAACCGATATGGTTTTAAAATACTCACTTTCGTTTTCTCTCTTTTGTGATTCGAGATATTTCGCGTGCAAAATCGGGATTGTTCTCCATTCTGCGGAACAGAGCTAACATCTCCTTCGGATTCTCTTTGAGTAACTGTTCGTACTTCTGGGGAATCCTGCCGGCGAGGAAAATTAATTCGTCCTCGTCTAAACTGAGATTTCTGGCCAGGGCCCGAATGACGTCCTCTTTTGGGGCGTAGTCGGCCCGATCGTTTTCCAGCTTGGACAGGTAAGTAAAGTCCACTCCTAAGTGGATGGCCAACTCTCGTTGGGAGTAACCCCTGTCCTTACGCGCTTCTTTGATTAGTTTTCCAAAAGTTTTTTCCACGGCAAAAAGAGTGGGAGAATAGGAGCCGCGATGTTTTAACACGGGCTCGGAAATTCGACGTCGAGTTAAGCTACGCAAATAGCTCGATCGGTTTCAACCGCCGTAAATTTAAAAGGTGGGAGGATTTTTCCTCCCTAATCTTCTACCGCCTTGGCTTTACTAATGACGGTGACATCTTGCTTATGTCTTTCGTTCAAGCAATTATGAACTCGCGCTTTCGAGCTGTAGGCATAGAAGTAAAACTCCTGCAAGCAGGGTAATGTTCGCCTTGACAAGGTTATCATACGAGGCAAGAGGCAAGAGGCAAGAGGCAAGAGTAGGTAATTAGCAATTTAGTTCTAGAGCTTGGGACTGGCGAGGCATCCCAAGGTAGGTTCTTAAACTCTTACTGATAACTATGGAGTGCCAAATTAATTAGACACCGAACAGACAAGATGTCTGTTCTACGGGGAAAATTTTCTGCAAATATTTTTGCCTACCTACTTAACGTAGTCATCTAAGGACGTCAGCCGGGTCAGCATACCGTACATCAACGAGGCCGTGAGCCGCCGCATCTTTAGGGCGGGGTGCTGACGGCGTGTTACCTGCTGCAAGCATTTTAGACTTTTTTGACTAAAATTTCAACTTTTACTTGACGATTTAATCAACAGCCGCTACTATGAAAATAGTTGATTAAGAAATCAACAAAAGCTCAACCGCTACTGGCAGCGTTGGCCCGCATCAAAAGTCGGCCAACACTCCATATCTAGCGCTTTGGTCATTGAGGCCATGTAAAAGTTGGCCCATTCCGGTGGAGAAATCCGGTTTTTTGGACAAAGCCAAGAAACCTGGTTTCTGAGAATACTTAAAAAGGAAGAATCGCGATGCTCAGAACTTGGACTGACACTCATTATAAGTTAGAGGATGAAGATTGGTTGTACATAGCGACCCACGAGGAACAAAACTCAGCTTCTCTTGTATGCCCCGGATACGCCCGGGACGGGGAAGGCTTTAGCATTCACTTTACCCCCGCTCACATACAAATGCTGGAGCATCTGGTGGGAGCTTTGCGAATTATTAAAGCCCAAGAAGAGGCGATCGCGGATTACAAATATCCAGAACCCGAAAGAACTCCGCATTTAGTTAGGTAATTGTCAATTGTCAATGGTTAATTGTTAATTGTTAATTGCCCCACGGAGAACCCAAAAGCGAAACGAAAACAACAAAAGAAAGGAAAGAAAAAACAATGGTTAAAACAAGCGAAAAACCGACAATATCTGTATTTGGTTCCAAACCAAAAGAAGCGATTTTAGTACCAGAAATTCCCATCGTCGTTCGCAACAATTGTCAATCGGGGCAATGGACGATAGGAGACACCGATTACGGCTCTAAATGTTCCATGACAATCCTCAAATTTAGTAAGTTTTTCGGCAGTTTGGGACAGACTTCCAATACCTTGTGGGGGCAATTGTGGTTTGTGGCAGAGTCCGGCGAATTGCCCCAAGGAGTTGTCATGGTAACGTATATAAAATCTCGTTCTTTAGGAGATTTTAATCGTTTAGTTGCCTCAGTTCAAGCTCGGGGAGTGGAGCCGGCAATAGGGATTTTTATACCCGAATTTGTCAAGCATTCCGGTCAAAAACCGGACGAAAATGGGGTAGTAAAACCTATCAATTATTACAGCCTAAAATGGCAGTGGAAAGAGCGAACTGATTGGTCGGCGATCGAGCAAGCGGCAGTAGTTTTAGGGGACGAAAACAATCTATCGCGCACCATCGATTTAGAGGGAACTCGGCAAATGGTTTGTTTGGATAATTTGCCTCCTCATGAAGTTGCTAGTTTGATGGCCGCTCGTGGCAACGGCAACAATGGTTATGAAACTGCGAGTTTGAGTGCCCGCGGCGATGCTGCCTTGCCGCCGGGGAGCGATCGCGCCATGCCCGCAGCGTCTTAAATGGCGAGTGTGGGGAGTGTGGGGAGTGTGGGGAGTGTGGGGAGTGTGGGAGGAGAAAGTTAACGCTTTTTCCGAACAATTATTCCCCCAATACTTTGCCCCTAAAGCTCCCTATTTTCCCAACAGAAACCCGGTTTCTTCAAAGACAAACAACAACAGAAATTAAACCCAAAAAAAACAAGAACCAAAGAGGAAAAAAATGGCACTAAATAACCTGCAAAACAGCAAAGCAAAAATCCTGCAATCTTTCCAGCAAATTATTGCGGAAAAGAAAAAGATAGAATCGAAAGTCGCCACCAAAGAAGAGGAAGCAGAGAAGGAGAAAAACCAAGAGATTCTCGAACGAGCCAGCACTTACACCGTCGATAGCATCGTTAAAGGTTTGGCGGATTTGCAATTAGATGTTGGCGAAATCGTCCATCAACTGTCAGAAAAGTTAAATGCAGAATCTCTCAAGCTGGACGAATTACAAAAGGCGATCGAAATAGAAACGCAACAATTACAGGAGTTACAAAAAATCCGAGTAGTCGCCGATTCCTTGCACATTTTAACTCAAGAACACCGAGAAAAATTAAACGCGATCGAACAAAATGCCGCCCTGCAGTTGGAAGCCTTAGAAAAAGAGATGGCGAGCCAGCGGAAACTCTGGGAAAAAGAGCAACAAGAATACGAGGCAGCCGTTGAAGAGCAAAATCAACTTTTGACCAAAGAACGCCAAGAAGAAGCGGGGGATTATCAATACGAAATCCAGCGAGAGCGCAAAATAGAAACGGACGATTACGAAGAGACGCGGCGCAAGTTAGAGCGGGAATTGCAAGCATCAAACCGAGAAAAAGAGAAAAACTGGCAAGAACGGGAAAGTTATTTAGCAGAAAATCAAGCAGATTTTGAGGAAAAACGCCAAAAAGCAGCCGGAATAGAGGAGGAGTTAAAGCTGGCATATATTAAGGCGAAAGAAGATGCGATTAAGGATGCGGAAAGGGAGGCAAAAGTTAAGACAGATTTAGTCGCGAAAGAGTGGGAAGGTAGCAAGCGGGGTTACGAGTTGCAAATTCAATCTTTGGAAGAAACTATTCAACGACAAACGGAACAAATAGGGGATATTTCCACTCAGTTGCAAGCGGTAATGAGGCAGGCTCAAGAGTTAGCGATGAGGGCTTTTGCTTCTTCTAATAACGGTTCAAATACTGCTAATCGCTAATGGCTAATGGCTAATGGCTAATGGCTAATGGCTAATGGCTAATTGCCGCTATTAGCCATTCCCCATTCCCAATTCCCAATTACCAATTCCCAAACACAAAAGGAAAGAAAAAAAATGGCTAAAAGAGTAAATTCCAAAAACACCAAAGCTGAAATTTTAGATGCTTTTGCAGAATTAAAAAAGGAAAAAGCGCAGTTGGAGTCTCAGTTACAACAGGTTGATAAAGATAACCCAAGTCCTCCTATATCTTTAGAAGATGCGAGCCAAATTCACCCTACTTTAGAGGCAATTAAATCGATGAAATCTAGCAGCAATGAAAAGCCAAAATTGCAAAATACTATCGAAAGTTTGCTCCTGTTGCAAGCCGGTTTTGGTGGGGCCGTCAGCGAGCTGTCGGAAAAGCTGACATCGGAGGCTACTAAGTTAGAAGAGCTTCAGGAAGCGGTGGCGGAGGAACTGCAGCAGCTACAAAATTTGCATAATTTGGCAGAAGTCGGCGACGAGACTTTGGATAATTTAATCCAACAATACGAAGAAAGCGCTAAGACATTTTCCGAAGAATTTGAAGAACGTCAGGAAGCGTTACAACAGCAAACCACCGAACGGACTAAAGCTTGGGAAAAAGAACGGCAGGAACGGGAAAGGTTTGTTAAAGAACGCAACGAGAATCTGAATAAAAGTCGGGTTCGGGACGAGGAGTCTTACGAGTACGATTTGGTACTGCAACGGGATATCGATACCGAGGAGTACGAAGAGAATAAGAAGCGTTTGTACAAAGAATTGGAAGAGCTGCGGGAAGAACGGGAGAAACAATGGGCCCAGCGGGAGAAAGAGATAGGCGATCGCGAAAAGGAATATGCTTATGCGACCTTGCAGGTGGAAGAGTTCCAGAAAAAACTGGAAGAGAACATTAAGAACGGCAAGGAGAACGGTCGGAATATTGGCAATTATCAGGCTAAGGTTAAAGCGGATTTGTTGGCGAAGGAAATTGAAGGAGAAAAACAGGTTTATCAATTGCGACTTCAGTCTTTGAACCAGACCATTCAAAATCAGGAAATGCGAATTCAAAGTTTGTCCAAACAACTAGATTCTGCCCTGAAACAGGTTCAAGATTTAGCAGTGAAAGCTATTGAAGGTTCTTCAAATGTTAGCTCGTTCCAAGCCATGAAAGAAATTGCTATGGAACAGGCTAAGACTCAGCAGAAAAATAAGTAATTGTTAGTTGGTAGAACAGGCTTTTCGCCTGTGTTAGTTGGTAGAACAGGCTTTTCGCCTGTTATGTTAGTAGAGACCTGCTTTGTGGGTCTCTTTTTTTATTGTCGGTTGTTAATTGTTAATTGTCTATTGCTAATTGTTAATTGTCTATGGCCTATTGACTTAGAGAAACTTATGTGATATTGTGGGGTGCGTTCTTACAATTGCATCCTTGCTAGAGAAAGATACTATGGAACCCGATAGAATTATTAATGCCTTTCTGGAAGTAATTAAAAATCAACCGGAACTTTTTGAAGAGAAAGCTTTACAAGATTTGCCAGAATTAGAGCTAGTTATAGACAGATTAGAATATGAAGAAGACGACCAAAAGGTAGAATTAGCTGCCGATGCTATTATTGATTTTTACGAAAGCAATCATCAAATCGGAGATGCTATTACTAAGTTAATTGAAAGTCCGCAGAGCAAGCGGAACTATTCCAATTTTTACTCCGATGTACAAATAATTAATAATACTATTCCTGTCCTCCAGCAAGCTATTACAGATTTGCTGGACGGTCGAGATGAAAAAAGGCCAGGGCTTAAGTTTTGAAGATGGCAGGTTGGAGGCCAGTGTTGGGGGATGAGGCGGGCCCATTGGTATCGCCCGGTTTTTTGAAACCCGGTTTTTTGAACAATACCTTCGCCGAACAGTACCTTCGCCAAAAAAAAATACCATTCGTAGGTTGGGCTCCTGTGAAACGGAACCCAACAAATACGTCGGGTTCCACGGAGGTCCGCACGACCAACAAGATGCACCGGCGTTGGTATTGTTGAACAAACCGGGTTTTTTGACCTGCTATCTAGGAAGCTTTATGTTGATTATTAAATCAAATATTGACGATGCAAAAAAGTTAACTGGGACAGAGTGGCCTTACAAAAGAAGAGTCCCATTGATGGGAATCTCATATTTGCCGCTTTTCTAAGTATGATTATGAGTATGACGCGGGCCAATTACATTCTTGAGAAACACCCCGATAGATTTTCCTGCTAGACTAGAAGACAATTGAAACTCAGAACAATCGAACGTATTTGTTGGGTTCCGTTTCACTCCACAAAATACTGAGAAAAACTGTAAAAATTAGCTAGAAATAACGGGGTATCTCCTACTCAAAATAAAGCGGCAAAAGGTTGATGTTAAAAAAATTATGTTAAAAATTCCTGGATACAAAATAACAGAGCAACTCTACGAAAGCAGTAACTCTTTAATTTATCGAGGGGAAAGAACCTCTGGCGGCGAAAAAATAGTGCTGAAAATGTTAAAAGATGCTTATCCTTCCCCAGAAAGAATAGTGGGCTTTAAGCGAGAGTATGAAATCTTGAGAAAATTGAACTTACCCGGCGTAGTAAAAGCCTACGAAATCTTATCGAGAAACGATCGCCCGATGTTAGTATTAGAAGACTTTGGGGGGACGGACTTAACTAAGCTAAAACTAGCGGGAAAACTGGAACTATCGGAGTGGTTAAAAATAGCTATCGACCTGGCAGAAATTTTAGGGCAAATTCACGGCGAAGGCATCATCCACAAAGACATCAACCCGAGCAATATTCTGCTGGAACCTAAAAGCGGTCTGGTCAAAGTTATCGATTTCGGGATTTCGACGGCGCGATCGCGAGAAATGCCGAACTTCGAGAACCCGAGCTTCATAGAAGGTACTCTGGCTTATATTTCTCCAGAACAGACGGGGAGAATGAATCGGGCGATGGACTATCGCAGCGATTATTATTCTCTGGGGGTGACTTTATATCAACTGTTGGTAGGAGAGCTGCCTTTCGAGAGCGAGGACGTTTTGGAATTAATCCACAGTCATATTGCCAAAGAAGCGATAGTGCCTCGGGAATTAACAGAAAGATTGGATGCCACCTCCCTCGAAACTGTTTCCCAAATAATAATGAAGCTAATGGCAAAAAATCCCGAGGATCGTTATAGAACTGCTTGCGGTTTGCAGGCAGACTTAAGAGAATGTTTGGGGCGATGGGAGAAAGGGGGGAAAATAGAGACTTTTAGTTTGGGGCGATCCGACGTTGCCGACAGATTGGAAATTCCGCAGAAGTTGTACGGTCGCGATCGCGAATTAGAAATACTGGTAAAAGCTTGGGAAAGAATTGCCAGGGACGGCCAAAAAGAAATGCTGCTGGTAGGAGGGGATGCGGGAGTTGGCAAATCGGCATTAGTGAGGGAACTAGAGAAAGTAGTGGTAGCTAGTGGGGGGAACTTTATTAGCGCTCGATGCGATCGCGATCGACAAATTCCTTACTATGGAATTGCTCTAGCATTTAATAATTGGTGCGATCGCTTGTTGGGAGAAACGGAAAGCACCTTAAAGCTATGGCGCGAGAAAATCCTGACCGCCGTCGGTCAAAACGGACAAGTATTAATAGAAATAATCCCCAACTTAGAAAAAGTCATTGGCAAACAACCATGGGTTCCCCTAGTTGAATTCATACAATCGCAAAACCGCTTTAACTATTTTTTTCAAAAATTTATCCTAGTTATTTGCGGTGAAAAGCATCCTTTAGTTTTATTTATAGACGACCTACAATGGGGCGATGAAGCGTCGCTGACACTGTTAAGAAAAACCTCATGCAATGCTCAGATTAAAAACTTATTAATTATTGGTGCTTATCGGCAGAAGGAAGTAGATGCCGAGGGGTCGATAGCCTTAAAACAGATAGAAACAGAATTGAGGGCAGCATCGTTTATAAAATTAGACAACCTAAGTCAAACCGATGTTAGCGCTTTAATTGCAGAAGCCATGGCTTGTCCGCAGGAGAATTGCCGGGAGTTAATCGAAGTAGTTTATGCCCAAACTAAGGGCAACGCTTTTTTACTTAGAGAATTTTTAAAAGCACTTTCACAAGAAGAATTATTAAGCTTCGATCGCCGAGAGCAAAAATGGCGGATAGCAATGGATAAAATCAAAGCTAAAAATACCGAACGTCATCCTCAGAACTTAGAAAATCAAAAAAAAGGAGTTTTTAAAGAGTATTTATTAGCAGCAAAAAAAGCGAAAAATTTAGGGGATAATTGGCAAGCTGCTAGGGCTTATGAAAAAGCGATCGAAGAAGCAAAAGAAAAGGGAGAAATTGGCGACGAAGCATTAAGCTACGAGCTAGCAGGAGAGTTTTATTTAGAAAGTGGGATGGCAGAAATTGCCCAAACTTATCTTAGGAAAGCTCGCTCCGCTTACCACCGCTTTCAAAATCGAAAAAAAGTCAAAAATTTGGAAACTAAATATTCTCAGTTTTTTGCCAACAAACTCTCAGAAACAGAACTAGAAGGAATTTATAATTTTTCGCAAAAAAACAGCCCACAAAAAACTAATAGCACCGATACCGCTTCCTTAGATTTAAGCAGCATCATCAAAGCATCGCAAACCCTAGCCGGAGAGATTATTTTAGAAAGTTTGTTAGCCAAAATGATGAAAATAGTTATCGAAAATGCGGGGGCAGAAAAAGGTTATTTAATCATGGAAAAAGAGGAGGGAAAATGGGCGGTAGAGGCGGCGGCAAATGCCAAGGGTAACGTAGAAGTTTTGCAGTCTATCCAGATAGAAACAGTCAGCGGAGAAAGCGAAATGCCCCTGGTTTCTAATTCAATAGTTAATTATGCGATTCGCACGCAAAAAAACGTAGTTTTGAACGATGCAGTTAGCCAAGGAAACTTTACTAATACTCCCTACATTCTCAAACAAAAACCAAAATCGGTATTGTGTTCTCCCTTGCAAAATCAAGGGAAACTGGCAGGCATTTTATATTTGGAAAACAATCTAGTAACCGGGGCATTTACATCGGAGAGAATCAGACTATTAAATATGCTAGCGGCATCGGCGGCGGTGGCAATAGAAAACGCCAAACTGTTCGCCAGAGCTCGCCAAAGCGAGGCAAAATTAACCCAAATATTAGAAGCCCTGCCGGTGGGAGTGATGTTAGTAGAAGAAAAGGGTAACGTTTCCTACCTCAATCAAACTGCAGAAAAGTTGCTAGGGGCAGAAAAAACCGCAGCAGACATCTCCTCGTATAACAGGCAGGATGTCTGTTATCCGCTCTATGTCGCCGACAGCGATCGCCTGTATCCGAGCGATCGCCTGCCGCCTGCGCGAGCCTTAGGGGGAGAAAACGTCACCGCCGACGATCTAGAAATTCACCGAGAAGGAGAAATTATCCCTATAGAAATGCGATCCACTCCGGTTATCGATGCCAGGGGCAACGTTATTTATACGATTAACGTTTTTGCCGATATCGGGGAGCGCAAGCAGGCTCAAAAAGTCTTGGCAGACTACAACCGCACCTTAGAAAAACAAGTAGCCGAGCGCGCGACTGCCCTGCAAGAGAGCGAACAGCGATTTAGAAATGCCTTCGAGATGGCGACGGTGGGGATGTGCCAGATTTCGCCGGCAGGGAAGTTTTTGGGAGTAAATCTTTCCCTTTGCCGAACTTTGGGATACTCCCGAAAGGAGCTGTTAAACCTCAAAGTTGCGGCAATAACCCATCTAGAAGATCAAAAAAAAGACCGAAATTATCAGCAAAAACTGCTAGCAGGGGAGATACCTTACTACCATTTCCAGAAGCGTTACTTGCACAAAAGCGGTAAGATAATCTGGGCGGAGGTGGGGGTTTCCTTAGTGCGCGATCGCCGAGGTAAACCCCTTTATACCATCGCTCAAATACAAGATATTACGGAGCGCAAAAAGGCAATGGAAGCCTTGGCAGAAAGCGAAGAGCGCTATCGGCGGATCGTAGAAACCTCCAACGAGGGCATCTGGGCGATCGATAAGCTTGGCAAAACGACCTTTGTTAACCCGAAAGTGGCAGAAATGCTAGGCTATGAAGTCAGGGAAATGATGGGGAAATCGATGTTCGATTTCATGGATGAAGAGGGGCGGGCGATCGCGGTTAACTTCGTTAAAAATTACCAGGAAGAAGTAAGCCACAAACAGGATTTCAAATTTCGCCGCAAAGATGGCTCCACTCTCTGGGCAATTTTTTCGACTGCGGGGATTTTTGACGAAGGGGGAGAATATCAGGGCGCTTTGGGGATGATAACCGATATTACCGAAAGGAAACAGGCGGAAAGGAAAATAGCTTTTCAGGCATTTTTGTTAGATCGGGTGAGGAATGCGGCGATCGCTACCGACTTAGAAGGGCGAATTATTTACTTAAACCAATACGCTCAGAGTTTATATCAACTGAAGCCAGAAACGGCTATCGGCAAAAACATTTTCTCGATGACGGTACCCAACTCCGAGCAAGTAAAAGGGCGGGAAATAACAACTAGCATCCAAGAAAAAGGATATTGGGAAGGAGAATTTCTCGTCCGACGTCAAGACGGAACTACTTTCTACGCTTATGTAATCAACACCTTGCTAAAAGATATAGATGGAAATGCCATCGGTTTCGTGGGAGTAAGTATGGATATCAGCGAAAGGAAAGAGGCAGAGAAAGCTTTGCGCAAGAGCGAAGAGCGCTACGAATTGGCAACTAGGGCGGCCAAAGTAGGGGTGTGGGAGTGGAAATTCAGCACGGAAGAACTATATTTGGATCCAAATATCAAGGCAATTCTGGGATATCGGGACGAAGAAATAGAGAACAAGTTAGAAACGTGGGTAGAATACATTTGGGAAGGCGATCGCGAAAAAGTCATGCAAGCCGCCAAAGAGCATTTAGAAGGAAAAACCCCAGAATACGTTTGCGAGCATCGAATGGTTCACAAAGACGGCTCCCACCGATGGTTCTTAGTGCGGGGAAAAGCGATTAGAGATTCCGAAGGCCGGGCGATCGCTCTGATAGGTACCGATACCGAGATTACCGAGCGCAAGCGGGCAGAAGAAGCGATCCTCGCCGCCAAAGAAGCAGCAGAAGCGGCCAACAAAACCAAAAGCGCCTTCCTGGCAAACACGAGCCACGAATTGCGATCGCCCCTCAACGCGATTATCGGCTTTGCCCAAGTAATGCTGCGAAATTCCAACCTATCCAAGGAACAGCAACAGCATCTCGGTATCATTCAGCGCAGCGGCGAACACTTGCTAGCCTTAATTAACGAAGTTTTAGACACGGCCAAAATAGAAGCAGGTCGCACCACCCTCAACGAAACGGCCTTCGACCTCCACGGGCAGCTAGACGACTTAGAAGAAACCTTCCGCCTCAAAGCCAAGGAGAAAGGATTGCAATTAATTTTCGATCGCCGTCCCGACTTCCCTCGATATGTGAAGTGCGATCGAACCAAACTACGCCAAGTCTTAATCAACCTCCTCAACAACGCCATTAAATTTACCAAAGAAGGCGGCGTCTCATTGCGAGCTAAAGGCAAGAGGCAAGAGGCAAGGGGCAAGAGAGATGAAAATTCGCAATTCCCCATTCCCCATTCTCAAAATACAAAAATCTATCTAGAGATAGAAGACAGCGGTCCCGGCATAGCCCCAGAAGAGCTAGATAAAATCTTCGACCCCTTCGTACAAACCGCCACCGGCATCGAAGCGCAAGAAGGAACCGGTTTGGGGTTATCTATTAGCAAGTCGTATATAGAACTGATGGGCGGTAGCATAGGGGTCCGCAGCCAGCTAGATCGGGGCACTTGTTTTAAATTCGACCTCAAAGTAGAGCTTGTCGAGGCAGCCGAAGTCGAAACCGAAAAAACCCCGCGCCGAATTATTGCCCTCCAACCGAACCAGCCCCAGTACCGAATTTTAATTGTCGACGATAAATGGACAAACCGCCAGATTCTACATCAACTGCTTTCTCCGTTGGGCTTTCAACTGCGGGAAGCCAGCAACGGCAAAGAAGCGTTGGACATCCAGAAGCAATGGCAGCCCCATCTCATCTTTATGGATCTGCGGATGCCCGCAATGGACGGCTACGAGGCCACCAAACGGATTAAGGCTACCGCCGAAGGCAGAGCCACTGTAATTATTGCCTTGACTGCCAGCAGTTTCGATGAAGAAAGGGACTTAGCAACGGCGGCGGGCTACGACGATTTTATCCGCAAGCCCTTCCAGGAAGCAGAAATTTTTGATACAATTGAGAAACATTTGGGGGTCGATTATGTTTGCGAAGAATCCCGCGAATCTCCATCTCAGGAGGTAGAGGGCGATAAGCAGGAAGCTTTAACTCCAGAATTATTAGGAGCCCTTCCCCCCTCAATCCTTGCTAACCTAGAAAGAGACATCATTCGCGTTAATTTGGAGGGAGTTTATCATATAATAGAAAAAATACGCGGCTTTAATCCCGAAGCCGCCGATTCTTTAACGACCTGGGTGGATAATTTTGAATATAGTAAAATCTTGAATTTAATTCAACTAGCAAAGAAAAAACATGACTGATTATTTGGAAATGGTTCCTAAAGCGAATATTTTAGTAGTGGATGATGCTCCGGCAAATTTGCGTCTTTTACTAGAAATTTTGTCCGAAGAAGGTTATTTAGTACGACCTGTTCCCGACGGTTATCTGGCTTTAAACGCCGTAGAAGCGGAACGGCCGGAGCTGATTTTGCTAGATGTTATGATGCCCGGTATCGATGGCTACGAAGTCTGCGAGCAGCTTAAAGCAAATTCCAAAACTCGGGAAATTCCAGTTATTTTTCTTAGCGCTAAAGACGAGGTAATAGATAAGGTTAAAGCTTTTAGAGTAGGAGGCGAAGACTACATCACAAAGCCTTTTCAAGCTGAAGAAGTTTTAGCGAGAATTGAAAATCAATTAAAGATTGTTCGACTGCGAAAGCAACTTTTAGAAGAAAATGCGATTCTGCAAGAAGAAATAGTATCCAGGCAAAAAGCTCAAGCAGAATTAAGCAACCAGCACCGACTCAATAAGTCTATTTTTAGTACGGCTCAAGTGGGAATTTGCGTTACCGACGATCGCGGACGTTTCCTTCAAGTCAACCCTGCCTACGCTAGAATTTATGGATTTAGTCCCGAAGAACTTACGGGTCAACTATTTACAACTCATTTTCCCGATTTAAGTTTGTCGGAAAAGTCCCAACTAATTAAGCAATATAAAGAGTTTATTAGAAGGGGAAAATATGACAGCGGCGAATATAAAGTAATGGGAAAAAATGGGGAAAAAATAATAGTTTATGTTACCAGAGGTTGCTTCGAACGGCAGGACGGAAAATGCTTTGTGGTGACGACGGTTTTAGATATTACCAATCGTCGAAACGTAGAGGAGGAAAAAACGAGATTAATTGCCTCTTTGCAAAGGAGCGAAGCTAATCTGGCAGAGGCTCAAAAAATTGCGAGAATAGGCAATTGGGAATACGATGTGGCAACGGGAAAATTTACTTGGAGCGAGGAATTATTTAGAATTTTTGCTAGAAAAAAAGAGGAAGGAGAACTTAGCTATGCCGAATTCATTCAGCTTATTTACCCGGAAGATCGGAATTTGTGGCAAAAAACTTTTGAAGAAGCAATTACTCTGGGAACTTGCTATCAATTCGACTTGAGAATTCCTTGGCCCAATGGCAGCCTCAGATACGTCGAAACTCGGGGAAAAGCAATTTTTAACGAGCAAGGCCAGGCGTGCAAAATCTTCGGCACGGCTCTGGATATAACGGAGCGCAAGCAAGCAGAATTAGCTTTAGAAAAAGAACTGCACCACAGCAATTTGCTCCGAGAAATTACGGAAGAAATTCGCTCCCAATTAGATGTTCGGCAAATATTCGAGACGGCAGCAGCTAAAATAGGAGAAGCGTTTAATGTCAGTTGCGGTTTTATCTATAAATATCTGCCAGAACCGGAGTCGAAATTGATAGTAGTGGGTGAATATCTAACACAGTGCTATGAATCTCGTCGTAATTTCGAGATGTCGGTAAAAGACAACCCCCACGCCGGAGAAGTATTGTCGCAAGATGCCAGCGTGGCATCCATAGACGTTGGTGCAGAACCCCTATTGCGGGATTTGCAGGAGTTTTGCCAAGAATTTCAACTAAAGTCCCTCCTGGCAGCGCGCACTTCTTATAAAGGAGAGCCCAACGGGTTAATCGGCTTGCATCAATGCGATCGCTACCGAGAGTGGACTGTAGAAGAAACGGAACTGCTGGAAGCGATAGCGGCTCAATTGGGCATAGCGATCGCTCAAGCTCAACTGCTAGAAGAGGAAAAACAAGCGAAAGCGGAATTAGACAAACAAAACCTCCAACTGCAAAACTCAATACGCGATCGCCTCGCTGCAGAAACGGCTCTCAAACAAAGCGAGGAAAAATATCGCGCCCTAGTAGAAGCATCCCAGGATACGATTTGGTCGGTGGACGAAAGAGGGAATTATACCTTTGTCAACCCGGCAGTGCAAAAAATCTACGGCTACTCGGAAGCAGAAATGCTGGGCCGGTCCTGGACGGATTTCGCAGCGCCAGATAGAATGCTCAAAGATCGCGAAGCTTTCCGACGCATTCTCGGTCGCGGGGAGCCGGTGTTCCAATACGAAACGGTTAACGTCAGCAAAGATGGCAGGCGCATCGACCTGCTGGTAAATGCGATCGCCATTTTAGACGACTCGGGTAAAATCGTCGGGGCCACCGGTACCGCCGGCGACATTACCCGCCGCAAGCAAATGGAGGAGGCTCTCAGGGAGAGCGAAACCCGCTACCGAGAATTGGTAGAATCTCAAGACCGGGTATTCGTATCCAGATGGCATCCCGATACGACCCTAACTTTTGTCAATCAATCCTACTGTGGCTTTTTTGGCAAAACCTCTGAAGAACTGATAGGAACTAAATTTATAGAACTGTTGGGAGACGAAGAAATCAAAACAGAAGTTAAAAAATTTCTGCGAACGGCCCTCGACGAGAGGCATCCAGAAACCTTAGAACATATAATGGTATCGGCTGAAGGCGATCGCCGCTGGTTTAATTGGACGATTCAACCCCTCCTAGACGGCCAGGGGCGCTTAGTAGAATTCCAGTCCTTCGGCATCGACGTCACGGACGGAAAGCGCAGGCAAGAAGCCCTCCATTTAATCGTCCAGGGCACCGCTTACGAAAAAGGTACGGAGTTCTTTCGCTCCTGCGTTCGCAACCTGGCGCAAGTATTGCAAGTACCCTACGCTTTAATTTGCGAGTGCGCCAACGAAAGCAAAACTCGGGTTCGCAGCTTGGCTTTTTGGCAGGGAGACACCTGGGGCGATGCTATCGAGTACGACCTCCAAGGTACTCCCTGCGCTAACGTCATCGGCGGCAGCACCTGCTACTATCCAGATGGCGTGCAAGAGATGTTTCCCCAAGATGCGGATTTGGTGGTATTAAACGCTCGATGCTATTTGGGCATTCCCTTAGTTGATGCCGTGGGAAACATCCTGGGTCATTTAGCGGTGATGGACGTGAAGCCGATGGATGCCAACCCGGAGTACGAGTCGATTTTAAAAATATTCGCCGCCAGGGCGGGAGCGGAATTAGAGCGCCAGCAGATAGATAGCGCCCTGCAGCGACGGGCGGAAAGAGACCGACTCGCAAGCAGCATTTCCAGACAGTTTATCGATGCAGATCTCGATAGCGCCATGGAATTCGCCCTGCAGGCGGTGGGAGAGTTTAGCATGAGCGATCGCTCCTATATTTTTCAGTACGATCGCCCGGCTAGCTCTTTCAGCAATACCCACGAATGGTGCGCCCCAGGCATCGAGCCTTTAATCCAGCAGCTACAGCAAATTCCTCTGGCGGCTCACCCTTGGCTCCACCGACAGCTAATGAGGGGTATGCCGGCTATCGTGTCGCGAGTAGAAGACTTACCTCCAGAAGCTGCAGCGGAAAAAGCCGAATTAAAACGCCAATCTATCCAGTCGATGATGATGGTGCCGGCTATCTACGGCAGCCAGTTGATAGGAGCGATCGGTTTGGATGCCGTCGAATATCAGAAAGATTGGACTGCAGAAGAGGTAGGGTTGCTCCAGTTTGTAGCCGAAATCATTGCTATCTCTCAAGCTCGCCACCAGGCAGAAACGGCCTTGCGCGAGAGCAAGCTTTTTATTCAAAGAATAGCGGAAGCTTCCCCCAATATTCTCTATTTGTACGATGTTATCGAAGATTGTTACATCTACAGCAACCGCGAAACTGCTCAAATTCTCGGCTATAGCTCGGAACAAATTCAAGCAATGGGTTCGGATTTAATGCGTCAGATTACCCACCCGGAGGATTTCAAACGCAAAACTTCGGAATATATGGAACGCATCTCGGCAGCTTCGGAAGGGGAAATTTTGGAGCTAGAATACCGAATGCTGGATGCGAAGGGAGAATGGCGAACCCTGATTAGCAGGGAAAGCGCGTTCTCGCGAACTGCAGGCGGGAAGGTAAAACAGATTATCGGCACGGCGACGGATATTAGCGATCGCAAGCGAGCCCAAGAAGCCCTCCAGCGCAGCAACAGTCGCTATGAAAATTTGGCGGCTAATATTCCGGGGACGATCTATCAATTCAGGCTGCAGCCAGACGGGGAGTTGTCTTTCCCTTATCTCAGCCCCGCTTGTAACGAACTTTTTGGCATTTCTCCCGAAACGGCTCGCCAGGATGCTTCCTTAATCCTCGATTTGGTTCATCCAGAGGAAACCGCCGCTTTTATAAAATCTATAGAAGCGTCGGCAGGGAATCTCTCGCCCTGGCACTGGGTGGGACGCATTTTAGTAGGCGGTCGCACTAAGTGGATTCAAGCTGATTCTCGACCGAGTTTGGAGCCCGATGGCAGTATTGTTTGGGACGGTTTGGCGATCGATATTACGGAACGCAAGGTGGCGGAGGAGGCGTTAAAAGAAAGTGCCAAGCGAGAAAGGGCTATTTCTCGCGTGGTTCAAAGGATGCGGGAGACTTTGGAGATTAAAACTATTTTCAAGGCTACCACCGAAGAACTGCGACGGGCTTTAGAGTGCGATCGCGTGGCTATCTATCGTTTTAATGCGGATTGGAGCGGAGAATTTGTGGCGGAATCGGTAGGGAAAAATTGGTCTTCTCTAATATCTGACGATGTCGATATCGCTAGCGGCTTGCTGGAATCGGAGGACTGCGCTATCAAACACCTGCGCCAAGCGACAAAGGTGGAAGATACCTACTTGCAAGAAACTAAGGGTGGATCTTATAGCAGGGGGGTAAATTACCTTTGCGTCGGAGATATCTATCGAGCGGATTTTCATTCTTGTTACGTCGAAGTTTTAGAACGGTTTCAAGCCAGAGCTTATGTCACGGTTCCTATCTTCCGAGGTAATAACCTCTGGGGGTTGCTGGCAAGCTATAACAATTATGGGCCTCGCCAGTGGAGCGAAGCGGAAATCAATGTTGCAGTTCAAATTGGCGCTCAGTTGGGGGTCGCCCTCCAGCAGGCAGAGTTGCTGGCCCAAACTCAACGGCAATCTGCCGAATTGCAAGAGGCTAAGGAAAATGCCGATGCTGCCAACCGCGCTAAAAGCGAGTTTCTCGCTTCCATGAGCCACGAGCTGCGCACTCCTCTCAACGCGATTTTGGGTTTCAGCCAGGTTCTCAGCCGCTATTCTTCTCTAGATTTGGAACAGCAGGAATATCTGGGGATTATTAATCGGGCGGGGGAACATTTGTTGGATTTGATTAACGACGTTTTGGAAATGTCGAAAATCGAGGCGGGGCGTACTACTCTTAACGAACACGATTTCGACCTCTATCGAATGTTGGATAGCTTGCAGGAAATGCTGGCTATGAAAGCTTCTAATAAGGGTTTGCGGCTGAGTTGCGATCGCTCTGGCGATGTCCCCCGTTATGTGGTGGCGGACGAGGCTAAATTGCGTCAAGTTCTCATCAACCTCATCGGCAACGGGATTAAGTTTACCAGTAACGGTTACGTCGCTTTGCGCGTCTGGGTTGAAGAAGGGGAAGAAGGCAAGAGGCAAGGGGCAAAGGGCGAGGGGCAATACGAGGCAAGAGGCGAGGGGGAGAGTAGGTTGTTTTTTGAGGTTGAGGATACCGGTCCGGGCATCGCCCCAGAAGAACAAAACCTCATCTTTGAAGCTTTCGGGCAAACGGAAACGGGACGCAAAACTCAAGGGGGAACTGGTTTGGGTTTGCCTATCAGTCAAAAATTTGTGCGACTGATGGGGGGAGATATTGCTGTCAGCAGTAGGGTGGGGGTTGGCACGACTTTTAAATTCGACTTGCCTTGCGTGCTGGGAGAAATTCCCGAAGCAGAAGTCGTCGATACTCCCAGGTTGGTAGTAGGTATTGCCCCAGAGCAACCCCGCTATCGCATTTTGGTGGTGGAGGATATTAAAGTTAACCGGATGATGCTGGTAAAGTTGCTGACAACGGTGGGTTTTGAGGTGCGCGAAGCGGTTAACGGTTTGGAAGCGGTCGAGCTGTGGGAGAGTTGGTCCCCAGACCTAATCTGGATGGACATCCAAATGCCGGTCATGGACGGCTTGGAGGCTACCAAACGGATTAAAGCTCATCCAAAGGGCGGCTCTACGCCGATTTTGGCCCTGACTGCTAGCGCTTTCGATCGCGATCGAGAGATTGCCTTGGCCGCAGGCTGCGACGATTATCTCAGCAAACCTTTCCAACAAGAGGTCGTTTTTGAAAAAATGACCGAACATTTGGGAGTTATCTATATTTATGAAGAAACCCCAGTTTCCCAGCAAGGGGCTTCTGCCCAAAAGCATTCGTCGCCCTCCGAAGTGGCTCTTACTTCGGAAGCTCTCGCTGTTATGCCTGCCGAGTGGATCTCTAAAATGCATCAAGCTGCTAAGGCACTGGACGAATGGGTGGTTTTGGAATTGATAGAACAAATTCCTCCCGAACATGGTTCTATTGCCAGCTCTCTCAAGGATTTGGTCGATAATTTTCGCCTGGATGTTATTGTTGACTTAACCGAACCAACTAACAATTAAGTAGGTAGGCAAAAATATTTGCGGGAGCATCTCAGTTTTGCACATTTATTTTCTCATGACGAGTACTCATGACGAGTACTCATACTCAAAAAACCGCTTTTTCTTTGAGTATGAGTAAGAGTAAGAGTAAGAGTATGAAATTATCGAGGGTAAAATTACAAATATGAGATGCT
>CAZUCT010000038.1:0-33389 GCA_964619285.1 uncultured bacterium | reverse complement strand
AATAGGGATGAGGAACTTGTTCTGCAGAGAGTAGAAGAGCAAAAAGAAGCTTTAGATAATTTGCGATTAGTGGTTTGGATTTCTACAGGTTTATCTCTGGTGTTGGCTTTAGGGATCGGTTTGTGGATTATCTCAATTATTGTGGGGAGAATGAACCAACAAGCTACAGCGATCGCCACTGCAGTTAACGAAATTGCTATTACGGTAGAAGAGCAAGAAAGAGTGGCAATGCAGCAAGCTTCTTCGGTGAATCAAACTACTACTAGCATGGATGAATTAGGGGCCTCTTCCCGACAATCAGCCGAACAAGCACAAGCGGCATCAGAAGGTGCAGATCGGGTGTTAATTTTGGCTAGCGGCAAGACTTTAACGCAGGAAGAAATAACTGCCAGCGATAACATTAGTTTGAGAGAAAAAATGAAACAGGTACAAAAGCAAATTCAACGTTTGAGCGAACACTTAGATCGGATTTCTAGTATTACTAATGCGGTGAGCGATTTAGCCAATCAAACTAATATGTTAGCTTTAAATGCTTCCGTAGAAGCGGTGCGGGCTGGAGAACATGGTAAAGGTTTTGGGGTGGTGGCTGCAGAAATTAGGAAATTAGCCGATCGAAGCAGGCAGTCGGCTGAGAAAATTAGCGCTTTAATTATGGATATTCAGAATGCTACTAATTCTACCGTGACGGTAACTGAAGAAGGAACGAGGGCGGTTGAGAATATTGTAGGGGCTATTAACGATGTTGCTGTTAATATCCAACAAATTTCTCTTAATACCAAACAACAGGCGATCGCCATTCAACAAGTAGTTGATGCCATGAATTCTCTAAATAGAGCGGCACAAGAAAGTGCCAGCGGCATCGCTCAAACTAAAGTTAGCACTCAACAATTAAATCAAACGGCAACAGACCTTCAATCTATGATTTAAAATTGTTAATTGTTCGAGCTCTATCCCAGGCCACCAACTCATCCGTTAAATCCGTTACAAAATCCGTTGCTAAAAAATGAAACAATTATTTAAAAAAATTCAGAATCAACTGCTAATTTTGCTGATAATATGTACGGTTATTCCAGCATTTATAGTTAGTTGGTATGGCGTTGCTACTGCCACCGATGCTTTAAGGGATTTAGCTTTAACTAAGCTCGATAATATGACATCTAGCAGTGCGGAAAAAATGGTTAATTCTTTAGGTCATATTAGC
This sequence comes from uncultured bacterium, assembly GCA_964619285.1. GTDB lineage: Bacteria > Cyanobacteriota > Cyanobacteriia > Cyanobacteriales > Microcoleaceae > CALKCV01. The sequence goes on along the minus strand of CAZUCT010000038.1, from coordinate 32,188 downwards.
GATGATGTTTTATTTCTCAGTAAAGTACCTCCAGTTCGAGGAATTATTAGGGTGAGAGAGGGAAACGGAAAAGACATAGAAACTGGCTCTAGTTATGATGATTGGGTAGAGCGATTAAATCAAATATTTGTATCGATGATGCAAGCTCGTTCTGAGTATATGCAGCTGCGTTATTTGGATGAAAATGGCAACGAAATGGTGAGGGTTGATTCTCAAGGTACTACTATTGAGGTTATCGATGGAGAACAACTACAAAATAAAGGAGATAGGGATTATTTTTATGAAACTATGGAGTTAGATTTAGGAGAAATCTATGTCTCGCGCTTAAACTTAAATCAAGAACGAGGAAAAATTGAAATTCCTTACAGACCTACTATTCGCTATGCCACTCCAATTTTTTCTCAGGATGGAGAAAGAAAGGGAATTGTAATTGCTAATGTTAAGGCAAATAATTTGTTCCAACAACTAAAAGAACTAAATCGAGAACAAGACATCACTGCTTTTATAATAGACGAACAAGGTTATTATTTAGATCGCCCAGATGAGAAAAAAGCTTGGAGTTTCGATTTAAAAACTAACGAAAAGGTCGCTAAAGATTACTCTTTAGAAATTGCAAGACAGCTTTTATCGGGAGGTGAAGGTAATATTTTTAAAGAGACTAAAGATGTAATTAGTTATCAAACTATTTATCCGAGCTTTCTCAATCGAAAACGCTTTTTAGTAGTGGTTTATAAATCTCCGAAAAATCTGGTTTTTGCCGCCGTTAATTCTTTTCAAAAAAATGCTTATCTTCTAGTTTTTGTAGCGGTAATTTTGATTTTAATAGTGGGATGGTTGCTGGCAAAAAAATTAGTCCAATTGATTCGAGGATTGATTTATAAAGTCTCGAATTTATCCCAAGATATTTTAGTAACTATGGAGGAACAAGAAGCAATTTCAAAGCAGCAATCTAAGGCAGTAGATCGAACCACCGATAATCTTTCGACTTTGGGGGAATCTTCTCAAGAAATAGCTAGAGAAGCAGAAGCAGTTGCTAGTTGCGCCCAACAGGCACTTACTTTAGCTGAAGAGGGCAGTAAAATAGTCGAACATACTCTGCAAAGAATGCTTATTTTTAGAGAAACGATGGAAAATGTTGCCCAACAAAATAAGCGAATGGGAGAGCAAACCAGTCAAATTGGCAGTATTTCTATGTTGGCAAAGTTAGTGGGAGATTTAGCAACGCAAACTAATATGTTAGCCCTCAATGCTGCCGTAGAAGCATCCAGGGCGGGAAAAGAGGGAGAGGGGTTTGCGGTGGTGGCAAAGGAAATTAGGAAACTGGCAGATAGAAGTAGGGAAGCTGCGGAGAAGATTAATGGTATTATTCCAGAAATTAAAGGCTCTATTAATTCGACTTTAGCGGTAACGGAAAAAGGCCGACAAACTGTAGAATCTGGGGTGAAAAATGCTAGAGAATCTGCGGAAAGTTTTCAGGGGGTTACGGAGGTTGTTTCCGAGTTATTTATTAGAAATAAACAGGTTTATCAAAATACCGAACGACAGGCGATCGCTCTTAACCAAGTAATCAACTCCATGCACTCCCTCAGCAGAGATGTTGCTGAAAGCGCTAAGGGAATTTCTCTGGTAAAAACGGGAACTCAAAATTTGAACGAAGCTGCGGATAGTCTTAAAGAAGTAGTGTAATTGGATTAAATCAGTTACAAAATCCTTTGCCAACTTAATCTTTGGGAGTAAAAAAGATGAAAATAATTAATCAGTTAAAAGTTACAGTAATAGTATTGTTGCTGGCGGCAGCTTTAAATTTAGGGTGGGTTTATTCCCAGATAGATCGAATGACTGCCGATGGTCGGGTAGTTAATTTTTCGGGTATAGTCAGGGGTGCGACTCAGAGGCTAGTAAAGCAAGAATTATCTGGTAATAAAAGTCAAGATTTAATCCCTCGCTTAGATAAAATCCTTCGGGGATTGATTGAGGGCGACGGCGACTTAGGATTGCCAAAGGCTACAAATAACAATTTTTTATTGAAAATTAAAGAAGTTGAAAGTTATTGGGTAAAACTTAAAAAAATTATAGACAATAATAGAGTAAATCTCGACTTACCCAAAGAATTGCTGAGAGCTAGCGAAGAATATTGGGAGCTAACAAATGCTGCAGTTTTTGCCGCTGAAGAATTTTCTCAAGACAACGTGACGCGCTTAAAATTAACTCAACTAATTATTTTTCTAATAGATGTTATGTTACTGGCATTTATCCATCGTAAAATAATGCAAAATATTACCGATCGCCTGAAAAAAGCGATCGAAGATATTCGCCTAGCTTCAACAGAATTAACCGTAACTGTCGAAGAGCAAGAAAGAGTATCCCACCAACAAGCATCAGCAGCTCGTCAAACTACTGCCAGTATGGATGAATTGAATGCCACATCCAAAAGCTGTGCGGAGGAAGCTGAGGTAGCTTCTGCAGATGCTTATGAAGCGCTAAAAATTACAGAAAATGGCTCTCAATCCGTGGTTAAAAGTAAAAAAAGTATGGCAGAATTGAAAGAAAAAATGGAGGTAATGCAAGGGAAAATAATTATTTTAAAAGAACAGAGCGATCGCATCGATCGAATATCTCTTGCTGTGAGCAATTTAGCTAATACCACTAACCTATTAGCTTTAAATGCTAGCGTAGAAGCAGTACGGGCGGGAACGGAGGGAAAAGGTTTTGCTGTAGTGGCGCAAGAAATTCGCAAACTGGCAGACCAAAGTAAAGCATCTGCAAGAGAAATTAATGCCATTATTGTCGATATTAAAAACGCGGTTGCTTCTCTGGAAACTGCTACTAATACGAATGCGAATACTGTAGAAAAAAACGTGAAAGTTGCAGAAATAACTGACAAGGCTTTTACAGGTTTGGCAGAAGCGCTCGAACGGGTAGTTGTTAACAATCAACAAATATCCCTCAATGCTAAAGAGCAAGCGATGACCATTAACCAAGTATTTGAAGCAATGAACTCCATCGAGCAAAGTGCTGCGGAAACAGCTAAAGCTATCTCCCAAGTCAGACAAGGGGCAGAACAACTAAACCAAGCTGCTTCCAACCTCCAAGCAGTAGTGTAAAATCAAAAATATTTTGTTAATTGTTAATTGTTAGTTGTTAATTGTTAGTTGTTAATTGTTAGTTGTTAATTGTTAAAAGTTATGATAGAAGACCAAGAACTCCGGGAAGTATTTCAAATCGCCAGCGAAGAACATTTGCAGAAACTAGATGAAGGTTTTTTGCATTTAGAAAAGCACCCCGACGACTTGAAAAAATTAGAAGAATTACTGCGAGAGGCCCACAGTCTCAAAGGGGATGCGGGGATGTTGGGAGCGAAAGACGTTTCTACTTTGGCCCATCAAATAGAGCATCTCTTGGGGAGCATTCAACGAGGAGAACGGGAGATGTCCCCAGATCTTAGCGATCGCCTTTTCCAAGGACTCGATGCCCTGGGTCAATTGGTTCGAGAAGCAGTTACGGGAGAACCTTCGGGCATCAATACTTTTTACGTTCTCGCTAATTTGATGGGCTCGGTGCCCCAAACCCAGACAACTGAAACGGATAACAGGCAAGATGAAACGGATAACAGGCAAGATGCTGAGGAAGAAGAGTCGGAGGAAGCAGCAGTCTCGCCCACTTCCGAACCAGAAGAAGAAGCAATAGAAGCGGAGAACAGGCAAGATGCCCGTTCTACTTCCTCGGTGGAAGTGGCAGAGACAGAGGAAGCGCCACTGCAAGAGGAAGAAGAGATACCAGCAGCGGCAGAGGAAACCCAAGAGGGAGAAACTCCCGCAGCGGCAGAGAAACCTGCCGAAGCACCCCTGGAGGAGTCTCGCGAAACTGAGGAAAAAACGATGGCCCCCGCGAGTCGAGCTACCTCCACTCCACCAAAACCTGCGGCGATGCCGATGGCCCCCGCGAGCGCCGAGATGTCTTCTGCTAGGGAAGACTCTTACCGGATCGATACTATTCGGGTTGCCACTCGCAATTTGGATGCTTTGATGACCGAAGCGGGAGAATTAACGGTAACTAAAATTCGACTGGCCCATCGGGTAACGGAAATTGAGGAAATTACCAAACTCTGGGAAGAATGGAGTCGAGATATTTTTAAAAACCGGTTTATTTTTGACGATATAAATAACCAAAATGGGAGGGGTATTAAAAATGGGGCGATCGCCGAATTACAGAATTACCATCGTCGGGTAGAGGAACGATTGGAACATTTTGGCTCTCTCGTCAACGGTTTGAGAAATTCGATTTTAGAAGATACTGCCAGACTGGATTTAATTGCTGACGAACTGGAAGAAGGAATTAGAACTCTGCGACTGCTGCCTTTATCGACTATTTTTAATTTATTTCCCCGGATGGTTCGAGATTTAGCCAAGCAGGAAGGCAAAGAGATAGAACTGATAATTGAAGGAGGAGAAACTAAGGCAGATAAAAGGATTTTGGAGGAGATGAAAGATCCTTTAATGCACATGATTCGTAATGCTATAGATCATGGAATTGAAACTCCCGAAGAACGCCAGCGATTAAATAAACCAACCACGGCTACGCTACGACTGAGAGGATATCAGACTGCTTCTAATGTGGTTATTGAGGTTATCGACGACGGGGGAGGATTGGATGTAGCTCGCATTAAAGAAACTGCTATTAAACGGGGTATTTCTTCCCCAGAAGATGTGGCATCTATGACTCCCAATCAAATTCAATCTCTCATTTTTGCACCCGGTTTTTCTACTCGAACTTTTGTCACCGAAGTTTCCGGCAGGGGGGTTGGTTTAGATGTGGTTCGCAATAACGTAGAATCTCTTAAAGGCAGTATTGAAGTCGAGTCCAATTCCGGGAAAGGATGTATTTTGCGGGTGCAATTAAGCACCAGTTTGGCAACAGCCCACGTTTTAATTGTGGAGGTTAATAACGTTTCTTATGCTTTGCCTTTGGAGTTAGTTCAGACAACTTTGCTGGTTGGGGAACGGGATATTTTTACCATTGAGGGTAAGGAAACTATAGCTTTTGGCGATCGCCCTTTATCGGTGGTGAAATTAGCAAATTTATTAGAAGTTTCTGCGGAAATAAATCAAGATAATAACGATGAAGATATCCAACATTCTTGCGTGGTTTTAAAGGTAGGTGAAGAGAGGTTGGGATTGTTTGTCGATCGCTTAGTGGACGAGCAAGATGTTGTCTTGAAACCTCAAAGTCGTTTGTTAAAACGGGTGAGAAATATTGCCGGGGCGACTATCTTGGGAACCGGGGAAGTTTGCATGGTTTTAAACCCTCACGATCTAGTAAAATCAGTTCGCAAGTTAAGCGGTGGTTCTAACATCTTATCCACTCCAGAAAAACCCGTATCGAGAGATGCAGAAACTACGAGAAAACAGGTGATTTTATTGGCTGAAGATTCCATCGCCACTCGCACTCAAGAAAAACGTATTTTAGAGAATGCCGGTTATGAAGTTGTCACCGCCGTCGATGGATTAGATGCTTTTAATAAGCTGAAAACTCGCTCTTTTGATGGGCTGATTTCTGACGTACAGATGCCTAACCTCGATGGTTTGGGTTTGACTGCTAAAATTAGGGAAAATAAAAAGTATAGCGAGTTGCCGATTATTTTGGTAACATCTTTAGCATCTGATGAAGATAAAAAGAGGGGAGCTGATGCGGGAGCCAATGCTTACATAACTAAGGGAAACTTTAATCAAGACGTTCTTTTAGAAACTTTGAGAAGACTGGTTTGAGGTTCCAAGGCAATGCAAGAAGAAAGCCAAGAATTTCAGGCTTTTTGCTAATTGCTAATTGCTAATTGTTAGTGGCAAAGCAATAAATAAGTTGCGAGTTTGTCCCAGGGGTTTTATTTGTTAGTTGTTATACCACTTTAATAAAGATCTGAAAGACTTTTTGTTAATAGCTAATTGCTAATTGCTAATTGCCTGTCTGACCTTAGGGATTAGCCATTAGCCATTAGCCATTAGCAAAAATCGTTAACTCTTTCATAACTTTAACAAACTGGTATTAGTTGTTGTATTTGCTCCCCATTCCCGGTTACTTCAGAAAAAAATGATAATAAATACTGGAAAAAAAATTATTAAAGTTTTAATTGTCGAAGACTCGCCAGTAGCTCTGATAATTCTCAAAAGAATTTTTGCTTCGTCTGAGGAAATAGAGGTAGTGGGAACTGCTAGTAATGGTTTGGAGGGCTTAGAATTAATTCCCAAACTTCAGCCAGATGTAATTTGTACCGATTTGCACATGGCGCGGATGAACGGGTTAGAATTTACCCGAGAAGTAATGATGAATTTTCCGCGACCGATTTTAGTAATTAGTTCTTCGGTTCGGGAAAGGGATACTTCTACTGTTTTTAAACTCTTAGAAGCGGGGGCGGTGGATGTTTTTCCCAAACCAGAAACCGGGTTTAAATCGGATTACGATCGCCTCCGGCAAGAGTTAATTAATAAAGTGAAAATTCTCTCGGGAGTTAAAGTTTTTACTCACCACCGAAATCGGAGAATTTCTCAAGAAAAAAAACTCGAATCTATTGATAGGCAAGAGATAAAAATAACTCAACAAGGAAGATTTAGAAAAGCCGATGCTAAACCCCGATCGCCATTGCTATCTTCCCGGCTCCAATCGAGTACCATGAAGCTAGTAGCTATAGGGGCATCCACTGGCGGTCCTCAAGCTTTACAAGCAATTTTGACTCAGCTACCCGCTAATTTTCCCCTGCCAGGGCTCTGCGTCCAGCATATTAGTCAAGGATTTTTAGAAGGTTTGGTCAATTGGTTGGACTCTCAATGTTCGATCGGAGTTAAAATTGCTTCGTCAGGGGAGCTGCTCCAACCAGGAATTTTTTATTTTCCGCCAGAGGGACATCATTTAGAAGTCAGCAGTGGCGGTCGCTGTGTTTGTTTGGCCGGACCGCCAGTGGGAGGACATCGCCCTTCTATTAGCGTTACTTTAAATTCCGTGGCCCGCCAATATGGTTCTAAGGCCGCAGGAGTGTTGCTGACTGGTATGGGGAGAGATGGGGCCGACGGTATGCTGGCGATCGCCAAGGCCGGGGGCCTGACCATCGCTCAAGACGAGGCCACTTCCGTAATTTTTGGGATGCCGAAAGAGGCGATCGCTCTGGATGCCGCCCAACATATTCTCCCCATTAACAGCATTGCCCCCCTGCTAATCTCTAAAGTTAGGGAATAGGGAATAGCCTAAAATTGTAGGTTGGGCCCTCGTGCAACGGAACCCAACAAGCCGATATCTTATTAAATGATAATTCCCAAAACAGGCAGGATGCCCGTTCTACCAATTAACAATTAGCAATTAGCAGTTAGCAAGAACGCAATTAACAATTAATTGCCCGCGCTGGAACTTTTAATAAACTGATTAATTACTTCGCGCAATTTTTCTGCCTCAAAGGGTTTGGTCAGATATTCAGTAGCTCCTGCGAGACGACCTTGAACTTTATCAAAAGCACCATCTCTGGCTGTTAACATAACGATTGGTAAATTTTGAAACTGAGGTATGCTGCGTACCGTGCGACAGAGCTCCAAACCATCAATTCCCGGCATAGAAATATCTAACAGTAAAACAGACACTTGTTCGTGGTAGATCGTTGACAAAGCATCCACAGCATTATCAGCTACTAAAACTCTATAATCCTTGCCTAAAATTTGTTTGACAACTCCTTGCATGACGGCGCTATCATCTACTGCTAAAATAGTTTTTTGTTTGCTTTCACTTACAGACATATTTTTATCTCCAAGACTGTTTTTTGGGTGCATTTCATATTGTTAAATAGAGCGAATATGACCGAATTTACGAAGATAGTAATTAGCAATTTCCAATTCCCAATTCCCGATTCCCAATTCCCGATTACCAAAAAGCGAGATTGGTTAGTTATTGGCAACGCCAAGGGATTTTTGGTGGATTTCTGGCATTGAGATGCACCAGTTGGTTATTTCTACCAAACTCATTTAATTATATAAAATTTTCCTTCCTTGGACTAGGGTCAGTAAATTATCCTGCAAGGGGGATTAGATCGAAGGGGATAGCTATAAATTACCACTATTAAAGCCGGGATCGACCTAGCTTTCTCCATACTCTTACCAGTTTATGATATAATAAGATCGAGACGCAAATAAAAGTAGAGGGTGCATCGAATTAGAGTTCTTAAACATTAGACCTCTCCAAGAACAGAAGTTAAAACCCCCCTCGAATTTTGAAAAGAATGGGGAATCGGAAATTGGTAATTACTCCCTTATCCTTTTGTCTATTTGTAAATATGAGATGCACCCCTCAAACGTAACCGGAGAAGAAGAAAAATTTAGGGGACATATTGGGCAGTACCTCATCTTTAACCAGCTATCAAAAAAACTAGCCATCAAAAATAGGACGCAAAAAAACCAATTAGCACATATATGGATGGACAAATTTTAGATCGGGTATTAGCCCCGGAAAATTCTTTCGAGGAATTAGCACTGTTGGCAGCTAAAATAGCCAAAGTTCCAGTGGCTTTTATTAGCTTTATGGATAGGGAACACCAATGGTTAAAATCCAAGTTTGGATTTAATAAAAACCAGCACCGTTACCTAGATTTTGTCGAAACTCTAATTTACATTCAGGGAAATCAAGAGGAAATAAATAGGCAAAAATTGAACGGCGAAAAAGAGCTAGAAGAAGATTCAAAAAAATCAAAATTGTTAATAGTGGCTGATACTTTAGCCGAGCCAAAATTGGCCAATCATCCTTTGGTAACATCTCCTCCAAAGATTAGGTTTTATGCGGGCATACCCATAGTAACCCAAGGGCAGCTCGTCGGTCTATTGTCAGTAATGGATTACCAACCTAGAGAGTTAACGAAGGAATGTCGGGAAGAGTTGGAAGTTTTAACGAGGGCTATCGAAAATCAAGTAGATTTGCACCGCAAATTAATTCACTTGGGGAGCAAATTTTTAGGACTCCAAGAAGTCCAGGAAAGCAAACAACAAACAAAAGAGACTTTACATCTTTTAGAAAGAGCGATCGCCGCAAGTAGCAACGGTATTATTATTACAGACCATACCAAACCAGATAACCCAATTATTTATTGCAACAGAGCTTTTGAAAAGATCGCGGGTTATTCTCGTAGGGAAGTAATAGGAACTAACTGTCGCTTCTTACAAGGTCCAGACACGGATAAAGAAGCTGTAGCCAAAATCCGCGAGGCGATTTTAGCAGAAAAAGATTGTTTGGTAGTATTAAAAAATTACCGTAAAGATGGTACTCCTTTTTGGAACGAGTTAGCAATTTCTCCAGTTAGAGATACTCACAATCGTTTGACTCATTTTATTGGCATTCAAACAGATATAACTGCTAGAAAACAAGCGGAAGATGCTCTGCGAAAAAGCGAAGAACGTTACCGACTTTTAGCTCATCATTCTACTGACTTCATTTCCAGACAAACAGCGGAAGGAGTCTATATTTATGCTTCCCCTGCCTGCGAGCGTCTATTAGGATACCCCTCGGAGGAGCTAATAAATCGTTGCGCCTACGACTTTTTTCACCCGGAAGACCCCCGATACCATCGATGGGATTTGTCCCCTCGCCGAGGTCAATTACAACTACCAGAACTAACTTCGGAATCAAAGTCTCAAACGGCTTCGGATACCTACACTTTTACTCATCGCCTGCGGCACAAAGAAGGCTATTACGTCTGGTTTGAAACTACTTATCAAACTATTAGGCATCCAGAAACCGATGAAGTTGTGGAATTGGTGGCCGTGTCCCGGGATATTAGCGAACGCAAACAAGCGGATGCGGCTTTGTTGGAGCGATCGCGTCTGTCTATTCTGGAAGCGGAAGTGGGCAAAATTCTGGGCCAAAGCGGACCCTTATCGGTCCTCTTGACTCGCTCTAGCAAGGCGCTAGTTCGAGAACTGGACCTGATAGGGGCGGGTGTCTGGACTGTGAATCGCCAAACAAATCAATTAAAACTCGAAGCTTGTGCTGGGGAGATTCCTTCGGAGATGGCAGTAGAAATGTCTGTCAAAACAGATTACTCTAACACCGACCAACTCCTACTTACTGCTTCTCCAACGTCAAATTTACCAACCCAAAGACAAAATTTAAACCAGGCCACCAATGGCAGAAAGCTGCTGCCATCAAGCAACCAATCTTCAACAGCTAACTCCCAAAATTTAGCACCGATTACTTATCCTTTAATCGTCGAAGGTAGGGTTTTAGGGGTAATGCGGGTTTGGACGAACCGACAAATTACCGATGCGGCCCAGGAAGTTCTCCATTGGACCGCAGGAGCGATCGCCGCTGCGGTGGATCGAGTTCAAACTCAAGAACACTTTGCCAGCAACCGCGAAGCTTTACTATTTCGCCTGGCCAGTCAAATTCGCGATTCTCTCGATTTAGATAAAATTCTCTTAACTGCGGTCAGCGAAATTAGAAATCTCTTACAAATCGACCAGTGTTACTTTATTTGGTGTTTGGCAGCTCAAACTACGAGCATCGTTGTCACCCACGAAGCCTCCAGTCCGAATCTACCCCATCGGGCTGACGAATATCCACCGACACAAGTGGCCTTGCTTGCTGAAAAAATTCGCCTGCGGGAGGTTATGCGGGTTAATAATCTCGACACTAACGATGCTGCTGTTTCTGAGTCCATGCAGGCCTATCTAGAAGAATTGGGGGTAAAGTCGCAACTTTTGCTGCCCCTACATACTCGTTCTGGCCAACTCGGGGCCGTTATTTGTGCCAATTACAGCCAACCGCGACCGTGGACCGATAGCGAGGTGGAACTGTTGCAGGCGGTGGTGGATCAGGTGGCGATCGCGATCGACCAAGCGGAACTCTACGCCCAAACTCGGGCTGCTGCTTTGGCGGCCCAAACTCAAGCTTTTCACCTCAAAGAGGCTTTACATAACTTACAGCAAAAGGAAGCCCAGCTCATTCAACACGAGAAAATGTCTTCTCTGGGACAAATGGTGGCTGGCGTGGCCCACGAAATTAATAACCCGGTCAATTTTATTTACGGCAATCTAACTCACTGCAAGACTTATACCCAAGATATTCTGGAGCTATTAGAGCTTTATCAAAAGCACTACAGCGACCCACACCCGGAAATTCAAGAAAAAGCAGAAGATATAGACTTGGAGTTTTTAATCGAGGATTTGCCTAATATATTGGCCTCGATGGAGATGGGGACGGAACGGATCCGTAAGATTGTTTTGTCTTTGCGGAATTTCTCTCGTCTGGACGAGGCTGAAATGAAACCGGTTAATATTCACGAGGGCCTGGACAATACTTTGCTGATTTTGCACAGCCGCTTCAAGTCTAAAGGGAAGGATGCTGGTATTGAGATTGTTAAAGAATATGGCGAGCTGCCCAAGGTTGAATGTTATGCGGGCCAAATGAATCAAGTTTTTATGAATATTATTGCTAACGCGATCGATGCGATCGATGCCCAGCCGGACCCTAAAATTATTAAGATTATTACCCATAAGGGAGAGCCAGAACCAGAGGCTAGCGGCCAGCAAAAATCCCTGACTTCCCCAGAAGAGTATGTTGTGATTAGGATTAAGGACAACGGGCAGGGAATGCCGGAGAAGGTTAGGACTAGGTTATTCGATCCGTTTTTTACTACTAAACCAGTGGGTAAGGGAACGGGTTTGGGACTTTCTATCAGCTATCAGATTGTGGTTGAGAAGCATGGGGGCGTTTTAAAGTGTATTTCGGCACCGGGGGAAGGGGCTGAGTTTTGGATTGAAATTCCCGTGAAACCGCCCGTTCACCTTAAGGCCTAAATGATGGCAATCAAGGCCATTAACTGAAACCCGAATTTATGGCCTTTTTTCGGTCCCCAAAAAAATTTGAAAATTTTTTCAAAAATGCTTGACAAAACCTCGTGCTTTACTGCTAGAATTAGTATTGTTGTAGAAAACGTTGGGGCGTCGCCAAGTGGTAAGGCAGCGGGTTTTGGTCCCGCCATTCCGGAGGTTCGAATCCTTCCGCCCCAGTTGAAAAGGCTAGTTTAATAGGTTCGTAGGTTTTCTTCTTGCATTGAGATGCACCCGGAAAAACCGGGTTTCTAGCCCGGCAAGATAGACAAAGTTAAAAGCGCTAAAGCGCTTACTACGAACTATTCCCACAAGCGTCGCCCTTCAGAACTTTTTAAGCGCTGGTGGGTGTCTTTTAATAAAGCGGGTATATCGAGTTTTTCGGGGCAGCGGGGCAAACAGTCGCCGCAACTGGTACATCGACTGCCTTTGTTGCCCCAAAACCAGTGACCGGCATTCTCAAACATTCGATATCGATATTTACCAAATTCGGTCATGTCGTAAGCGATCGCTAAATTCCGCAACCGCAACACTTCGGGAATGTTGATAACTTCGGGACAGGGCAAACAAGCGTAACATTGACTGCATTTATCTGTTGCCAAACGTTCTCCCAGAGTAGATTCTAACCGTTGAAACGCTTCGATTTCTGCCGCTGTCAGAGGTTCGGTGCGATCGCCGTTACTTAAAGGTAATTCTAACTCCTGGGGATTGGCTGCGCCGACGCTAACAGTGGTAATGCGGCGATCGCTCAATAAAAACCGATAATTCAATTCCAAGGGCGAGTAGGGCTCGCACAACTGCAGCAAAGTCTCGGGTGGCGTATAAAGTTGACCGCCTTTGTCTGCGGGAGAGATGATAAATACTCCCATATCTTTTTTAGCTGCTAACTCCACTGCTGGCGCGTTGCGTTGGAAAAAGTAGTAGTAGTGTAAGTTAACAAACTCGAATAAGTCTGTATTAATAGCTGCGAGGATAATTTCTAGGGGTGCGTGGGTGGAAAACCCGAGATGTCGCACGCGGCGATCGCTCTTTAGTTTTGCTACTGCCGGCATGGATGCTATGGCGGCATCCAAATGTTCTTGATTATTAATGCCATGAATTGCGAGACAATCTATATAGTCTGTTTTTAGTCTGGCTAAAGATTCATCTATGCTTCGTTCTAATAAATCCCCATCTGTAGGGGGAGGTATTTTAGTAGTAAGATAAACATTGCTTCTATCTTTTAGCAAGCCCGCCGCTAATGCTTTTCCTAATGCTTTTCCTAAATATTGTTCGCTTTTACCGTAACCTTTAGCAGTTTCTATATGATTAACTCCCATCCTCACCGCTTGTAGCACCGTTTCCACGGCTATTTTCTCCGATGTCAAATAGCGCATCGTTCCCAAGGAAAACACCGATAGGGACAAATTAGTTTTACCAAATCTACGGTAACGCACTTTTATTTTGGGAATGGGGAATGGGGAATGGGGAATGGGGAATCGATCGATTAAGAATTAAGAACCAAATAGCAATTAATAAGTAGGTATGCAAAAATATTTGCAGAAAAATTTGCCCGTAGAACGCGGCTATTGCCTGTTCGGTATGTAATTAATTTTGCACAGGTACTTAATTAGCAAAAAGCCGTGCAATTCAAAATTAGATATCTTGCAAAAGTAAGGCATAAAATCTTTATTTCCTGTATTTTTCCATTTCTTAACTTTTGCCTCTTGCCTTTTGCATACTTCTGCCTAATTCTTAATTCTTAGGACTTGCGTAGTAAGAAAGTACCGACTTGTTGGGTTGCGTTTCACAGGAGCCCAACCTACGATTTTCTTCTGCCTAATTCTTAATTCTTAATCCTTAATTTTTAATTATATTTCATTCAAAAGCATCCTGAAGAAAATTAAGATAAATCGCCACCGCTCAAACCTCCCCTTTTAATCAAATCTTCCGGTCGCAGTTGGGAGAGAAATTCGCGGAATGCCCGACGTTCCGCTTCGTCTGCTTCGCGATCCACGGGAATAGATGCTTCTAGCACCACTTCCTCCATCACCCAGATACTACTATTAGTGCGGATGGCGATGGCGATCGCGTCGCTGGGGCGAGCGTCGATTTCCCTATTGTGTTCTCCCTGCTTGACCATCAACACTGCATAAAAAGTGTTATCTTGCAGGGAGTGAATCACCACTCGTTCTAAAGTTCCGCCCAATGTTTCGAGAGTGTTGACCAAGAGATCGTGGGTTAAAGGCCTTGGCGGTCTTTGGCCTTCGAGAGCGGCAATAATAGCTTTGGCCTGATCTTGACCTATGAAGATCGGCAAGGCCCGCCGTTCCGTGCCATCCCTCAAAATCACGATGGGATTGCGCGTGGCAGCGTCGAGTGCAATTCCTGCGACTTTCATTTCAATCATCTGTTCGGCCTCATAATCTTATAGTTATTGAGTTGGGGAGCTTTTAACACGAGCTTAACTAAACTCCAGTATGCCTCGATCTTGAACCAGATCGGGCAATTTTTAACTTATTTTCCATATTTTGTATTTTAGACTCTCCTCAAGAGGGTTGACAAATAAAACTAAATTGGATATGACAGCCCAGAGCTAAAGTCCCATAAAACAACCTGGGAGCTCGATAAACCGGTCGGCAATCTGAGCTTGCCACGGCTGTCGCTAGGCTCTAAAATATAAAATCTAAAATTTTTAGGATCGGGCGGATGTTTACAGGATTAATTCAGGCAACGGGAAAGATGAGCCTCATCGGAGAAGACCGACTCCAAGTTGCCTGTAGCGACAGTAGAGGAGAACTAATTTTAAAAGATTTGGCCATTGGCGACAGCGTGGCCGTGGATGGGGTATGTCTGACGGCCATAGAAATCTTATCTCAAGGTTTTGTGGCGATCGCCTCTCCAGAAACCCTCCGTCGCAGCACTTTGGGACATAAGACCGATGGGACGGTCAATCTGGAAACTTCCCTCCGGGCCGGGAGCAAGTTAGGGGGCCATTTCGTTACGGGCCATGTTGACGGCTTGGGCTGTTTGCAAGAGTCGAAGGCCACGGCCAGCGCTTGGGAAATGACTTTTATTTCTCCGGCAACGTCATCCTCCCAGTGGGACAGACAAATCGCGCCCTACATCGTACCCAAAGGTAGTATAGCAGTTAACGGAATCAGCTTAACTGTAGCGGATTGCGATGTTGATGGTAAGTGGTGTAAAGTAGCGGTAATTCCACACAGCTATCAAGAAACGAATTTGCATAGTTTAAAACCAGAAACTTTAGTAAATATAGAAACAGATATATTAGGTAAATACGTCGCTAAGTTTATGCGCTTGGGAGGAAATGGCTACCAAGAGGAAATTACACCAGAATTTTTAGCGGAACACGGATTTATCTAAGTTCGTAGTAAGCACTTCAGTGCTTTAAATAAAGTAATTTTAAAGCACCATTATGCTTACTACGAACCAAAGTAGGTTAAAATAAACAAGTCTGAGAAAGTCTCTGGCTGCTGTTGACAGTCAGAAACTTTTTATCGTTCTTATGTGCATAAATTAAAGGAAAAACATGGCAAAAATCAACGACAACTACCTCAAACTCAAGGCTGGATATCTATTCCCGGAAATCGCGCGGCGGGTGAACGTTTTTGCGGAGGCTAACCCGGGGGCACCCATTATCAAACTGGGTATCGGCGATGTTACCGAACCCTTGCCGGAGGCTTGCCGAAAGGCGATGATAAAGGCTGTAGAGGAAATGGGCGATCGCTCTACTTTTAAAGGTTACGGTCCGGAACAGGGTTATGCTTGGTTGCGGGAAAAAATCGCGGCCGGTGACTTCCAAAAGCGGGGATGCGATATCGATGCTTCGGAGATTTTTATTTCCGACGGTTCCAAATGCGATACGGGGAACATTCTGGATATCTTTGGCAAGGATAACAAAATTGCGGTGACGGATCCGGTGTATCCCGTGTATGTCGATACTAACGTGATGGCGGGTCACACGGGGCCTGCTAACGATAAGGGAGAGTTTGAGGGTTTGGTCTATTTGCCGATAACGGCGGAGAATAACTTTACTGCGGAGCTCCCAGAAGAGAAAGTCGATTTAATTTATCTTTGTTTCCCCAACAACCCGACTGGGGCGACTGCGAGTAAAGATTATCTGAAGCGGTGGGTGGAATATGCGAAGGCTAACGGTTCGATTATTTTGTTCGATGCCGCTTACGAGGCATTTATTACGGATCCGGAGTTGCCTCATTCTATTTATGAGATAGAGGGGGCGAAAGAATGCGCGATCGAGTTTCGGTCGTTTTCCAAGAATGCTGGTTTCACCGGTACTCGCTGCGCGTTGACGGTGGTGCCGAAGACGCTAACGGCGAAGGCAAGCGACGGTACTGATGTGGAATTGTGGAAGTTGTGGAACCGCCGGCATTGTACGAAGTTTAACGGCGTTTCTTATATCGTCCAGCGGGGCGCCGAGGCGGTGTATTCTGAGGAAGGTCAAGCACAGGTTAAGGCTTTGGTGAGTTTTTATCTGGAGAATGCGAAGATTATTCGGGAGAAACTGACGGCGGCGGGTTTTGCCGTTTATGGCGGTGCGAACGCGCCTTATGTTTGGGTGAAAGCGCCAGAGGGTTTATCGAGTTGGGATCTATTCGATAAGTTGTTGCAGGTGACTAATGTTGTGGGAACTCCGGGTTCTGGTTTTGGCGCTGCGGGGGAAGGATATTTTCGGATTTCGGCGTTTAACAGTCGGGAGAATGTGAACGAGGCGATGGCGCGTATTAGCGAGCAGTTGAAGGTTTAGGGTAGGTTGTAGGTTCTCGCTTTTTGTGTTAAAGTGGAGTTACCGTTTGGAAAAGCATGGGCGGGCAACGTCCGTCCTGCTCGACCCAAAGTTGGGTATTGTAAAAGCTCATAAGTACAAAAATATAGATTCAATCTCAGAAATCTAAATTATCATTTATGAACATTAAACTCCAAAATGCCAGCGGTTTATATCAACTGACCCACGCTCAAATCCAACGCAAAATAGCCAAACAAAAATTATTTGGGCTGGACGATATCGAAAATTATTTGTTTAAATTTTGTCAAGCTTTTTTGACGGCTAATCCCCAGAAAATCGAACAGTTTAGTATTTACGATCTAGCTCCATCCGTTCTGCTTTACGGTCCTCCCAATACTGGCAAAACTACTTTGTGTTACGAGCTTTTCGATCGCCTTAAACAGGAGGTTACGAATGAAATTAATTTTTACACCGTTAGTATTGGGGGAATTTTAGATCCAAATTTGGGGCAATCTTCGCGCAATATAGAGCAGATATTTGAAGATTTAAAAAAGATTTGTTCTGACAACTCTGCTGTATTTCTTTTGTTAGACGAACTGGATGCTTTTTGCATGAGTCGCAGTCGTACTCAAGAGCATGATGCAGTGCGACGAGCTATGACAAGTTTAATGTTAGAACTTGACGCACTCAATTCATCGAGCAACCAAAAACTTTTAGTCTTTGGTGTAACTAACGTTCCTCAATTGTTGGATACGGCAATTGTTAGAAGGTTTTCCTTAAAGCAGTTGGTTGATGCCAAATTATCTGAGGGTGAGTTTAGGGAATATGTCGAGTATTTAAGTAAGCCAATAAATAAAACTTGTCAAACACAAGAGCTACAAAAACTTTATAATCTTTATCAAGAACGTCAATTTACTACAGGAGACATTAAAGGACTTTATAAAGTTTTTTTAGTCGATCTAATGTGTGGCAACAGTCAAGATTTATTTAATGGTAAAATTGTCGAAATCTTTGAGAAAGGGTTTTCAACTGGAGAACATTTACAAGAAACCTACAAGGAGGTGTCTAATGTCTGATGAAGACAATCTCATCCACAAACTAACAGTACACAAAAAACTTAAGAAGTCGGTAATGAACGAGCTTTCCAAGGCAGGGATTCCCTGTGAAGAAACTTCTGGAAACGATCCCAAGGGTGATATATTGATTATTAAGCCTGAAGACGCCCCCAGGGTTAAAGAAATCATTAAAAGCATCAACAGTCGCTATAATGATTAAAGTTTAAGAAATTCTAGTAAGAGGAGAAAATTTCGATGAATCAAAATCGCGACCCCCATGTTGAAATTAAAACCAAACCTTTGTATGGCAAGGAGGTAGATCGAATAGTAGAAAAAGGAACTGTAATTGGGGTAGTAAATACAGAAAAAATTTCTAAGCCCGGCAAAAAAAAACTGGATGATGCAGGTATCGCGTGGGCAGAAAACGTGCCCGAAAAAGAAGTTTTAGAATACGAAGATCGGGAGGAAGGATAATGCTGAGTATCGATTTTTATTCAAAAAACGGACAAGACGGCGATAGCGTCGATGTTTCTGAAGATTTGTTCGAGTGGTTGGCAAAATCGGAATATTCTAAAATTGGCGGTGGTTCGATCGCAACCCAATTTCAGCTAGACGGAGAAGATGTTGCCCTGGAAGTTGTGGTGTTGACTGACGAAACTCGCAAAAGGTTTATCGAGTTTTTCAACGAAGCGATCGCCAACGAAACATCAGCAATGTTAGAGCGCTTGGGCGATCGTCCTTCCACTCAAGAATATCAGAATGCCACTTATCGCGTAAAAACTCTTTGCCAACTTTTAGACTGCGTTAAAAAAGAAAATTACCTCTATCTTCAACGAGTTTAATATTGGCAATTTCGGTTCGACTTTAAAATTCAGAAACCCGGTTTTTTGAAAAAACCGGGTTTCTTTGCTATTGGTGAATAGCTGCAAAAACTCGATGTACCTGCAATTTGATGCTAAACTTGGATTAGTAGTTTTTTAGAGATAATTATGCTATCTGTCGAAGAACTGATGAAAGAAGCTTTATCTTTGCCAAGTGCTTCGAGAGCTTTATTGGCAGAGAAGTTAGTGGAAAGTCTCGAAGGAGATGTAGACGAAAGTCTTCAAAAGTTTTGGACGACTGAAGCTAAGAAGCGACGGGATGAAATCCGAAGCGGTGAGGTTAAGCCCATTTCTGGGGAAGAAGCGTTAGTTGAGGTGAGGCGACTGTTAGATAAATGAAAAAATTAGGTTAAGGATGGGATAAACAAACAGAAGAAAGGGGCGACCGCTCTCTTAATTCACCATAAGATAAAATGAAACCATTAATATTAGATTTATTTGCCGGCGCCGGTGGGTTTAGTCTCGGTTTTAAATTGGCCGGTTGTGAAATTCTTGGGGCAATAGAAATAGATAAATGGGCGGCGGAAACTTTCGCTAAAAACTGCCCTAATTCTAAGGTCATCCAACGAGATATTACCACAATTACTAACGAGGATTTTCAAGAGTTATTCAAACAGAAAAAACCGACAATTATTCTGGGCGGCCCTCCCTGCCAGGGATATTCTGTTTGTCTGAAAAATAGCGGCGATCCGAAAGACCCGAGAAATAATCTTTTTCGAGATTTGATTAGATTGGCTTCAATTTTTGAGCCAGAATTGTTGCTAATGGAGAACGTGCCTAATATGATAAAAGCGCGTACTCATTCTAAGGAAAGAGCGATAGATATTTTGGAAAAAGAATTAATAAACCTTGGTTATTGCGTCTATATAAAAATATTGCAAGCTACAGATTACGGTATTCCTCAGATTAGAAAAAGGTTGTTTGTTGTTGCCTCTAAAAAAGAGCTAAAAAATCCCTTTCCCTCTCCCACTCATTCAGTGGTAAATAACAACAATCCTTCCCTGTTTAATTATTTAAAACCTTGCCCGACCTTATGGGATGCCATTTCCGACTTACCACCATTAGAAGCGGGGGAAGGTGCGGAGGAATCTAGTTACACGAAACAGCCATTAAATGAATATCAACAACTTTTGAGAAATGGAAATAAAACTCTATTTAATCATAAGGCAATGAAGCACAGCAAGCGGATGGTAGAAAGATTTTCAGCGATGACTTTAGGAGATTCTTGTAAAGATGCACCAGAACATTTATGGCCGCGCCAGCGCAATTCTACAAAAATAACGAAAAAGGTTTACGACCAAAATAATAGAAGAATGTATCCAGATAAACCATGTCATACATTGCCGGCCTCTTTTTATGCTAATTTCGTTCATCCCTATCAGCATAGAAATTTTACTGCTAGAGAAGGGGCGAGAATACAGTCATTTCCCGACAGTTTTCGATTTATGGGAAAACCAACGGTAGTCAGTCATAAATTGTTAGCGAGGGAAGGTCGTTTGGATGAAAAATATTTATGCCAATACAATCAAATTGGCAATGCGGTGCCTCCTTTATTAGCTCAAGTAATTGCTAGTAACTTGTTAAAAGAATATCAATTTTAGGATTAATTATGCACGTTCACGGTCGCAATTTAGAACAAAAAGAAAACCATAAAACTAAATATCGAGATGATGAGTCTAAACAGTATTTGAAAGAGATTCGCGAAAAATATGATAATTGGAAGTTAGCTAATGAAAATATTCTGGGTCCAAGCATTACTAAAAATGAAGGGGATAGCAGACTAATTAAAAGAAGAGTTGAATTGTTAAACGAGTACAAAGATTTTATAGACCGACAAAATTACGCTGAAAAGTTCGATTCTCGCTCAAATCTTCATTCATCTGTGTTAGAAGAGTTTATGTATTATCTCTTTAAAGATTTAGTATCTGAATTTTCAGAAAATGCTTTAATTGGTAAATCTCATACCTTCAAAGATATCTTCTTTCGTTCCGATAATTACCGGGATATGCTAACTCGTCCAAATGCGTTAATTGAAAGAAAAGACCATGATTTTGCGATTGGAGTTAAAATCAATTCAACAATGAATTGTGAAGGTTCTCAAGAATCAGAAAACTATGCTTGGGACATACCAGCAGTGGCGATAGAATGCAAAACTTATTTGGATAAAACTATGCTTCAGGATGCAGCTACGGCAGCAGAGCAACTGAGGTATAGAAATCCTAATGCAATTTATATTGTCGTGGCAGAGTGGCTTAAATTAACGGAGGCGGTTAACTTAAGAAAATTTAAAATCGACCAAATATATGTATTAAGAAAACAAAAAAATACCGATCGCGAATTTCGCTACCAAGAAGGATACGTTAAAAATCCTATATATCAAGATGTGGTAGAGCATTTATTTGAGAAAGTGCGCGATTATTTAATCTTTGACTGGGAAGGAGGTATTAATTTTGGTTTAAACCGTGGCTATTTAATCTAAATGTTGCTAAAGCGATCGCCCCAACTTCAAAAAATCCTCATGTTAGTCATGCTCATTTGATGTTAAACTAGGCTTGGTGGGAACTACTGGTGCGGGCATTGTCCGTCAAAGTTGAAAAAGCGATCGCCAACCTAATTAGAACAATACCTAAAACCATTAATAGAGGAGAATCATCGAGAAATTATGAACGAATCAGAAGCAGAATATAGCAGCCATAAAGAACAAATTGATGAGTGTCAGCCACCCCAAGAAAGGATTCAAAAGCTTGAAGAATCCTTGATAGAAGCTTATGAGAAAGTAATAACTTACAGAGAAGTACCCTTCATTGTTTTTGGCGACTTAAATGCTGAAGAATTAGCGGCGGCATTTATAAAATATCCAGTTATCATCAAACCTACTCTTTGCTGCGTAAATGTAGCCCAACGTGCAATTAAACGAGATTTGGGATTTGACCTCAATACATATTCAGAAAAAATTTCTGATACCCACGCTACGCTGCTGGCAGGATATATTAAACCTTTACTTCCACCAGCGATCGCCGTTCCTGCTTTGATGGAATTGGATCGGTTTTTTTGGACTGATAAAGAAATGCGGGCGAAAAAAGGAAACTGGGAAAAAACGGTAACATTATCGATTAATAATATATCGTCTAAAACATTTCGGAAAAGAAAGTTTGAATGCGATGGGGAACAGTTTGAGATAGATGCTGCTTATCCTGCTAAAGGCGAAACAATTGAAATTGCTATAGATGTCAAGAGAATAGAGTCTCAACGAGATATTCATAAAAGAGCAGATGAAATCATCAACAAAGCGCAAAAGTTTAAACAAGTTTATCCCCAAGGAAAATTTATGGCGATCGTTTATTATCCTTTTCCCAATCAACATATCAACTTACAAAATCGATTGCAAAGTCAAGACATAGATAGCGTTTTTTTCGCAGGTGAAACAGAGTCATCTATTGCTAATGTTGCCGATATGCTTGTAGGTACTTTAGGATTAAAAAAAACTAATGACCAAACAATTAACTCTTAATTTAGAATTAGATAATCCTAATTTATGTTTGTGCAGTGCCAAACGAACCGCTGTTGAAAAAACTGGATTGCATGGATGGCATCCCTATTATGCCGGTTATTCCGAAGCGTTTGTCGAAAGTGCAATTCGATATTTAGGATGCGATCGCAATACGCTTTTATTAGACCCTTGGGCCGGCAGTGGAACTACAGGTATTATAGCCGCAAAAAACGGCATTCCTTCTATTTGCTTAGATATTAACCCCGTTATGGCAACTTTTGCTGCAGCTAAGTCTTATCAAGTCCTTTCCCGAGAAGAGGAAATTGTTAATTTTTTTGAAGCAATAGAAGATTTTAGTTTCCCAGAATCGGATTTGACTAATGACGATTCTTTAATCCAAATATTTACACCGAAAACCGTTCGATTAATCCGTTCTGTTGTGGATGCTATACCTGTTAATTTTTCCCAAAAATCAACAAAAATTTTGCAATTTTCAACAGAAATTATCAATCATTTTTATGCATTCTATATATCTGTAATTTTTATCTCTCTGAGAAAATTGTCAGGACTAAAACCTCATTCTAATCCGACTTGGATTAGTAAAAGCAACAAGAAAGTAACCCTTTCTCCCCAGGTTTTATTTGAAGAACTTCGCAATAATGCAGTTAAAATGTTAAGAGAACTTCAAGAATTTTATGCTTTTCAATGGGAAATAATCCCTCATGTTTCTTTAACTGGAGACATTAGAAAGATGCCGCTTTCTGGGGAATCTATAGATGTTTTAATTACCTCTCCTCCATATTTAACTCGCATCGATTATGCCATCTCTACCATGCCAGAAATTTATTTGTTTGGCGGCGAAGAGTTGCTATCTTGCATCAGACATAATACAATGGGTGCGCCTGTAATTACTAAAGGGGAAAAATATCAAAAAAAAAGCTGGGGGCCTACTTGCAATTTTATTCTCGATTCTATCAAACAACATCCCACTAAAGCCGCTAAATCTTATTATTGGAAAAACATCGTTCAATACTTTATGGATTTAGATAATGCTTTGGATGAAATTAAAAGAGTTCTTAAACCTGGCGGTAAAGGATTGATTGTTGTTCAAAGTTCCTATTTTAAAGAGTTGGAAATACCTCTGGCAAAAATTTATTGTGAATTCGCTGTCAATAAAGGTTTTAGAGCAGAAATAGTTAGAAACGAGACTGTTAAAAGTCATCTCGCCCATGTTAATACTAAGTCTAACTCTTACAAACAAGGAAAGGTTTATTACGAAAGTTTCGTTTATTTGGAAAAATAGGAGGAAGAATAATGCTGAATATCGATTTTTACTCAAAAAACGGACAAGATAACCATAGCGTCGATGTGGCTGAAGATTTGTTCGAGTGGTTGGCAAAATCGGAATATTCTAAAATTGGCGGTGGTTCGATCGCAACCCAATTTCAGCTAGACGGAGAAGATGTTGCCCTGGAAGTTGTGGTGTTGACTGACGAAACTCGCAAAAGGTTTATCGAGTTTTTTAACGAAGCGATCGCCAACGAAACATCAGCAATGTTAGAACGCTTGGGCCATAGTCCCTCCACTCAAGAATATCGGGAAGTCACTTATCGCGTAAAAACTCTTTGCCAACTTTTAGACTGCGTGAAAAACGAAAATTACCTCTATCTCCAACGAGTTTAATATTGGTAATTTTGGTTCGACTTTAAAATTAACAACACCTTCGCCAAAACGGAAAATGCCGATTAAAGTAGGTTGTGCGGACCTTCGTGGAACCTAACATTCGTTGGGTTCCGTTGCACTTCGGCCCGACCTACAAGATGCAGGGCGAAGGTATTGAATTCAGAAACCCGGTTTTTACAGAAATTCCGGGTTTCTTTGCTCTCTAAAAATTATTCAGCAAGCTCCGATCTAGTCTATTTCAAGTAACAGAGCCCGAAAACCAGCTTGAATAAAATGGCGATCGGCAGTCACAGCATTAATTAAACCCTCCCTTTCCATGACTACAAATGAAATACAATCAACCAATCCCCAAGATTTATCCAAACGAGATTCATAAAGATTTAAACCTTGTTGAAAAAGCTCCACAGTGACGTTAGCTACCCGCATATTTTCAGTTTGATAACATTGCTTAATAAACCTTGCAGCCTCCCCGCGATTATAACTACTTAAAGCATTCCCCACTTCCATTAAAATAGCTTCCGTCAGCCAAACTTCATTAGCATTTCTGACACGAGATATCAGTTTTCTTGCTTGACGATAATATGGATCGCGGGGGTTGAGAATTGCTTGAATAAAAATTGTATCCAAAAACAGCCTATCTTTACTCATCGCTTAAATTACGCTTGGGAGTTCCATATAAATAATAATCGTGCTGTATCGACCAATCTTCAGGAGCATCGACAGTACCTGCCAAGCGTTCAAGAATATCCCAGGCATTTTCTTGAGGGGTAGTCTGCGACTTCTCCTCAGAAATAATCTTAATTCGATAGCGTTTGTTAGGTTCTAAACTCAAAGGCGAGTCTGGATGCAAAGTCAAGCCATCAAAAGTAACCGTTACAGTTTCGTTCATATTTATTGCTCCTTAAAATTAATTAGCGGCTTGGGTGGCAACTCTTGGATTCAATCTTAGCATAAACGTGGCGATATAATCCTAAAAACCTAAAAACTATGGGCTAAAATAATTTTTGGGAACATTAGCTATGACTTACTCAAGCAAGGGAAATTGCCACTACTTTGATGCTAAACTTGGATTAGTCGTTTTTTTTGAGATAATTATGCTATCTGTCGAAGAACTAAAGAAGTTATTAGAAAGTATCCAAAAGCTTTGGATGATTGAAGTTAAGAAGCGACGCGACGACATCCGAAACGGTGAGGTTAGACCTATTTCTGGGGAAGAGGCGTTAGTCGAGGTGAGGCGATTGTTATAGCAATCCTATTTGAGTTGTGTCCAAAACGCCAATGCTTTTTGGTAATGGGAATCGGTAATGGGTAATTGGCAAGAGTTTCAGAGTTTTTTTCTAGTTTTTAATCTTTTACAACCAGTTTAGGATTGCTATAGATAAATGAAAAAATTAGGTTAAGGATGGGATAAACAAACAGGAGAAAGGGGCGATCGCTATCTTAATTCACCATAAGATAAAATGAAACCATTAATATTAGATTTATTTGCCGGCGCGGGCGGATTTAGTCTCGGTTTTAAACTAGCGAGTTATGAAATTATCTATTTAATCTAAATGTTGGTAAAGCGATCGCCTGATGCTACACTAGACTTAGCGGGAACTACTGGGGCGGGCATTGTCTGCCTAGTAAGTACCTGTGCAAAATTAATTACATACCGAACAGGCAAGATGCCTGTTTTACGGAGGCAAATTTTTCTGCAAATATTTTTGCATACCTACTTAAATATTTAAAATTAAAAAACCCAAAATTAAGAAACCAGGTTTTTTCAAAAAACCTGGTTTCTGGAAGCCTCTCAGCTACTTGAAAATTACAACCAAATCCCAACCATGACAGACGAACAATTATTACAAAGAATTGCAATTAATCCCAAAATAATGGCAGGAAAACCCGTCATTAAAGGTACTCGTTTGAGCGTAGAATATATTCTCAACCTTTTAGGTCACGGTACCACGGCAATGGAAATTCTCCAAGAATATCAAGATTTAACTGTAGAAGATATTCAAGCTTGCTTCTTATTTGCCAGCAAGTCTCTCTCAAAAACAACCTTCATGCCATTAAATACTTAAAAATTTATTGAAAAATTTCAAACTGTCAAAAATGAAATTTATCCTAGATGAATGTACGGGCTCTCTGGTGGGGAGTTGGTTGCGCGAATTGGGTTATAAAGTTTTTTCGGTTTACGAGGAAGCGCGAGGGGCGACGGACGAAAAGTTGCTCGGAAAAGCTGTGGCCGAAAATTGGATTCTTATTACCAACGACCGAGAATTTGCTAATAAGATATATTGGGAAAATTGCCCCCACCGAGGAGTTATTTTCTTGAACCTCGAAAACCAACTCGCCGCTAATAAAATAGAAACCCTGGGGCGTTTGCTGGCAATATATCCAGATTTAATTAGCGATCGCTTTGTTGTGGTAACTGAAAATCAAGTTAGATTTACAGAAAATCCCTCGAACTTAGAATAAACTCGAACCACCGGGGCAAAGCATTCGGACGCAAAATTTGTCAGTTTTTAACAACAGTTATCCCCCGAATGCGATTGCCCCTACAATAGATTTATTCTGCATTATTCTACTCTTCCTCCATCCCCTCCAAAAACACATCCTCATAAAGCATCTCAATAGGAAAACTAAAATCGACAGAAGTTAAAGTTACTTCATCGCCTTCTCCATAGTTATAAAACTCCCAAACCCCCTTTTCGTTGAGTCTAAAACGCTCTAATCCCATCTCTTGCGCGTTAATTAAAACGTATTCTTTCAAAGTAGAAATTCGGCGATAATTTTGAAACTTTTTACTCCTATCAAAAGCTTCCGTTCCTGGAGACAAAACCTCGACGAGCAAGCAAGGATGATAAATTACTTTAGTGGCACGCCTGTCTCTTTCATCGCAAGTTACCATGACATCGGGATAATGAAAAGGCCCTTGTTCGGATACCCCAACTTTGGCATCTGCCATTAATACTTTACAGCCTTTACCCCGCAGATGATTTTTTAACGCCGTCGCCAAATTAATAGCAATCTCATTATGAGGAATTGTTCCCCCAGTCATGGCAAAAACTCGACCGTTCGTATATTCATATTTAATCGGTTGTTTTTCCTCCCAGTCGAGATCTTCTTGGGGAGTCATTTTTTTGTCGGGTTTTGGAACTGCTACCATTGTTCGTCTCCTGTTGATTTAGGTTTGATTAACAATTAACAACCTGCAATATTGTTAATTATTTACAACAACATCTCTTCTAACTTCTGTTGGTTCCACAAAGACTGATACAATCCTTTCTTACTTACTAAATCTTCGTGGGTGCCAGTTTGAACGATGTTACCCCCGTCCATTACTAAAATTCGATCCGCCATCGCCGCCGCCGACATCTGGTGAGTAATAAATATCACTGTTTTCTTCCGAGTGCCGCTGGATAAGTTGCGCAAAATATCGGTGGCGGTTTGGTTGTCAACGCTGGAGAGAGCATCGTCTAAAATCAATACCGGCGCGTCCATCAGTAACGCCCGCGCTAATGCCGTTCGCTGCCGCTGCCCTCCAGATAGGGTAATGCCCCGTTCGCCAACTATGGTTTGGTATTGTAAGGGAAAGTTGAGAATTTCTGGGTGAATTTGCGCTAGTTTGGCGGCAGCGACGATTTCTTCTGAGGTCTTAGTAGGATCGCCGTAGGAGATGTTCTCTTGAATGGTGGCGCTGAAGAGAAAACTTTCTTGGGGAACGTAGGCGATCGCTTTTCTTAACTCCGCGAGTTTTACCTGAGTAATATCGTAACCGTCGATAAAAATTCGGTCGATATCTATTTCTAATAACCTGGGCAGGACGTTTGCTAAAGTCGATTTTCCCGAACCAATAGGTCCGACTATCGAGACAGTTTCCCCCGGTTTAATCGTCAAGTTGACCTTATTTAATGCCGGTATTTTAGTTCCCGGATATTGATAAGTTAAATCCCTAGTTACCACCCAACCTTTTAAAGGCGATCGCATCGGTATGGGGTCGATATGGTCTTTAATTTTTGGTTCCACGCTGAGAATAGATTCTACGCGATCGATGCTAACTTCTCCCCTTTGGTAAGTAGTTATGGTAAAACCTAATAAAGCAGTGGGAAATACTAATCGTTGAACGTAAATAATCAGAGAAACAAAATCCCCCACGCTTAACTCGTTCCTTTCCATCGGTCCCGAACCGCTAATTAATAAGATTAAAAAGCTCAAACTTGCCAATCCTCCCAGTAAAGGAAAGAGGAAATTTCTCGTTTTTGCCAGTGCTAAATTAGCCCATAATAACTGCGTGTTAGTTTCGCGAAAAGCGCTTTTTTCGTTATCTTCCTGAGCGTATATTTTAATTAAAGATATACCGCTGAGGTCTTCTTGAATTAAATCGCTCATTGTCGATAGCTCTTCTTGCACTGCTAGCTGTTGGCTGCGCAGTTTATCGCTAAATACTTGCACTATTATTAGCATCACGGGATAAACAGAAATTGCCAACAGGCTGAGTTTGACATTTATAAATAGCATTACTGGTAGGGTTAAACCGTAGGCAAAAACTGTATTTACCAAACTTAACACGGCAAAACCCAAAAGTCTGCGGATGTTATCCACGTCGCTAGTAGCGCGGTTGATTAAATCGCCAATGGTGTTGCTGCCATAATAAGATGGCTCTAATGTCAAGAGGTGGTTAAATATTTTTTGTTTGAGGTCAAATTCCACCTGCCGTCCCACCCCAAAAATCGAGATGCGAGATGCCATGCGAATGACCCACATGAGGGAGGCCAGGAGAGCGATCGCTACGACATCGTAGAGGAAGGCCCCAAATTCCGAGGCTATTTCCAAATCGTCAATTGCTTGACTGACTAACCGAGGAATATAGACTCCTAAAGCATTAACCAGAAATAAAGCAACTATCCCGAAAAATGCCTGCCGCCAGTGGGGGCGCAAGTAAGTAGCGAGTTTTCGCAGTCTTTGTTGAGAAGAATCAGTCATATTAGATTTTAGATGTTGTGGGGGGGAACTTTCCGGCAACTAATTTCGTATTCTTCCCGAAATTATAACGAAGTCCTGGAATAAGCGCCTAATCATATCTACCAACCAATTACTAACTATGGCTTCATCCAGAGACGAGCAACAAATAGAATTTCGGGGTATTTGCTTGAGCGAACCTTTCAAAAACCAGGAGATTGAAGGAAGAATCAACCTTTCTGTTGCTGATTCTTTAAGATTTACTCAAAAGTCAAAATCCGATTATCGAGAAAGTAAATCGGATTATAATCGTAGTTCCAGCAGCAATAAAAATTATAACTATCGAGACGACCGACGTGGTTCTAATTATCAAGAAGAGCGAGGTTATTACGGCGGCAAATCGTCGAGGGAACGAGGCAGGTTTTCAGAGGAAAATTCTGGAGACGGACTCCAATTACTGATAGTTTTGTTTAGTTTGGTATTTTTTGTGAATTTGGTAGCCGGTCAGTTAATGAGCTCCAGTAGCTCTTCTTCCTACGAAAGAGTTCCCTCTAGTTACCAAATTAACGCCGACTATTAATTATTGCGAGATTTGGCTAATAATCGAAACCAATAAAAGGCTCGGAAACCCGGTTTTTTCAAAAAACCGGGTTTCTTAATTTTTAGATTTCAACCGGGTTTCTTAATTATTTCAACCGGACCAACCCCTTACAAAATAGTAAAATAAGCCCCAATATTCTTCAAGAACTCGGGTAGTAAGTAAGAGTGCTTCTGCATTAGGAAAAAAGTCAGCCCCCGTCACTCTTTGCTGATATGTGTCGTCAGATTCAAAAGTATTAAAATCAGTTGGGGCGTTAATTACATTAATGCCAACGCTATTAAAAGCTAACTTAGCTCTAGGCATTTGCAAAGCGGAAGTAACTAAAATAACAGTAGGTTCGAGCCCGTACTCGTTCAAAATATTTCTAGTGGCAATAGCGCTTTGACGTAAGTTTACCGACGAGGGATCCAGAAGAATATCATCTGAATCAACACCCAAATCCACTAATAGTTTTTCAACTTCGTCAGCCTCAGCAATTTGACCTTCTATGTCCGGTCTGGGGCCGGCACTAACAATGAGAACACCACCCAAAGCTTCTTTATAAATTTCGGCAGCGTAGGAAATGCGATCGCTCTTATCGGTTAGTTGAATTGTAATTTGTTCGGGTATTTTCGGTTTAGTAGTTCCCCGAGCCAATAAAACAATTGCTCCTAACCTTGGAGAACAACAAAGCTGTCCGTTTAGATCCTCAACTGCACTTCTTTCTACCCCTCTAGCCAGCCAAAAAGCAACTATTGGCGTACTAGAAATAATTAAAATAAGTAAGGCCGTAAATATTAGCTGAGGTGCTGGTTTTTTTAAACCCTCTTTCGTGGTTAAAGATAAAGCCCAAACCAAGAGAATAATCGAAAATCCCAAGGGCCTAAAAATAAAAGAAAAAGCATTAAAAATAGCCGTTCCCACAGGGGAATCAGGGGAAAGAAATGCTAGGAGTAAGAAAAAAGCAATTATAATTATGATTAATTGGCCTAGCAGATTTTTTTTCTCCCCTCCCGTTTGTTTCCAGAGCAGGTAAAAAACATAAACTACTAGAGCCCAAAAAATTAATCTAGTTAACCAGAACGCCATATTTTAATCCTAATAATTAATAATTAATAATTAATAATTAAAAATCATCAATTATTAACGTTTGAGCAGATTTTGAATCGCATCGGTAACGGTTTTAAGAACCATCACCCGCGCATAATGTTTATCATTCCCGGGAACTACAGTCCAAGGAGAAGTAGGAGTGCTAGTCCGCTGGATCGTCTGATTAACTGCCACCTCGTATAAATTCCACTTATCGCGATTGCGCCAATCTTCCTCGGTGAGTTTGTACTGCTTAAAAGGATTATTTTGCCTTTCGGTAAACCTTTTTAACTGTTCCTCATGACTGATATGCAGCCAAAACTTGAGTAACACATAACCGGCAGTAGTTAATTGCTCCTCAAATTCATTAATTTCCCGATAAGCTCGACGCCATTCGGGTTCCGTAGCAAATCCTTCTACTCGTTCGACCAAGACTCGACCGTACCAGCTACGGTCAAAAATACCAATTTTGCCTGCTTCTGGCAAGCGCCGCCAGAAACGCCAGAGATAATGACGGGCTTTTTCCTCGTCGTTGGGGGCAGCAAAACCGTGAACTACATAACTGCGAGGGTCCAAATTATCTATTAAACGTTTAATCGCCCCTCCTTTACCTGCGGCGTCCCAACCTTCAAATAGTGCTAATACGGGTATTTGACGCTCGCGGACCTCTGCCTGCAGTTTGGCTAGAAGAGCTTGCTGTTCGCGCAATTGCTGTTTGTATTCTTTTGAGGATAGGGACAATTCTAAATCTACTTGAGCCAAAAAATTTGGTTCTGTGGGTTCTAAACTTTCCTGGGGAGGGGTTGCAGGTGACGGCGTTAGGAGGTGCTGCCTGTCTAGGGCCTCGGTGAGAGTCCCAACCATTTGTGTCAGCACTTTGACCCGGGCCCATCTTTGAGAATTTCCTTCGACTAAGGTCCAAGGTGCGGCCCCGGTGCTGGTGTGGATGACCATTTCTTCGGCAAAGGCCAAATATTTTTTGTAATTTTTGACTTGCAGCCAATCTTCGGGGCGGACTCGCCAGGCATCGAGCTCGTCGCCGGCTGATTTTTTGAGGCGACTTTTGATTTCTTTGCGGCTGAGGTGGATCCAAAATTTGGCGATCGCCGCCCCATCATCTACTAGATTCCTTTCAAAGGCATTAATTTGTCGCATGGCCAGAGGTATTTCGGCCTCGGACACCCTTTCCAACAGTCGCTCTTCGAGAACGTGGGTGTACCAACTGTGATAAAAGAAACCTATTTGGCCTTTGGCCGGGAGCTTCTGCCAAAACCTCCATAAAAAAGGATATTGGCGCTCTTGTTCTGTGGGAGGCCAAATCGGGTGGACGTCAAACCCGCGTGGGTCCATGTATCCTATTGTTTTCTTGACTAAGGCCCCTTTCCCCGCCGCCGTCCAACCTTCGAGAACGACGATGACGGGCAAATTTTTTTCTTTACAAGCACGCTGGAGGGTTCTTAACTTCTGCATTAAGATCTTCACCTTGCTTTTATAGGTTTCTTTGTCTAGGGACAGTTCTAAATCTAAGGTTTCTAACATAAGTCGTTTCTATTACTCGGTTTACTCGGTTTTTCGAGAGCTCGGAAACCCGGTTTATTCAAAAAACCGGGTTTCTTGACCGGTCCTCTAGGCCGGATAGCCTCAAAACCAAGGCCAATATGCCTTAGTTTGAGCCATCTTCTTACATCTTCTTATTTATATAGAAAAACATCCAATGGCGATCGCCCCACCGTAGAACGGGCATCCTCTTTTTAGCTCGTAGTAACGACTTTAGTCGTCTTTTTTAGCTCGTAGTAACGACTTTAGTCGTCTTTTTTAGTTCGTAGTAACGACTTTAGTCGTCTTTTTTAGTTCGTAGTAACGACTT
>CAZUCT010000037.1:12154-33646 GCA_964619285.1 uncultured bacterium | reverse complement strand
TAGATGGGGCTCCCGGTCCCGTTGGTCCTGTTGGGGCTCCCGGTCCCGTTGGTCCTGTTGGGGCTCCCGGTCCCGTCGGTCCTGTTGGTCCTCCTGGGGCTCCCGGATTAGATGGGGCTCCCGGTCCCGTTGGTCCTGTTGGGGCTCCCGGTCCCGTTGGTCCCGTTGGTCCTGTCGGTCCTGTCGGTCCTGTTGGGGCTCCCGGTCCCGCCGGTCCTATTGGTCCTGCCGGTCCTCCCGGATTAGATGGCGCTCCCGGTCCTGTCGGTCCCGTCGGTCCTCCCGGTCCTCCAGGCCCTGCAACTCCTGGTCCTGCCGGTCCTCCCGGTCCTCAAGGTCCTGTGGGTCCTGTGGGTCCTCCAGGCCCTGCAACTCCTGGTCCTGCGGGTCCTGCCGGTCTTCCCGGTCCTCAAGGTCCAGTTGGTCCTCAAGGTCCTCCCGGAGCTCCTGCTCCAGTTGGTCCGCCGCTGATCTATATGATCGCGACCCAACAAGCTCAAGGATTCTTGGTGGGCGAGGTAGTGCTGTACGCAGGCATGAATGTTCCTGCTGGGTTCTTACCACTGGATGGCCGTTCGGTGCCGATCGCTGGCAACGAGTCGTTGTTCCGGGTCGTTGGCACTCAGTACGGTGGCGATGGAGTAAGCAATTTCTTGTTGCCTAACCTGATTGGTGTCGCTCCTGTGGGACGGACTGGCGGTACTGCTGCCGCCCCAGCTCCATCACCTCAGTTGCTGGTTCGCTTACCAGATGGTACTCAAGTACCTGCCGCAGGTTTTCAGGGTTCGGCTTCGGGTTTCGATCTGCGAAATCTGCCCAATGACACTATCCAACAGCTACGAGCTGGTTTGTCGGGATCGAGTGGTGGCAGCGAAGCAGAAGAAGAAGAAGAAAATAGCGACAGTCCCCGGTTAATTCCGATGGCTTAATAGTCTCGCAAACGCTGCTTCAATTCTGTAGGTCTTTGTTGCCTACTTCTATCTGACAGGTTTTTCTAACCTGTCAACTCTCAAAACAATAAAAAACCTTGCGGGTTCTAATACCTGCAAGGTTTTTTTTACTAATAACCGATCGCTTCTTCCCCTCCAAAAACAGAATTAACTCTCGACGAGGCGAAATAATAAAAACCGATTGACCGCTGCGCCATCGATTTCCTCGTTGCTAACAACGACTAAACTTTGGGAACCATCGGGCAAATGGGGTCCTAAAGTCATGCCGGTTAAATTTTCTCCCGTAAGACCGAGTTCTGCCAAATCTAACAATAATTTTTTCCGAACTGGTTTGATTCCTGGTGACTCTTCTTTCAAACTAACGATTCTGGAAGTGTCGGTGGCATCGCCGCTAAATATTTCAAAAATACTGCTGTTACCAGACAAACCTCCAGAACGTTCCAAACTGAGAAAATAACCGCCCTTATCCAAGGCGACTAAATCTGCTAAACTGCTGTCCGCGTTCAATTCCAAGGTCTCATCTAAGGGATAAAAATTTTCCGAAATTAATAGGGATGCTCGGTCGGCGATCGCGTAATGCAATACCCGCAACTTACCCCCACCACTGCCATCGTCGTCTTGTAACAAAGGAGACTCAACTCCCACAAACAAGCGAAACGGATCCAAACCATCGGGACTAAAGGTAGTCGGATCGAGAGTCAAAGCATCAAAACCGCGCCCGTCTCGAACTCCAACCGGTTCGTCGCCGTCTGCTGCTTCGGGCAGATATCGGTCGGGAACTGGCAAACTGGCAAATAAGTTTCCCGTATCGAGCTCGAACTCTCCTACCAATGGGGGAATTAAGCGATCGCTCTTACCAACGCTAGCTATAAATACCGTTTTTCTGGGAGAGAGAACTATTCCCTCCGGATAGAGTTTACCAGTGGAGAAAAATTCGCCATCTTTATTTTTAAGAAAAGTGACGTTTTCGATCTCAACTTCGGCAATTCCAATTTCCTCCGACTCTGGGGAAGTCAGCGCCAACCTTAGAGTATAAAATCGAGGTGGGGCGTATTTGCCTGCTCTCTGGCCCTCGGCATCGGCAACATCGCTGTCGCTATCCTTGCTGGGCCGAGCGACGTCGCCAGAAACTCCATAAAAGCGAAAACCCGGTTTGCCGCTAACGCTGCCGTTGTTGCGATCGTAAGCAATTCCCGAAATACCTCCGACGGGCACTTCTTCAAAAGTGCTTTGGGGCAACTGGTACTCTCCGAGAAAATCTAAAGATAGGTTTAAAAAAATCCGGTCTTCTGGAGCTAGGCGGGGAATGGTGCAAGATGTTAGAAAAATTAACAGCAGTCCTAGAGTAGTTAACTGCCAGAGGCGATCGCGCCAAACTGCCAAGCGATCGCCGCATATCAACTTAAATCTATCGAGCATATTAAATTAACAGGCGCTTTGGTCTGTTCTACACAACAAAAATCGTTTTTTCAAACAGATTTCTTACCGAACTATAGCATCTCGCTCTAAAATAGAAAAATAGAAAAATAGGTCATAATTAAAAGTCCACCATCGAGCGAATAGCTATGCAAAACTCAATCCCTCAAAGACTGTTTCGCCTTCAAGGAGGCATTTTCAAACTTGGCAGCGTTGCTCTAAGCTACAGTCTCCTACTGTACTTTTGTCCTAATTCTGATGCCAGGGGACGCGACCTTTCTCAATATACTACTGCTCGCAGAGACGCAGTGGAGGTTGCCCAACGACAACAGCCACTCGAAGAACTCCCCAATCAATTTTCTCCCAACCCGCTGCTGCAAAACGAACCCGATCCGATGTTCTACCGACTGCCAGAGGGAGACGACCTCGAAGGGGAGCCCGGAGAACAACTGGAGATTTTCCTGAATGAATTGAACCAGGAAGCGGCGGCATTTCTAGCATCGGGAGATAGTTTGACGGCTTTTGAGATTTGGAACCGGGAATTGCGACTGCGGCGGTATTTGGGGCCTGCTGAAGAGTTGGCGGCGTTGAGACGGGTGGCGGCGATCGCTTGGGATGTCAATCAAAAGTTACAAATACGATGGATTACTCAACGACTACAACAATTAAAAGACGAATTTGAGTTAGAAGAAACGGTCGATTTGTCATTGCTGCAAGCTTTGGGTTTAGCTTTTCAAGAAGTGCGGGATAAGGATTCAACAATTGAAGTTTACGAAGAAATTCTCGGAGAGGCAAAAGATAGAGAAAATGCGACCTTGGTCAAGCAAACTTTAGCCACCATAGCTCAGATATATCTCAATTGGTTAGATTATGAAAATGCGGCGATCGCTTATGAAGAATTACTGACTTTTCAGGAACAAGAAAATCTGTTGCCTGGGGAAGAACCACTAAAAGATAATGTTGAATTTATCTTGCTGGATGCTAATTCGCAACCGGTAGCTATTCCCACGGAAATTGAAAGCTTGCAACAACTAACTTTTATTTACGATCGCGCGGGAGAACCTCTCAGGGCAATAACGGCAAAAGAACGGCTAACCACTGTTTTTATCGGTCAAAGAAATTTTGAACCAATACCGGAATTAAAAATAGCGGTTGCGGACGATTATCAACTTTTAGGCAAGTTAAATTTAGCGAGCCAATACTATCAAGATGCTTACGAAATTGCCCAATCAATCCAACAATTTTATAGCGCCAGCGAAGCTTTAAAAAAGTTGGGCGACCTTTATTGGTCTCAGGAGAAACAAGAATCTGCTTTAGATATCTATCAAGTTCAATTGTTAATGGAGCAACAATTTTATAACGTTTATGGGATGATGGAGGCTTACGATCGCATCGGGCAACTTCACGCTCAATTGGAGGATTACCGTCAGGCTCTTAATGCTTTTGAAAAAGGCTGGCAATTGGCAACTCAATTAGGAGGGTATCGGGCGGATTATTTTCAGGGTAAAATTGAGAAAATAAATGGTAGGTTTTAGGGAGACTTAGAAACCCGGTTTTTTGAAAAAACCGGGTTTCAAGAGGAGCCTGGTTTTACAGGCAGATTTAGGTTATAATACTCTGGTTGTCCATTAGCGAGCATCTCTTCTTATTATGGAACCATTAAATCAACTCCCACTGTTAACGTCAATTTCTCGGCGGACGGCTCTCAAATTCATTGCTGTTGGTAGTGCGGGGGGTTTGTTGGGATATTCTCGATTTAAAAAACCTCAGCCTACTATTTGGCAGCAGGATATTTTGGATTTGCCACGCTATTTAAACACAGATAAAAGACAAAAAAACGTAGTAATTATTGGGGCGGGTTTGGCAGGTTTGGCTTGCGCTTACGAATTAAGTAAAAGGGGTTTTAAGGTGGCTTTGTTGGAGCGATCGCCTCAATTGGGAGGTAAGATTGCTAGCTGGCAAATTCAGGTGGGGGATAAATCTTTTATGATGGAACACGGGTTCCACGGTTTTTTCCCTCAATATTATAATCTCAATAGTTTGGTTGAGGAATTAGAAATTACTAATAATTTTGTTTCTTTAGATTTTTATTCGGTGGTTTTTAATGATAAGAAATATCAACCAGAAGTGTTTCGTAAAAGTAGTGCTGCGTTTCCTTGGAATGTGGTAGATTTAGCTTTTTCTTCTCCCAATCGATGGCGGTGGGGAATTAATTTAACTCATCCGAAACATTGGGAGGTTTTTAGGGCGATCGGCGGTTTTCAAGCTGCTAAAACTTTTGAAAGGTTGGATAATATTTCTGTTGCCGAGTGGGTAAAAGATGATTTTCCTCGGGGTTTGTACGATTTGTATTTTTTGCCTTTTGCTAAGTCGAGTTTGAACGCTCCAGATAAGTTGAGCGTGGGGGAATTAATGCAGTTTTTCCACTTCTATTTTTTTGGCAATCCCGAGGGGTTGGCCTTTAATGGAACTAGAGACGATATGGGTACCAGTTTGGTGCAACCGATAGCTCGGGCGATCGCTGCAAATGGAGGAGAAATTTTAACGGATGTTGCTGTCAGCGAGGTTCGGTGGAAAGAGGGGATAATTGATGGGGTGAGTTATGGCCGAGGTGGAGAGCGAGCGTCGGTGCCGTTTTGGGTGGAACGGAATTTAGCGCTAGAGAGTCGGTCAAGTATTCTCACAAAACCCGGTTTTTCAGCATCTCAGAAACCCGGTTTTTTCAAAAAACCGGGTTTCTCGACCGACTCTCTAGCTCCCCAAAACCAACAACTACAATATTTTGGGGGAGGCGACCGGACGTTTGTTGCCAAAGCGGAGGGCAAGGAGGCAATTTCTCTAACTTGCACCCATCAGGGTTGTACGGTGGCCCTGGCGGAAGATGGTAAATTTTATTGTCCTTGTCACGGTGCCGTTTACGATCGCGACGGCAAGGTATTGTCGGGACCGGCAAAACGGGATTTGGGGCGGTTTGAAGTGAGGCGACGGGAAGAAGAGCGCGTCGAGTTGGTGGCGATAACCGATAACGAGACTGCCCCAACGGAGATTAAGGCCGATTATTATGTATTTGCCACGGACGTGCCCGGCGCGAAACAGTTGTTAGGGATATCTTCTGGGGAGGGGAGCCAACGTCTGGCAGAACAAATAGATAAGTTAGCGGTGGCGGATCCGTTTGCGACGTGCCGTTTTTGGTTCGATCGCGATTTTGAGTGGGAGCAGAGTAATTTTACTTCCCTGTCGGGATACCAACTGACGGACAGCATTACTCTTTACCACCGAATACAGGAACAGTTTATTCGGTGGCATCGGGAAACGGGGGGTAGCGCGATCGAGTTACACGCTTATTGTTATAAGGAAAAGCAGTTTCCGACTCAGGGAGCGTTACTGGCAACTTTTGAACGGGAGTTATACGAGATAGTGCCGGAGTTAAAGGATGCGAAGATGCTGCATCGGGAGTTAACGAACCAGAAGAATTTTTCCGGGTATCCGCCGGGGAGTTATAGCGATCGCCCCGAGACAGATTCTGGGGTAGATAATTTGATGTTTGCCGGAGATTGGGTGAAGATGCCGTTTCCTTGCGGTTTGATGGAGAGGGCAGTCAGCAGCGGTTTGTTGGCCGCTAACGAAATTTTACATCGGGAGGGTTTGCGACGGCGGGAGTTATTATCAGTAATGCCAGAAGGAATTTTGAAGATTTGATAGAACGCACGCGATCGCTTTAGCGATTGAAAGGCGATCGCCGTCACCAATAAGGGCAGGTAGCGATCGCTCAATTTTATGGGTGGCGATCGCTCAATTGTACGGGTAGCGATCGCTCTTAATTTCCCGTATTATCACTGATTTGATGTTGCTAGCATCACTGCTGTTTCCAGAGGAGTATTGGATACTGATAGAGAACCAGTCAAGAAACCCGGTTTTTTAAAAAACCGGGTTTCTGAGATACCGAAAAACCGAGTTTTCTCAGAATACTTGACCGGCTCTATAGGAGTATTTGGATATCTGGAGACTGACTCATAATGACTATTGTAATTCGCCCCCAAGGAGACCTAGATTTAAAAAATAGCTCCCTGCTGCAACAGCAATTTGCGCGAGCGATCGCCGAAGAGCCAGTTCGTTGTTATGCCATTGACTTAGAAGCAGTCAATTTTATCAATAATTTCGGCTTGATGACCTTAGTTTCCCTCCACCGCCTTGCCCGGGAAAAAGGTTGTCGTTTATATCTGCTAAACTTAAAAGAGTCCGTGAAATATATTATGGAAATAACAGGGATTCTTATGGAGTTTAAAATTTTAGATGAGAAGAGTTTTAAAAGACTAAAAAAAGCTCATCAACACCTCAGTTCAAAACACCAACATGGAAATCAATCTAACTCAGCTTAATGATGACTTTTTTTCCGTTAATTTTTAGCAAAAATATTTCCCAATTTTTCCCCAGGGTAGCGCTTTTTTTAATATCTCTGATTTTTGGTCTGACTCTTGGTTATTTTACCCCTACTCAGTGGGGAAACTACTCGGCTAAAAATGGCAATATCCCTATTTACGTTTACAATAGCGGCATCCATACCGATATTCTCGTTCCGATAAAAACTCCCCTTTGGAATTGGCAACAACGCATCGATTTAAAATCCATAGCTGCCGATACTAATTCTCTTAAATATCTTGCCTTTGGTTTTGGCGATCGCTCCTATTTCTTAGAAACCTCCCAGGGCGCACCTCCAAAATTTTCTACTATTTTTAACGCTTTATTTTTACCAACGCCCCCAGCAATGCGGCTGCTTGCTTATCGAAATATTCCTCAAAAATACTCGAAAATTAAATGCCTAAAAATTAGCAATTTTAATTATCTAAACTTAGTTAATTTTCTCGATAATTCTTTTCAGTTAGACTCTAAAAATAAAAAAAGTTTTATTAAAAAAATTCCTAATTATAGGGGCGCTTTTTATGAAGCAAAAGGCACTTATTCCCTCTTAAGAGCTTGTAACGATTGGACTGCGGAAGCTTTAAGAACTGCCGAGATAAATACTCCCCTTTGGTCCAGTCTTTCTTCTGCTATTATGTGGCATTTAAAAAGTAATTGTTAGTTAGTCAATTGTTAATTGTCAATTGTTAATTGTTAATTGTTAATTGTTAATTGTTAATTGTTAATTGTTAATTACCTACGAAGGTGCTAGTATGGCAAAATATGAAAAATTGAGGATGTGGAAATGAATGTAATTCCAGCTATTGATATCTTAGACGGACGTTGCGTTCGCCTTTATCAAGGTGACTACTCCCAGTCCCAAACTTTTAACGAAAATCCCGTA
The DNA here is from genome assembly GCA_964619285.1 of uncultured bacterium. GTDB lineage: Bacteria > Cyanobacteriota > Cyanobacteriia > Cyanobacteriales > Microcoleaceae > CALKCV01. Next base: position 25,978 of record CAZUCT010000037.1, on the reverse strand, counting down.
GAGGTGGCCAAACAATGGGCAGACCAAGGGGCCACGAGAATCCATTTAGTAGATTTAGATGGGGCCAAAGCGGGCCAACCGGTCAATCAAAAGACAATTGAGGCCATAGTCAAGGCCATAGATGTACCAGTACAACTGGGTGGGGGTTTGCGCAACTATGCCTCTGTTGCCAGCGTACTCGCTTTGGGCGTGGAACGAGCGATTTTAGGAACCGTGGCCGTGGAACAACCGGAGTTAGTCGGTCAATTATGCCAGGAATTTCCGGGCCAAATAGTGGTAGGCATCGATGCCAGAAATGGTAAAGTAGCCACAAAAGGTTGGTTGGAAACCTCCGAAGTCTTGGCGACGGACTTGGCAGATAGAATGGCCAAACTAGGAGTAGCAGCGATCGTCTATACTGATATTCAGCGGGACGGCACGATGGCAGGGCCCAATATTCCTGCTTTGCGAGAACTTGCCAGGGCGGTTGCCATTCCGACGATCGCCTCTGGTGGCATCAGTTCTATTACTGACTTATTGAGTCTCCTCGCCCTCGAACCTGTGGGAGTTAAAGGAGCAATTGTCGGTCGCGCTTTATACACCGGAGATATTATCCTAAAAGAAGCCATTCAAGCAGTCGGCAACGGTCGCTGGCAAGATGTACCCCCCAATTTGGGCGGTTCGTCGCTTTGCTGAGTAGGTACGCAAAAAAAATTGGGTGCAAGTAAAAATACCAATTTAAAGCAGCCTTTCTTCTTTTTTTTGTACATTTAGGCTTTTTTTGAGTATGAGTAAGAGTATGAGTATGAGTATGGGAGACGAAAATAGCAAAGAAGAAAACTTAGAAATAGATAAAACGGAAATAGGTAGAGTCGAATACCATCTTGGCAAACAATACTTCGAGGGCGGGCGGTATCGCGAAGCAATTCAGCATTTGGAAACTGCCAGCGCTAATGTGGAGTTAAATTCCCTGTTGGGAGGGGAGGTGCATATATGGTTGTTGACTGCCTATCAGGCGGCGGGCAAACAAGATGAAGCGATCGCTCTTTGCCGCCGACTTACCCGCCACTCCCGCCTTACTACCCGCCAACAAGCAAAGCGGTTGTTGGCAATTTTGGAAGCGCCAGAATTAAGGAGTCGCCCGGAGTGGGTGGTTTCTATTCCCGACCTCGACACTTTGGGGGAAAGCGATCCTAAAGACCGTCGGGGCAGCAGTAGCGTTTCTACCGTCAAGTCTCCCCCACCCAAACACCCGGTAGATTTGGAACCGATAGATTTATCTCAAGTTAATACTAAAGATAATCAGTTTATTTGGGTGGCTTTAATTGCAACTCTCTTGGCAGTGGGGGCGATATTTCTGGGTGCAGTTAATTAAGGTTTTTCCCATCGGCCCGTAGAACAGACATCTTGTCTGTTCGCTTGTCTGTTCGCACGTCTTGTCTGTTCGATATGTAAGAAACTTGCAATTTAATAAGATACCGGTGTTGGGTGGAGGTTCGCGGCACCCAACCTACAAGAGACTACAAGAGACTGGTAGTTTATTTTTTAACAAGTCCCTAATAAATGGTGCGTTTGAGTTGTAATTTGTAATTGACATTGCTCGAAAACGTAATTAACTGCCCCAAATAACTTTTCTAAATCGTAAATGGTGTAGGGCTGAATATTTTTAGTAAAAAAGCGATCGCTCAATTGACCAAACTCCCAGATTTTGCCATTGGAAACTATGCCAAAAATGTTTTTTCCTTTTATTTCTCCATTAATTTTTTGGCAAGCAACCATTTCTGCCCCGCATTGCCCCCAGCCGGCAGTAAAGTCATCTTTTTTGGCTTCTATTGCCACAAAAAAAGGCTTGTCAAAAACTATCTTGCCTAAAGGAGATTTTTGCGCTAAAATATAATCGGGCACTCCCGATAAATCTTCATCGTAAATCAAAGTTTGATGGCTCCAAAGCAACCAATTTTCTTTATAAGAATACCAAATTTCGGTTAAAATTGGCGCGATGATGTTTTCGCAAATAGCAGCTTCGGAGTTATCGACTACTCCTTCTTTTAAAAGAATTTCAAACCGTTGCTTAAAATAATCGTTTAAGGTAAATTTCGATTGGCAAATAAAGTCGTTTTCTCGATAAGTTAAGTTAAAAGTTTTGACAACCATTGCCAGGTTTTTATAAGAAGTAAAAGGCATCCCTCGCCTCCATAAAGTTGTAAATCGAGATTTATTATTGCTTAGGATGGATGGATGTCACTTTAATGCTTTTGGTACGGTGAATAGACTTTGATAGTTTTTCCGTAGTAACAAACTCCGTAGCCCCAACTGAAATTGCTGCGGCAATATGTAAGGCATCCATCGGTCCTAAGCCTGAAGAGTTTGCTTCTTTTTCTGGTATGCTAATTATCTCGTCAATGTCAGTTGCCCAATGGGCTACAGCTTTGAAAAACTCTTCATAAAATTCTACTTCGTCAGCTTGTCGATTGTAGATTGCTTTAGGTAAAACTTCTAATTTTACAAAAATGCTAGAGGCAAATTCTCTATTGAAGTCTGTCAATATTCCTAAAGCTACTGCGGCGATTTCCCCTTGGCCTCGCGCCGCATAAATTAACACCCCCGAGTCAATAAAGGTTCTCTTCATAAAATCCCTCCTTCATAACCCCCTCTACGTTCTGCAATTTCCTTTTCTACTTCTTCTGGTCCTAGTAAAGGTTGCCCAGAAGCTACTATTTTTTGGCGAATTTCTAACAATTTAGCAGCAAAATTGCTTTGACTGCTTTGGGAGTTTAATGACGATGTAGGGCTTTCAGTGTTTGGGAGAGTACCATTAATTTGTGCCTCCAGAAAAGCTACAAAATCAATTACTTCTTCTTGCTTTTCAACAGGCAAGTTGCGCCATTTGTTTAGCAATAAATTTTCGGCATTCACTGTTACTTATTACCTCGATTTTGTAAGTTTAATAAAACCAAACATCAGAAATTTTGGCATTACTGACGATTTGATAACCACTATTCTATATTAATACTGCTGTTGAATTTTGTCGATTGATTCAAAAAAGGCGATCGCCTCGACCTCTGGCCCAAAAATGCCCCATCAGCAATGGCAATCCAACCTGCTGGCCTTTGTCCCACCAACTCCAACGCCCTTAAATGAAGCGTTTCGGATGTCGGTCCCTCTTTCTCCCCGTCCTAATCCCAGGCCATCTCGGAAGAGCAGAAATTTTGCGGTAATAATAGAGAAATATTAGCAATTTCCCATTCCCCATTTCCCATTCCCCATTCCCAAATATGTTCAAAATAACTATTCGCGGTAATCTCAAAGAGGTTGACAATAAGTTCTACCTAACTTGCGCCGATGGCAACGAATTTAAAATCAGTTCCTCTGAGGAATATCCCCAGGGAGATTTCCTCTGGGAAGTCGTGCCATCAATAGACCCTCAAGGTATCATTCAATCTTTACAAATAGAAGGTTTTACCACGGAGGGCGAAGAAGAATGTTTTATGGCAGGAACCGTGATTCAAGTCAGACCAAAAAACTCTTCCGTTCAATTAAAAATTAAGAGAGAACTCAAAAAAACCTTACGCCTAACTCTTCTTTCTGCCCCCGTGGAAACTATGAAACCAGGTCAAACCTGGCAGCTTAATTGTCTGAGAAAGGGAAAAACTCTCTTAATTGCTACAGCGGAACAGTTAGAAAAAAACCAAGAACCGCCGCGCTCTACTTCAGAAAAATCCTCCGTTAATCCCCAACAAAAACCATCAGAGAAATCGGGAGAAAATTCATTTTTAAAAGTAGAAAAAAAAGCGCTTTCTGCCCTAGCAGCAGAAACAAACTCTGCCGCTTCTAGTTGGCGACTAACAAAGCGCAAGATTCGAGGACAAATTATCGAATGGGATGGGATTAATACCGCTACTAATTCTCGGGCAAGAGTTCGACTAAATCGAGATACGGAAGAAACGAAAGTATGGAGTTTTCAAAAAACCCCTAAAAATGTCAACATTTCCGCAGAAGATAAAGCGCGGTTAACTGTCACTCCTTTGGGTGCCGCCCGAGGCATCGGCGCTTCTTGTTTTCAAGTAAAAATAGGCCCCTACGAAATAGTATTAGATTGCGGAACTAGACCCAAAGGATACGACCCCCTCCCCGCTTTAGATTATCTGGAAAATCCAGATTTATTGTTAGTTTCCCACGCCCATCAAGACCACATTGGGGCGGTGCCCGTGTTCCAAGCAAAATGGCCGGCAACTCCGATTATTTGCACTGAAGGTACCCGAGAAATTGCCCGCGTAATGCTCAGAGATTGTTTGAAAGTTCAACAAAGAGAAGATTTCCCAGAATTGTTCGACTCGAAGGATTTAGAACGAACTTTATTTAGAATGGAAACCGCGCCAGTGGGGGTCGATATCGAACCTTTGCCGGGTCTGATTGTTAGGTTTATTAATGCAGGTCATATTTTGGGGGCGGCTTGCATTTATCTCAGATATGGAGAACGAAGTCTATTATATACGGGGGATTTTCATACGGCATCGAGTCGCACTACTAACGGTTTGATGTTAAAAGATTTGCCACCAGCAGATATGTTAATCATTGAATCGACTTATGGTGCCGGTACTCACCCCTCGCGCAAGACAGAAGAAACGGGTTTAATTGAGGCGATCGCTGAAGTGGTTAAAGGGGGCGGTAATGTTTTAATACCTAGTTTTGCTTTGGGCAGGGCTCAAGAAATTATTCTGGCAATTCGTACCAGCGCTCTATTTCATAGCCTACAAATTCCAGTTTACGTCGATGGTTTGGTCCGCGCAGTCTGCGAGGTTTTTAGAGAGAACTTAGATTTATTGCCAGGGGCAGTACAAAATTTGGTCAAGCAAAATGGTATCGAACCTTTTTTCGACCCCAAAGGTACTTCTCCAATTATTCCTATTGCCAGTCAGAGCGATCGCCCTTTGGCAATGGCAAAACCATCGGTTATTATCGCTTCCTCGGGAATGCTGACTGGCGGTCCTTCTGTTTATTATGCTAAAACTTTACTGGAACGAGATAATGCCGCGATTTTTATTTCTGGTTACACCGATGAGGAGTCTCCTGGAAGGTTGCTGCAAAATTTGTCAACGGGAGATGAAATCGAGTTAGATGGTACCAAGGTGACGGTAAGGGCGGAAATTCGTCGGTTTAATCTCAGCGCTCATGCAGATAAAATTGGTTTGACTCAGGCGATCGCTAAAGTTGCACCCAGACATCTGATTTTAATTCACGGTTTCGGCAATTCCCTCCACGAACTCGCAGACTCGGGAGAGTTAAAAAGCAAGCATTTTATTCATATTCCCGCCGTGGGAGACTCGATAGAATACGGCGCTATCCCGGAACAGATCTCCCAGAAGCAGCTAACGGCTATTGAAATGCCGAACGAGTTTGAGATAACCATGGAGGCAGAATACGATGGGGCGTGGTTGCGCATTCCCCAAGAAGTAATAGATAACGATCCTCGCTGGCAGCGTTTGGCAGATATTGGTATTTTGAAGGCCGAGTGGGTGGGGAATAAGTTGTTGCTGAAGGCGGTTACTCAACAAAGTCTCCAGCGAGAGGTAGCTATGGAAAAAGCGACAGCAAGTGGAGAGAGTTGTTGTGCGAATTGCGCTTATTTCCGGGAGGGTTGCTGTCAGCATCTAGAGAGTTCTTTATTTCGCCTGCGGGTAGATCCCGCAGGCAGTTGCCCCGATTTTGTTAGTTTGTAGTAATCGCTTTAGCGATAGATCGGTTTATCGCTAAAGCGATTACTACGAACTTTTGTGTTAAATTAAAAGAGATGATTTTTAGAATTGAACTATGACCAAAGTTGTAAAGGCTGTATTCGACGGCAAGGTTTTGCGACCGGAAATGCCCCACCAACTCGAACCTGGGAAAAGTTACGCGATCGAGACGGAGTTTTCCGAACGGGTAAGCAAGGAACGCATTGCCATCCATCCAGACTATTGTTTTGGCAAACCGCGCATTATTAATACGAGAATGTATGTGGCGGCTATTGCCCAAATGTATTTGGAGATGGGAGAATCTGTGGAAGACATTGCCGCCAAATACGATTTGTCCTTGGCATCGGTTCATGCGGCGATGGCATATTATTACGATCGTCGCGAAGAAATCGATCGTCACACCGCAGAAACGGAAGCGATAGTAGAAGAGATGAGACGCAACAGTCCTCCATCTCCTTTGCCAGAAAAGTTGAGGGCAAGATGAAATGGTGGGACGTATAGAATTTTTGTGAACGAGTTTGTAGTAATCGCTTTAGCGATAGATCGGTTTATCGCTAAAGCGATTACTACGAACTTTAGATGTCTAAATCTACGATGTTGAGCTTGGGACCGTAGGTTTCGATAAACTCCCGACGCGGCGCCACCCGATCGCCCATTAACACGGTAAAGATCCGATCTGCCTCGGCAGCGTCTTCTATTTCTACCCGTTTTAGGGTTCGGGTTTCCGGGTTCATGGTAGTATCCCACAATTGAGCCGGCATCATTTCGCCCAAACCTTTGAACCGTTGGATGTTGTAGTTGGCGTTACTGGGGAACTCGTTTTGAATGAGGGTGTTTAGTTCGCGATCGCTATAGCAGTAGTAGTGGTTCCGTCCCCGTTCCACTTTATAAAGGGGCGGGCAGGCAATATAAACAAATCCGCGATCGACTAATTCCCGCTGGTAGCGGTAGAAAAACGTCAGCAGTAACGTCCGAATATGAGAACCATCGACATCCGCATCGGTATTGTGACAGGCAATGCCGCCAGTACCGCAGACGAAGTTTTCGTCGCCCTCCACTGAGAAATCGTAAACGTAATCCCCCACTAATTCTATTTCCTCAGCAGCAACTACTTTTAAACCCATTAAGTCATCGCTTATGGGAACAAAAGCAGGAGATTTGCTCTTCAGACTCGACAAATACTCTTCGATTTTCTCCGCATTTCCATGATTTTGCCAAATCTGACGGCAGCCTTCGATCTGTTCTTTGCCGCAGAGGGCGATCGTGTAATAAGGATGCCGCGTTTGAATTGGTGCGTCGGGCCCGGTGGCGGGTTGGTGTTCGGTGGTACTGGCAACTAAACCCAATTGCCCCAACAAATACAGCAGTCCGTCTTTAACGCTTGCAGAATTAGTAGTAAAGGAAAGGTTTTTACCCGCCGTAGTGCCATCGCCGAGGAAATAACCCTCCAGAAACGCCATCTGCAGTTCTTCAGAAACCGAGAAGACAATATCTGGCAACTGTTTTTGATGTGCTAGTTTTGCCAATCCCCAAGCTTGCAGCAACCGACTCCCTGCCACGCTGTGGAAATAGAATTTGATACCATCGCTATCTGGATCGTCATAGCGGCGGGGAGTCTCCCCGAATACTTTTTCGATAGCTACACTCAGTTTGGGAAGGTGTTTTTCGTCTTTAGTACCCAAATTCAAACTAACTTGATCCTTGCTTAAAGTGCCCTCGGCAACATACCATCCCAAAAAGTACATCAACTCAGCAGTTACCGGCAAATAGCGATTAAACGCTTTATCCACTTTCTGGCGCGAGGCTCCGGCAACATCGCTGTCGCTAAACTTGCCTGGCCGAGCGACATGGGCCTGGGGAACTATTTCTACAGCCTCGCCCATTTCTGCCAGTTCGCTAGGAGTGAAATACTCAAAGGCTTTATAAGCGCTAACTTCCCGCCAGCGAGCGTTTTTGCTATCGTCGCTTAGTGCCTGCATTTCGTCAACTTTGGAAGGTAGCGTCTCATAAACTACGTTGTCGTTACCGCCAATAGCTTCCAGATATCCCAAGAAATGGGAAAGAATAGGACGGTTAATCCCCCGTTCCCAATGGCTAATGGTAATCGGTTGCTTGACCCCCACAGCAGTCGCCACTTGCTTCTGGGAGACTCCCAATGCTTGACGTTGAGCTATTAGTTTTTCCCATTGCGCCTCCTCTAGGGTGACTCGCGGTTCGTCGAACAATTCCGGACGCCGGACTTTAGCTAAAACTCGCGCTGCTGCCACCCGTCCCACGTCTTCCCCTTGCAAATACAAGGATTTGGTCAATCCCTCGCGATAGAAAAGTTTGAGTAAATCGATGCGGGTGGTACTTTCTGCGGGGCGAGGCAAGCGCCGAGATGCCACTAATAAGTCGCCCGGTTTGATTTCGTTTCCTTTTTTGAGACGAACCTCGCCATTTTCAAAGACAAAGACGCTATGGGATGATGTTACTTTAATTTGGCGGTTATAGAGGGTCGTCAGTTTGTACATCGGTTCTTCGTGTCCGTGACGAATTACCGCTTTGAGGGGACGAAAACGGGTTGCTTGACTGACGGGATCGAAAGAGATGACGCTATAGCGTTCGGCGGAGCGTCGCCCTTCGATGCAGTCGTCGATGAATTTCCCGATTTGGACAAATTCTGTTTTGCCAGTGTCGTCCATTACTAGGGTAGGTTCGTCGCCGGCTACGCTCATAATTATCACTTTATGATAGCGCAAGCCGTCGGGGTTAAATTCTTCCCCTTTGATACCCAATCCCAGGGCGGTAATCATGGATTGGATTTCGTTGTTTTTGTAGATTTTGGCATCGTCGGTTTTTTCGATGTTGATGATTTTGCCTCGCAAGGGGAGAATTGCTTGGAACCGGCGATCGCGTCCTTGTTTGGCGCTGTTGTGGACGAATACTCCGCTTGCTAGGGCGAAGTTATGGGTATTAGGCACCTCGATGTCGTAAACGTCTGCCGGTTCTTCTAAGCGTTTGATGGAGACTATCCGGTGGTTGTGGTTCCGAACTGCTATATTAGCTGCCTCTTCGCGGCCTTCAAAGTAGCGATCGCAAAATGTCTCATACTTCAATAGAGACTTATCCTTAATACGGCGGCGATAGCTCTCATAACTCCTTACATCTATCCAACCGCATTCGAGGTAAACTTTACGCAATGCCTCAAAGGTCTTCCGATAATAGGTTTCGTTCAATGCCGCCCGTCGCTTGGCACGAAATTCGGGCGTCCACTGTTCCTTAGTCTTTTCGCGCCGCCACTCTAACAAACCCTCATCGTCCCACTGTTCTTTTGCCAATTGGGAATGAGCTTCCCGCGCTTCTGGGTTGTTAGCAAAATAATCGCTTACCCTTTCCGACTGTTGTAAGCGGTTAGCTTCGCTGCTCCAATATTCCCGCTGGGCGCGGTCTAACAGCTCCTTGTTTTGCAAGCGATACTCTTCGTTAGACTCATAAAACTCCCGCCACTTCTGAGTCATGTAGGCTTTATACTCTTCATCTTCCCATTGAGCCTTAGCATTTTCAGAAAGAATAGCTCGCGTTTCCGGTCGCTGCATCTGTTCTTTAATTTTTTGAACTACTTCTGGTCGATGTAGCGTGCGTTCGAGATTAGCATGGTGTACCGCTAAATGCTCTTGAGGAGTCATTCGTTGGATGTTCGTCGGATTATTATTCCTTTTATCGAAATCTACATGATGTCGGTGATTACCTTGGGTATGTGAGTAATTTTTACGTTCTAAATTGTAGATGTCGGCTAAGATGTGTGTATAAATATACTCATCTTTCTTCGGATTCCAGACCTTTTCATAACCGTCCAATCCCTGACCTCGTTCGTTCTTTTGAGATATCTCCCGATAAAGGGGCATCAAAGAATCTTCAGGAGTCAGCAACTCTGCTGCTTTATAAGTACCGTCCCGCAACATGAACGGATGGTCGGGGGTGCAAGTAATGGTTTCCCCGTTATCCAAGGTTATCTCAATAACCTCGGCATTTGCTTTAGTCATGCGGGCGTTAATTATCCGCTCTAAGCCGATATGCCCGTTCTCTTGGATGGTGTAGCAGAAATGCTCTTTGCCTTCTGCTTGCTCTTCGACTATCTCTTTGAAGCTCAAATTGCGTCCGTCAGCCAACGCAACTTTCTCACTTTGTATAAAACACCCCCCAGCTGAATCCCCTTCTACTAAGTATATCTCACATTCTGCGGGTACGCGGGAGCTACAGTCGGCCAATTTACCCGGCAAAGGGGAAGATTCCAACACCGATTTCCGGCGAACCAACTCCCGGGCCCGACGGGCAGCTTCTGCTGCTTTAAAAGCTTGAATTGCCTTTTCTAAAATTGCATCGGTAATCTGGGGATTAAACTCTAAATATTCAGTTAATACCTCCCCAACAAAAGAATCAACAATTCCTCGGACTTCTGTATTCCCCAACTTCGTTTTTGTTTGACCTTCAAACTCCGGTTCGGGCACCTTAACAGAAATTACCGCAGTCAAACCTTCCCGCACGTTCTCCCCTCCCAGGTTAGAATCGCTATCTTTTAGCTTGTTGCGCTTGCGGGCCACGTTATTTATCGTCCGAGTTAAAACCGTTTTTAATCCTTCTAAATGGGTACCCCCATCTACAGTACGGATATTATTAGCAAACCCTAAAACGTTATCGTTAAAAGCATCGACGCACCACTGCAAAGCAACTTCCACTTGTACGTTGCTTCGTTCCCCAGAAACGTAGATAATTTCTTCGTGGAGGGGTTGTTTTTCCCGGTTCATGTAGGCGACATATTCTTTGATGCCGCCCTCGTAACAATAACTTTCTTCTCGGGGGGTTTCCGCACGTTTGTCGGTAAAGGTAATTTTTACCCCTGCGTTGAGATAGGCTAATTCTCGCAGGCGACCGGCGATCGTCATATAGTCGAATTCTATGCCGGTGGTAAAAATGGTAGTGTCCGGCATGAAGGTAAGCGAAGTGCCGGTTTGATTGTTTTTGTTGGACTTTGATGTTAGGTCGTCGGTGGGAACGCCCCGTTCGTAGCGCTGGAGATATACTTTTTTATCTCGCCAGACGGTCACTTCTACCCATTCTGACAAAGCGTTTACCACCGACACGCCGACGCCGTGGAGTCCTCCAGAGACTTTATAGCCGCCACCGCCGAATTTCCCGCCTGCGTGGAGGACGGTCATTACTGTTTCGAGGGCAGATTTGCCGGTTTTGGTATGGGTATCCACGGGAATGCCGCGCCCGTCGTCGGTAACAGTGACGGAACCATCCTCGTTGATGTCTATTTCTATGTGGGTGCAATAACCGGCCAGGGCCTCATCGATGGAGTTATCGACCACCTCATAGACGAGGTGGTGGAGTCCTCGCGGGCCAGTAGTACCGATGTACATTCCGGGTCTTTTGCGTACCGCTTCGAGTCCTTCTAATACTTGGATCTGGTCCGCGCCGTAATCGCTAGTCTTGGGCATAACTCTCCTTTTTTGGGTCTAATTGCCATCTTTACTCTAAAAATGACAAATTTATCCTAAATTATAACATGAATGGGTTATTGGCGACTATAAGCCTATTTTATTTGCTTTTTTTTTGGGGGATACACCCATATTGCGGTTGGCTCCAGACATCTTTTAGATTTTAGATGATTTTTCTAGTCACCAATAGCCTTAACTACCATCCCATAATATTATAAATGAAGCTAAATCTAAAATCTAAATGGTTAAATTAATTACAATTTGCGGGCCCACGGCTACGGGGAAATCGGGGTTGGCCCTGGAATTGGCCCAAAGGTTGGGGGTGGGGATTATTAGCGCCGATTCCCGTCAGGTGTATAAAGAATTTAATATTGGCACCGCCAAACCGACAAAATTAGAACAACAGTTAGTTTCTCATTATTTAATAGATATTTGCGAACCGACGGAAACCCTGACTCTCGCAGAGTACCAGGAGCAAGCTCAAAGTTTAATCGAGGCAGGGGATATTTTCCTCCTAGTGGGAGGAACTGGATTATATATCAAAGCGGTTTTGCGAGGGTTGAAAATTCCCAGGGTTGCGCCCCAGGAGGAGTTGCGATCGCAGCTTGCCTCCCTCGGTCAAACCCAGTGCTATCAAATGTTGCGACGAGTAGATTTACCCGCAGCAGAGAAAGTTCACCCCAACGATGCGGTGAGAACTTTACGCGCTCTGGAGGTGTTTTATGTCAGCGGCAAACCAATTTCCGAACAACAAGGAGAAAATCCGCCGAATTATCCGATCCTCCAGATAGGATTGGATTGCGAAACTGATAAATTGCGCGATCGCATCCAACGCCGAACGGAACAAATGGTAGCGGCGGGTTTCGTAGAAGAGGTAGAATTTCTCTGCCAAAAATACGGGGAAGACTTGCCATTATTAAATACCTTGGGTTATGCAGAAATGAAACAATATTTAGCGGGGAAAGTTAGTTTGGAGGAAGCTAAAGAATTAACCGTTTTGCACGTCCGCCAATTTGCCAAAAGACAAAAGACTTGGTTTAGGGCAGATTCTCAAATCGAGTGGTTCGATGCCGACGCGCCAGATTTATTAGAACAGGTTTGGCAGTTGGTGGCGGCGGGTAATTCGTAGCAAAAGAAACCCGGTTTTGTCAAAAAACCGGGTTTCTGAATTTTGCTGGCATCTCGCCAGAGGGAATTAAAGTTGTATTTAATTACTGGAAAAAAAGGAGCGATCGCTCTTCAATTATTGATGTACGATAATTGAGTTTCAACTCATTTCTATTAGGGAATGTCTCTCGAATAGTTTTACTAACTGAGACAGGTTATTGGCAAACAAGCTTATCAGTTCGTTATTCGGAATATTACCGGTCGTAATTAACAACAGTTTATGGGGTTCTTGACGAATTAGAAAAGAATCAAAAAAATCGCGGTCTTTGCTAACAACTATTCGATTTTCCCCCTGAGAAAGAGAATTAATTTCTGTATCTGGCGTGGCATTTTGAAAAGGTAAATCGGGAGCATCTCAATTTTGCATATTTATTTTCTCATGACTCACACTCATACTCATGACGAGTACTCATACTCAAAAAAACCGTTTTTTGTTTGAGTAAGAGTAAGAGTATTCGTCACGAGTATGAAATTATCGAGGGGTAAAAATTACAAATATGGGATGCTCCCGGTAAATCTTTTGTGTGAATAGTATCGTAACCGGCAGATTCGAGAAAAGCTGCCAGACGCACTGGAAGTTGTGCGTCAACTAAGAATTTCATGGCACTATGCTGTAAATACTTTTTACTTGAGTTAGACGAGTAGCAAATTGTAAGGCAGCGAGGATATCTTCTCTTTCTAAATCGTCGTAGTCTTGGAGAATTTCCTCGATAGTCATGCCGCCACTAAGCAATTCTAGTACAAATTCTACTGGATAGCGCAATCCCCGAAGGCAGGGTTTGCCGTGACAGATATTCGGGTCGATGGTGATTCGTTCTAATAGTTTTAGCTCGCTCATTTGCTTTCGATTATGGGTTGTTCTTGAGTATAAACCATTCGTGAGGGTTTTGACAAGTTCAAACATAAATCCCTATCCTCGTCGAAGGATTTAGCATAGAACGCGAATTTGATATCCTCAGAAACAAACGCGCCGTCGCGAACTCCGTCGCCGACATCGTGTACGATCGCTCCACTTGCTCTACAACCCTTGATATACGATCCGCGACTGGGGCAGGGCTATTCCACTCGCTTACAGAATCGTGAACTTTTTCGTACACTTTGGATATGGGGTCTAAAGGATTGAACATAAAAGTTGTTTTTTCGCTGTTGAATAGTTTTGTTTATAGCAATTCTCGAATTGATGAAATACAGCAATTAAAAAGAGACAAGGGATAGAGGGAAGACACGGGGGAGGTAAAAAACTACTATCTTGTCTTCCTTGCTTCCAAACAAAGTACCTCATTATTAAGAGAAACGCTATAGTAACGATTTTATCCTTATTGGGGGGAAGGACAATAAACAAACCCGGTTTTTCCACAAAACCGGGTTTCTTCTTATTTGGGCCAAATACCCTCAACGATGAGGTTTCAAACTTGAAAGGTGGCCAAAAAAACCGTTCTATCGCGCTCCGCGATTACTAC
>CAZUCT010000037.1:0-12054 GCA_964619285.1 uncultured bacterium | reverse complement strand
CTCCGCGATTACTACGAACGGGTCTATCGCGCTCCGCGATTACTACGAACGGGTCTATCGCGCTCCGCGATTACTACGAACGGGTCCATCGCGCTCCGCGATTACTACGAACGGGTCCATCGCGCTCCGCGATTACTACGAACTTTGTCGCTACAAACGGCCCCCAATTGGGTAAAATCCCTTCAACAAATTAATTAAAAAAACAAAAAACTATGCCTTGGACCCGACATATAAAAATAGCCATGCTCAACAGCTTGGGAGTCCTCGTAGGCATCCTTTGGGTGCCCGTGGATCGAGCTGTGGCTCAATCTTACTCCCCAGAAGAATTAGACGTCCAATTTACCCAGACCGCAGATTTTTGGGACTCCGAGGCCCCCTTATTGGAAATGGTACGAGCCCTGGAGGGGGAAAACCAACCTCGGGCCATTTCTCGGGCCAAAACCTTAGAAGAACTGTACCAACTGCGCGATCGCCTCAAAGAAGAACTAAACCAAGCCTCCCAACCCCCACAAACCGCCGACTTTAACAAACCCTGGAAATACGAACTCCAGCTAAAACAGTATGAAAGCCTCCTCAAAAACCTGCGAGGGGTAGAGGCCCGGATAGTTCTCGAACGAAAAGCAGCGGAAAATTGGGAACGAGCCCTCGAACTGGGAACAGTGGCAGTCAAAAAAGGACAAAACCCCACCCCCACCGCCGAGAGTTGGGCGGAAGCGGAAGACTTCTGGCGAGAAGCAATTAAAAGCCTGCGGCAAATACCCCCAGAATCGATGCTGGCAGAAAAGGCCATCGAAAAAACCATCCAATATCAAGGCTACTTAGCGATCGCCACCTACGAAAAATTAACCGCAGTCCGCAGCGTCAAGTCGTCCGCAGGACTTACCGTAGCGGCTACCCCCAGAATCAAAACTCCATCCTTCACAGTGGCAGCCGGCAAAGATCCCGGCTTCACCATGTATGGCGACACCAACCGAGACGGTTTAGTTAACGAAGAAGATAAAGCAGGCAAAACCGAATGGTCTTTAAAGCGAGGCCCCCTAATGCTGTTTAACAACGACGACGACGACGGCGATCGCATCCCCGACTGGGAAGACGAACAAGTAAATGGTAAAGAAGACGAAGCGGATCTAGCGATAGTCAACCTCAACATCTCCCCAGACTATGCCGGTTCAGAGATTTACCTCACCGCAGACAGCGAGGGCGCTCCTCGCATCAACGTCTTTCAGAAAACCGCTACCGGTTGGCAGGGAGTAGATTTAGCGGGTAAAGTACCACTAGAATTTGCCGAGAACATCGTCTTGGGAGTAGAAGCCAAACAATTCGCCGATCGCGACTGGGCGGGAGTAGTCACCTTGAAGGCGATCGCCAAAAAAGACGGCACAGAAACGGCCTTCGATGGCATCGTCATGGGAGTAGTTCCCTGGCTCCTCTCTCCCAACACCGCCCCCGTCACCGAACTTCACGTCAGCGATCGCGGTGTCCCTCGGCAAGGCTTGGATAGCGGCAGCGATGTTGCCTACGCCTCGCGTCAGAGATTGGGGAACCAAGAATTTGTGGCGCAGATAGAACAAATAGTCGAAAAAACCGGCATCACTGCCAAAGTTATCCCCGGAGGTCCGGTCTGGATGCAAGATACCAAAGAGATAGGCTACGTTCAGTTTCCCACTAAAGGCAAAGTCGAAAACTATAACGTCGCCCTCAACCCCAAGAGTAATAATTCCCCGAACCACGAAACCTACAATCAATCTTTATTAAACCGAGATTTCGGTTGGTTTGAAATGGGGGAACCTCGCCAACTAGAGCCCCTCAACCGCTGGTCCGATGCCTTGGGCAATTTAGCTGTCACCCCGCCCCTGCCCGGTTATCCAATGGGGAGAGTATATTACGGCAACTCCGGGGATGCTAGTTTAAACCCCGAAATTATCGAATTTATCAAAGCCCAAAAATTGCAAGGACCGCCAGTAGATATCGATACCTCCTGGTTGCTGACCCGCCACGTTGACGAGATTATTACTTTTCTTCCCAGTAGAACAGGCATCCTGCCTGTTGGTCAAAGCGGTCAACCGTTAATGGCGATCGTCAGTCCCGAGGCCGGCATAGAAATGTTAGAAAAACTCGCAGAAATGGGTTACGGTCAAGCAGCGATTAATCGCGGTTTAAGCACTCAAACTACCGTCCGGGCAACCCTGGCAAATAAAACTTTAATCCAGCACAATCTCAATTTACAACGTAATAAATTGAACCCTTTATTAAAGAAGTTAAAAAGGGAATTTAAACTGACAGACGAGCAAATTATTATGGTGCCAGTTTTGTTCGGTTACAGCGGTTATGCTTGGAGTCCTAATTTGGTAAACTCTGTTGTAGTAAACGACGAGTTATTAGTTTCTAATCCTCGCGGTCCCATAATTAACGGTCGCGATTATTTCCAGGAAAAGTTCCGTCAATTAATGACTGTTTCTGGTTTGAAAGTTCATTTTTTGGAGGATACTTATTATCAGGAATTGCGAGGAAATACTCGGGATGCTACTAATACGACGAGCCAAGGAGAAGAAAAGCCTTTTTGGCAATTAATAATTAACAATTAATAATTTGGTTGTTGTTAGCAACGGATTTTGTAGCAAATGGGTTGTTTGGGGCCAACTATAAATTCCCCATTCCCATTCCCAGTTTTAGTAAAATTACTGAGTTGAAAATCACACTAATTATGAGACTTGAGTCACAATGCTAAGTATTAAAATAGATTATAGTAATTGAAAACAAGGAGGTGCTGCAGGCTAAAAAAAGAACAATGGTAGTTGTACGAAAAAGTGAAAGTCTAGAGGAAGAAAACGATCGCTCCTTGAAAACTTTGGCAAGGGCGATCGAACTGTCTAGCGGGGAATTTTCTTTAATTATAGTCTGCTGTAATTCGAGGGAAAAACAGGGAGAAATCCAACAAAAATTAAAAGATTTATATTCGATTAAACCCGAAGAATTAATCCTAGAAAAAACAGCGAAAACTCTGCTATCGACTATAGTAACAAACCTCGAAAATAAACAACCAGAAGCTTTATTGGTCTCGGGTTTAGAATCGGTAGAAAACCTAGAAGAATTGCTAACTGCCTCTAATATAGTTAGAAACCAATTTAGGGAAAAGTTGCATTTTCCGTTAATATTATGGGTGACGGAGGAAGTGCAACAAAAACTAATGAAATTAGCTCCAGATTTCTACAGTTGGGCCGCCGTAACTATTAAATTTAGAACTAAGCGATCGCAACTTTCCCAACAACAAACTAACTCCGAAGACGAAGGAAAAAAGCTGGTAGGTTAAAAGTTAGTAGTAATCGATGAGCGCGATATAGAACTTGTTTTAAATCGCGCTCATCGATTACTACTAACTAATTAATCCTCAAAACCCTCACTAACTCCCCTTTAGCAATAGAGGTTTGACCTACTGGCAGAACCGCCAAACCGGTAGCGCCCGCTAAATTAATCAAATTTCCCGAACTGTGACTGCCGCCGGCGAGATCGAATTCGTAACCCGTGGCACCCAAAAGCAACTTACCCCAAAGATAAGTTTCCCGCTTGCCCGCAGATCGCAACTCCTGGCGCGATCGCCCTTCCACAAACTCGGGCATCCAACCTTCGCCGCCAACTCCGGCCAACTTTAACAGGGCCGGTTGAACGAACCGCCAAAAACTCACTAAGGCCGAAACCGGATTTCCGGGCAACCCAAAATATAGACAGCGGGAACTAGCGAAACTGGCAACCGTTAGCGGTTTGCCCGGTTTGACTGCGACGGAACTAATTTTCAGTTCGCCCCCCAACTGTTGGAGGATATCTTCTACATAATCGTAATCTCCCACCGAGACGCCGCCGGTAGAGAGAACAAAATCTCCGGTGGCGATCGCTTTTGCTACCGTATCTCGCAACAACTCGGGTCGATCGGGAACGATACCCAGTCGGATCGCTTCCGCCCCGAGTCTCTCCACCGCCGCCGCCAAAGCATATTGATTGGAATCTACCAGTTGACCGAAGGCCAGGGGGCGTTCGGGTGCCACTAACTCGTCGCCAGTAGAAAAGATAACCACTCGCGGTCGTCGATACACCGGCACTTCGATACATTGGGCACCTGCTAAAACCGCTATTTCCGCAGGGCCTAACTTCAGGCCGGGAGTTAACAGGGGAGCTCCCGCTTGATAAAAAGCGCCTTGGTGGCGGACGAATTCTTGAGGTTTGGGGGCGGAGAGGATAAAGACGCGATCGCCTTCTCGCCGAGTCTCCTCTTGCATTACCACCGTATCCGCCCCCTGGGGCATACAAGCGCCAGTAAAAATACGCGCCGCCTGGCCGACAGCGACGGGGTGTTGGGGGCGATCGCCCGCTGCAATTTCTTCGACTATTTCTAAATTTATTGGTTTGTCTGCGCTGGCATCTTTGACGTCGACAAACCTGACTGCATACCCGTCCATGGCCGAGTTATCCCAGTGGGGGAAGTCGAGTTTGCTGGTGACTGGGGCAGCGAGGATGCGTCCCGAGGCCCCTAAGAGTTCTACGGTTTCTACATCGGTTCGGTGGTCCAGAGGTTGTACGAGGTCGAAAATTATTGATTCTGCTTGTTTGACTGGTAACATCGGTTTTTGGTAATGGGTAATGGATAATAATCCCCCAAACGCTTTTAGTTTCGATCGAAATCTTATCAGATTTTGACTTTGGTGCAACAATCTTATATAGTGGTTTTGTAGTAAGCATTTAGCTGCTTTAAATTGCGTTGTTAATCCCTGAAGCGATTACTACGAACAACTTAATCGCTGAAGCGATTACTACTAACAACTTAATCGCTGAAGCGATTACTACGAACTATTAGTTAATGAAGGGTAAAAATTGATGCAAATTCAAACTGAAACTGCCGAAAAATATCGCCAGAAAATGCAGCGGCGGAAAGAAGTACAAGAACAACGGGTGGGGAAAGCTTCTAAAGAAAAGGGTTTAATTATTGTTAATACCGGCAACGGAAAAGGCAAAACTACTGCTGCTTTGGGTATGGTTTTGCGGTCTTTGGGTCACGGGTATCGGGTGGCGATCGTTCAGTTTATTAAGGGTGCTTGGGAACCGGCAGAAAAAGCGGTTTTAAGTAAGTGGGAAGGGCAGTTAGAATTTCGGGCGATGGGAGAGGGTTTTACTTGGGAAACTCAAGACCGCGATCGCGACATTCAAAAAGCCTCGGAAGCTTGGGATTTTGCTTTAACTTTTATGAAAAATCCCGAGTTTAAATTAGTTTTATTGGACGAAATTAATGTGGCTTTGAAGTTGGGTTATTTGTCAGTAGAAAAAGTCCTGGCAGGAATCGAAGAAAAGCCAGAAGATACTCATGTAATTTTAACCGGTCGCGGCGCTCCTCCTGCTTTAATAGAAAAAGCCGATTTAGTTACAGAAATGACTTTAATTAAACATCCTTTCCGAGAACAAGGAGTTAAAGCTCAACCGGGAATTGAGTATTAAGAATAAGGGTGCATTTTTGAAGAAAGCAAAGAATTTAAGGATTTTTGCTAATTGCTAATTGCTAATTGCTAATGGTTGGGATTAGCAATTAACAATTAACAATTTCTAAAAAAAACCCGCAAAGTTATTTTGGCAAATACTCAAAATTCGGAGGTCGTTTTCGCTGGGTTGTGCCAGTGGGTGATAGTCTTGTAAATTAACGGTGTAAGAAGAGGTGGAATTATCGTAGCTGTCTGTAACAGTCACTTCTAATCGACCTGGTTTTTGAGCGCCATAAAAACAGAAAAAGCTGGAGTAAGGTAGGTAAAGGGCACCTAATACTTTGTCGTTTCTGATTTCAAAGACAAAATACTCGTTGAGGATTTGTTCTGGTATGGGAGATTGACCGTAAAGATAAATGCCATTAGGTAGTAGGTCTGTTGTAGGAAGAATATCCGGCATGACTTTATTTTTTTTTACGCAAAAATTGACAACACAATCTGAAGAAGGGGGGAGCGTTTTTGTCAGTTTTTCCCCTCCCATAAAGAAAAAGTAAGCGGCAATTTCGATTAAATCCACAGTTATTATAGGGCTTGCTGTTGGGAACCAAGAATTGAACGCTTTTTGCTAATTGCTAATTGCTAATTGCTAATGGTAAAGAAATAAATAAGCGTTCCTTACAAAATTTTCTGTTTATGCAAAGATTCGATGCTCCCGATAAAAACCCCAAAATTCTTCCCCATTCCCCATTCCCAAAAAAAAGCAAGAGCTAATGGTTAGGGGCAAAATGCCCGTTTCAGCCATTAGCTCTTAGCGATTAGCGGCGTTTGAGAAAAGTTCTCAAATCTCTTGACTTTTGCCTTTTGCCTTCTGCCTTTTGCTTACTTCTGCAATTAGCCATTAGCAATTAGCTGGCCACATATTCTCGGACCTTAGCTTGGCGGCGGCGCAAATGGGCCAAAGCTTGATGTTCCAATTGGCGAACTCGTTCGCGACTCAGTTGCAAGCTTTCTCCCACCTTAGCTAAGGACATTTCGTGACCGTTCTCCAAACCAAAGCGCAGAATTAAGACTTGTCGCTGCTGTTCGGTGAGTTCGGCCAAGAGGCTATTTAAGTCTTGGCGCAGTAACTCTCCCATGATGTAATCGTCTGGAGAGGCACTCTCGTCCTCAAGCAATTCCTGCAATTCCGTATCCTGGTTGTCCCCTACTCGTAAATCCAGAGAAATAGGATGGCGGGCCATCAACAGATATTCTCGGATTTGAGCAGGTTCGAGCTCCAGAGCATCGGCAATCTCTTTGGGAGTAGGATTTCGTCCGAGTTGCTGGAAGAGGTCTCTTTGGACTCTTTTGATTTTGTTGAGTTTTTCGGTGATGTGGATGGGCAAGCGGATAGTACGGCCTTGTTGAGCGATCGCTCTGGTAATCGCTTGACGGATCCACCAGTAGGCGTAGGTAGAAAATTTATATCCACGGGTAGGGTCAAACTTTTCTACTCCTCGTTCCAAACCCAGAGTACCTTCTTGGATTAGGTCCAGAAAGTCCATATTGCGCTTCTGGTACTTTTTGGCGATCGCAACCACCAAGCGCAAATTAGCCTCAATCATCTTTTGCTTGGCCCGGCGACCCACTTTAAGCATGCGGTGCAGCTCTTCCACCGGAAGCTGGACTTTCTCTGCCCACTCTTCGTCGGTTGCTTGGCCCTGGAGTTGTTCCTCCAACTGTTCTTTTGTTTCTAAAACCGCCATCATCTGCTGCACCTGCTTGCCCAAGACAATCTCTTGCTCCCGTGTCAACAGGGGTACGCGGCCTATTTCATGTAAGTAAGTACGAACTGTGTCCATTGAAGAGCTGGTTGCCATAGTTTTATTAGTTTGGATTTTATTTTTGCGGTTGGTATTGGTAGTTGCCATAGTTTTTTGTTACACTCCTTCCTTAGATATATCCTTGAGTTTTAGTGGCCAGCTCCACTCGCTTTACTTACCCTTCCCCCTATTGGACTCTTTTTCGGTCGTTACTAAAAACGAGAATGTCGGTTTATATAGCAGTTTTAGAACCGACAGTAGTTCTAAGATCGGTTGCCCAATCCTGTTTTTTGGCTGCTTTTTTTGGCCTGTTTGCCGATATTTACATCAATACTTGAGTGGGGGAAGGGTAATTATAAAGCTTTTACTTGCTAATTTGTGGAATTACTGGAATTTGTTTATAACTCAATTTCTATAAGTGGCCTTTTTTGCTGAACTTTAGTGTTGCAGCGAATTCTATTTCGAGAAGCTCCCAAGCAAGGACTTAATTCGAGCGCGTACTACAATATTAGACTACAAGCTAGTTTAAAGTGTTCATCCAAAAGGCATAAAATTCAAAGATTTTCTTAACTATTCTGCTAACTGACGAATCCCCGGACTAATTGGAACTCGGTTATTTATCTTTACTACTATTCCATCATTGCTCAAAGAATTTAACTGGACAATGGTTTTTTCTTAGAGATTACCGAACTTTGACTCTCTCTTTTTCCCTGAAGGTCTTGTCCTGCAATGGATAAAGCTTTCCCATCACCCATCCTCGACTACTGGTGCGATTAGTCTTCCTCTCCCGTGTCTTTGTTTTTTTGGCCCGCTATTTTGGGACATCTTTATTAACCGCCTTCATATTACATTGTAACACAACTGCTCGAAATTTCTGCAATTTTAATCTGAAAAAAATGGGCCTTTAATTATTGGGCCACCATAGTAGATGGCCCTGGAGGAATTTAGCCATTGGCAATTGACAATTAGCAATTGACAATTAGCAATTAGCCATTCCCTAAGAACTTAATAAATGTAAATACCGCCGCTCTTGTGGATATTTAAAGCGCTGTCTCCGGTAATCAAATCCCTTCGTTCTTGAACAGTAACAGTTACCAAATTGTCAGTAACAGCTACATCGTATTTCAAGTTTCCATCAAAACCGGCCTTGGATGAATCGAGGAAACTAATTAAAATGTGGGTATCTGGGGAAACGTTGCTCAATACAGCAGTTTCATTTGCAGATAATTTTTCCGGTATGTTTTGGTTGCCGGTGAAACCATATTCGATCGCCCCTCCCGTTTGATTGATAAATTGAATTTCTATGGGCATTTCGGGATTTACTCTAGCGACTGGCTGCCAGAAACCTTCTTGATAAGTGCTAGCGATCGAAGGAGTCGTCTCGGTGGATGGAGATTCTGCTTTTACTGCTGGGGTGGAGACTAAAGTGCTAGTAACTAAAACGGTAGCGGCAGTTAGCCAGAGATTTAATCCTTTGGTTGTCATAATTATTTGCTCCTTGGTTGAGGTTCTTAAGTTCCTACAAAGCCTATTACCTTCAATTCGGAAAGTTTTGCGGGAGCGTCCCATAACAATTGACAATTAACAATTGACAATTGACAAAAAAATGAAAAAACTATTAAGTAAAATCTGCAATTTATCCAGTATTGTTTTATCTATTCTCACCTCAAAATCTGCGGTTTTAGCCCAAATAATCCCAGATAACACCTTGCCAAATAATACTATTGTCGCCCCCAACGGCCATACTATCCGCATTGATGGAGGGACTAAGAATGGCGGCAATTTATTCCATAGCTTTCAAGATTTTTCTCTGGATAAAAATACCAGGGCATTTTTTAATAATGCAACAGATATTCAAAATATTTTGACCAGAATTACTGGAGGGAAAATCTCGAATATCGACGGTTTAATCGAAGCAAATGGCAGCGCTAATTTATTTTTCATTAATCCCAACGGCATCGTTTTCGGTCCTAATGCCAGGCTAAATATTGGCGGTTCTTTTATCGGTTCTACTGCTAATAGCATTCGTTTTGAGAATGGGGCGGAATTTAGCGCGGTGGAGCCAAACGCGCCGCCCTTACTAACAATTAACGTTCCTATCGGTTTAGATTTAGGGAAAAATCCTGCGGAAATAAGAGTAGTTGGAAACGGGCATAATTTAACAGTTCGAGAGCCATTATTATCGCCAATTAATCGGGAAAATAACGTTGGCGGTTTGCAACTCAAACCGGGTCGTACTTTCGCCTTAGTAGGAGGTAATATTGCTTTTGATGGGGGGGTGGCGACGGCCTCGAACGGGCGTTTAGAAATAGGTAGCGTTGCGGGAGGCAATGTTAGTTTGAGTGCCGCGCCGACAGGGTGGGAGTTGGGTTATGAGGCGGTGGAGAATTTTCGGGATGTGGTGTTGAAGGGGCGATCGCTTGCAGATGCCAGCGGTATTGGGGGCGGTACCATCCAGATACGGGGGAGAAATCTGGAACTAACAGGGGGATCGTTAATTTTAATCCAAAGTCTGGGGCGGGAACCTTCGGGGGATATCGAGATCCAAACTAGCGAGTCGGTAGAAGTTAGGGGCACTAACGAGACGGGAAGTCTTCAGAGTCGCTTGACTACGGAAAACTTGGGAGATTTTATTGGTGGGGATATCAAGATTCAAACTGGGGAGTTGACAGCGATCGATGGAGGAGCGATCGGGACGAGGACTTTTAGCAACGGAGACGGGGGCAATATAGAGCTCCAAGCAGAGCGGATACAACTGCTGAGATTTTCTCCGTTAAACCCCAGGATTTTCAGCAACATCACCGCTAGTACCCTGGGTTTGGGAGCTGCGGGAGATATGACAGTCACTACCGCACAACTGCGAGCGCTGGATGGGGGCACTTTGGCATCTGCTACTTTCGGGCCGGGTAACAGCGGGGAAACGAGAGTCTCGGCGACGGACTCTATAGAAATAATCGGAGTAGTACCGAGATTGTTTACTCCCAGCGTTATCGGTGCTTCCAGTCTCGGTTCTGGCAATGCGGGCAATTTGACCATCGATACGGGGAGGTTAATTGTGCGCGGTGGGGGCAGGGTGGATACTCCTTCTCTGGCAACTGGAGATGGGGGCAGCGTTACGGTGAATGCTAGGGAGTCTGTAGAAATCGACGGTACGGTATCGGGTTCGATTAATCCCAGTTTGATTAGTGCTTTTGCTTTCGTTCAGGATCCTGAATTCCAAGAACTCTTTGGTTTGCCGGCGGTGCCTTCGGGAAATTCGGGAAGCGTGAGGATTAATACTCCCGTACTGAGGGTAACTAATGGCGGGTTGTTGGGAGTGAGAAACGACGGGCCGGGTAATGCGGGCAGGGTGGTTATTGATGCGGATTCGATTTTTGTGGGCAGCGGGGGTGCGATTACGGCTTTTACTAATTCGGGGGAGGGGGGGAATATCGAAATCGACGCTCGCCAGGTGATAGTCGATCGCGGATTGATAGATGCTTCGGTGGTGGGGGAGGGAACTGGCGGGGATATTACGATTCGGGCAGAAGAGTTAGTAGAAGTAGTTGGTAGTGGGTTCTCTGCTTTGCAAGAAAACACGGTTTTGCTGATTGCGCGGGAAGGGGTTAGTATTTTGGATGTAGAAACGGGAATAGTTAGCGGTACTAACGGAGGGGGCGATGCGGGGGATATCCAGATTGAGACTGGGAGGTTAATTGTCCGAGATGGGGGACTTATCGGGGCTCCGACTTTGGGGACGGCGGCGGCGGGGAATATTATTTTAAATGTTTCGGAGTTGCTGGTAGATAGTTCTTTGGTGGCAACGGCAACTGCTGGGGAGGGGGCCGGAGGTTCTATTGTTGTGGATGCGGATAAGTTAACTGCCACTAACGGCGGGTTGCTCTCGGCAACAACTTTTGGTTCTGGGGAGGCGGGGGATTTAAGGGTGCGGGTTTCCGAGACGGCGGAACTGAGGGGGTTTGCAGTTGGGGTAACGGAACAATTTAGCGGTTTGGTGGCGAGCTCTCAACCGGGAACTACGGGGGCGGCGGGTTCGATAAATCTGACTGCGGGGGAGTTGAGGGTAGGCGATCGGGCTGAAATATCGGTGAGTTCCGAAGGTTTGGGGGATGCGGGCAATTTGAGAGTTGAGGCCGGGAGTTTGACTTTGGATAGCGGTAGGGCGATCGCTACGAGTCCGATAGGCAGCGGCGGTAATATTAATTTGGGAGTTAGGGACGGGTTACTGTTGCGCAATCGTAGCGAAATTTCGACTCGGGCGGGAACAGAAGGCAGGGGTGGCGGCGATGGCGGTAATATTACTATTGGGGCTTCGACGATCGCTGCTTTGGGAAACAGTCGAATTAATGCTAATGCTTTTGAGGGGGCGGGGGGCAATATTCGCATCGATACTCGGGGCGTGTTTTTGAGTCCTGGCAGCGGCATTACTGCCAGCTCTCAATTAGGAGTTGATGGAACGGTGGAGGTTGAGGGATTGGATAACGAAGCTAGTAAGGGATTAGTGGAGGTATCGAGCAACTTGCCAGATTTGACGGCGTTGATAGCGTCCGGCTGCGAGGTGTATGCCGGCAGCGAATATATTATTACCGGGCGCGGCGGTTTGCCACCGACTCCTGCTGAGGCGATCGCTCTTTCTGAAGTCTGGCAAGACTGGCGAGGGGAAGGCAATAGGGAAGGCAATAGGCAAGAGGCAAGAGGCAATAGGCAAGAGGCAAGAGGCAATAGGGAAGGCAAGAGGCAAGAGGCAAGAGGCAATAGGCAAGAGATACCTAATTCCCAGTTAGTCGAAG
>CAZUCT010000036.1:29985-34458 GCA_964619285.1 uncultured bacterium | reverse complement strand
CAAAAATATTTGCAGAAAATTTTCCCCGTAGAACAGACATCTTGTCTGTTCGGTATGTAATTAATTTTGCACAGGTACTTAATGGAGTGCGAGTCCTTCATCTTGATTATGGAGAGCGATCGCTGATTCTAGTTTTTGCTGCTAGATTAGTAAGTATGCTCGATTAAAATCCCTCGCCCCAGGTTAAGTTTTCCGTAGATTTTTTTTAGGAGGTAGAAAGTGAACGATCCATCGGATAGAGCCCCGGAGTTTTTGCAAGAAAATGGAGAGAACGTCAACTTGCTTTGGCAATACGTTCGATCTTTGAGCCCCGAAATTGTTTCTCAGCTTTCCAAACCGGGCTCTGGCGACGTTTTTCAGGTTATGGAACGAAATATTGTCGGATTGTTGGGGAATCTCCCTTCCGAACATTTTGGTGTAACTGTGACTACCAACCGGGAACATTTAGGTAGGTTATTGGCTTCGGCAATGATTAGCGGCTATTTCCTCAGAAATGCCGAACAGCGCATGACTTATGAAAAGTCCATAGAGCTTTTTAATGGTTTAGAAGATTAAGCAATTAAGAATAGTAGGCAAAAGGCAAAAGGCAAAAGGCAAAAGTTAAGAGTTGTTGAGGAAAAAGACATTAATAAAGATTGTCCTTAGAGAATTTTTGCCTAATTTTATGATAATTAAAAATGGGAAATTGGGAAACTAACAATTGACAATTAACAATGACATTACCTCATAAAATTATTGGGGTCGCTGTTATTAAGAACGAACGAGGCGAGATTTTAATTGACAAGCGACTTCCCAAGGGAAACTTTGGCGGCTTGTGGGAATTTCCTGGAGGCAAATTAGAAGCTGGGGAAACTATTCAAAGTTGCATTAAAAGAGAAATTAAGGAGGAATTAGCAATAGAAATTGAGGTGGAAAAACATTTTTTAACTATAGACTATACCTACAGCAAATTTCAATTAACTTTAGAGGTTTACGAGTGTCGCCACTTACAAGGGATTCCTCAACCTATAGAATGCACAGAAATTCGGTGGGTTAATTTAGAGGAATTAGAAAGCTTTAGTTTTCCCGAAGCTAATACCCAGATTATTGCTAAATTACAAGAAAGTTAATGGGTAAAACAGGCAGGATGCCTGTTATCCGCTTAATTTTCAATTATCTGTAAACTGGCAGAGTAAAGTGGAAGCTACTGCCGCTTTTGAGACTAGAGTCAACCCAGATTTTGCCATAGTGGGAGCGGATAATTTTCTTACATAAAGCCAGACCGATGCCATAGCCTTCTTGCAGGCTATCTCTTTGCAGTCGGAAGTTATCTTCAAAGATGCGATCGCAATTGTCCTCTGGAATTCCCGGACCGCTATCGCAGATACTAACCTGAACTTTCTGACTGGTACGCTCCAAAATAGAAACACGAACAGTTCCTTTTTCTGGAGTGTATTTGATGGCATTATCCAATAAATTAACAATTACTTGACGCACCCTTTCGCCATCTCCATAAACATCGGGCAAATCCCCTGGGATATCAGTTTCTAATGTAAGCGATTTAGACTTGAGCTTGAATTGTAATTCAGTCAAAACCTCCGTACAAAGGACACCTAAATCTAACTTGTCCGGTTTAATTTGTATTTGGGTATTAGTGCCCTTAGCGGATTCTAAAATATCTGTAATCATCCGCTCGATCGCCCTTAATTGGACCCTGGCCTGTCTCAGCAAACGAGCTTTTAAATTAGCCGTAAGTTGCGGAGAATACCCACCTTGGCCATTTTGGGAGTTTTCGCTCAATTGAATGGTTTCGATGGCCAAAGAAGCAGCGGTTAAGGGATTGCGCAGGTCGTGGGCCAACATGGCAATGATTCGGTCTTTAAAGCGTAGCTGCTGGAGGAGGAGTTCTCGTTCCTGCTTCAGATTAAAAATCTCGTCGGCAAGCTGCATCGCTTCAGCAGTGGAAGCAATAGAATTAATCGAAAGTCTTTCGCCAGTCTCTTGCCAGTTCTCGCTTTGGCAATTTTGCTGGGATTCATCTATAGCAGCTTGCCAGCGGGGCCACCAGTGTTGTAATTGACCGACCAGATCCGTACCAGTCAGAGTTTGTCTGGGTTCTGGATAAATTTTAATCAGGGTTGGAGTGGCAATTAATTTAAAATACTCGGCCAAATAAGGCTGTTCTCCTACATCGATGGCCTCGAACTCAAGGGGATACTCTTTTTTTAACTCGTGTAAGGACTTGCGAAGATCTTGAATTTTTTCTTGGGAGCTCGGGCGCTTATCCACAAACAGCAAAAGCTGTAGAGGTGCATCTTTGCTCATCTCCCCTTTAGCAGTTCCCTCCAGGCCTTCTTTTAAGATGCCCGATAAGCGTTTGAAATCTTCTTTTCCAAGAGAGTAGTTGACCATCGAAATTTCCTACTAAGTATTTACGCTTTACTGGTATCTGGCCTTTTAAGGAGTCCGTTTGCCTTTCAGGAATTGAAGGCCAATTTTGAGTTGCTAGGCCAGCCACTAATTTTTATCTTTTAATTTAATATCTGCTTTATATTTTGCCATTTTTATCGGCAACGTGCCGACTTAGGGAAATTCTTGCGGTCTGCTGTCGATTTTTTTGACATAATCTGCTTTTTAAGTTATAATTGCCTGGTTTTGTAGATCGTCTATCGGGCGATCGCTTTCTGGCAAGTCCCCTATTAATTGCGTTGGCTTTCGATGAGAATTTTTGGGTCAAAAAATCGGTCCCTCCAAATTGTAATAACAGCGGCGATCGCCTTCTTTAGTATCTGTCTGCTACTAACCCTCCACCGCTACTACTCTTTTTACGCTTCCTACGACCAAGGCAT
This sequence comes from uncultured bacterium, assembly GCA_964619285.1. GTDB lineage: Bacteria > Cyanobacteriota > Cyanobacteriia > Cyanobacteriales > Microcoleaceae > CALKCV01. The sequence continues at coordinate 31,630 of CAZUCT010000036.1, read as the reverse complement.
CTTTAACCAAGTTTTCTGGAACAACCTTCACGGTCGCTTTTTCCAAAGTTCTCTCTCTTCGGCCCTCTCTACCAACGTAGTTCGCCAATCGCAAGTGCCAGAGGTATATTATCACCGTCTCGGCCAACATTTTACCCCCGCCCTGTTGCTCTGGCTGCCCATTTATGCTATCTTTCCTTCTCCAGCAACTCTCACGTTTTTACAAGTAACGTTAGTGACTGCTGCAGGCATAGTTCTCTACATCCTCGCCAGAGAATATCTCGAACCGCCCCTGGCAGCAGGGATAACAGTGAGTTTTTATTGCGCCAACGCGGTTATCGGGCCGACTCTTGCCAACTTCCACGATGTCTGCCAAATACCGCTATTTGTATTTAGCTTGCTATTGGCGATGGAAAAACGCTGGTGGCGGTTGTTTTGGCTGTTAGCAATTTTAATTTTAGGAGTGAGAGAGGATTCGGGAGTAGTATTATTCGGGGTCGGTTTTTATTTAATTGCCAGCAAACGCTATCCCAAACAAGGCTTAATAATTTGCGTTCTCAGCTTTGTTTATATTCTGCTTTTAACTAATTTAATAATGCCCCTATTTTCCGATGACATTTCCGAGAGATTTATGATGGAAAGATTCGGTCAATATGCGGAAGGGGATGAAGCTTCCACTTTAGAAATTATTGGGGGGATGATTAGTCAACCGTGGTTGTTAATCGGGGAAATATTTACTCCTTTTTTTGGTACGATAAAATATTTAATCGGTCAATGGTTGCCCTTAGCTTTCGTGCCAGCGGTATCGCCGACGGCTTGGATGGTGGCTGGTTTTCCTTTGTTAAAGTTATTTTCTGCTAAAGGGGAATCGGTTTTAGCGATTACGATTCGTTATGCGATGACGGTGGTTCCGGGATTGTTTTACGGGGCGATTTTGTGGTGGAGTAAAAAACAGTCGGAGTTTAAAGTGCCAGTTTTTGAAGGGGAAATAGTTGCTTTAAAATCTCCTCTTCCTTCTAGGAAGTTTAGGAAATTTTGGATAATTTGTTTGTGCTTGTCGCTGTTTTTTACCTTTACTTCAAATCCCAATCGAACCCTTTATTTTATAGTACCGGATTCGGTGCAACCTTGGGTATATGTGCCGATAACTCGGCAGTGGGAACGAGTTGGCGAAATGCGACCTTTGCTAGCAGAAATTCCGAGGGATGCTAGCGTGGCGGCGACGACTTATTTTATTCCCCATTTGTCGAGTCGGCGGGCAATTTTACGGTTTCCCAGATATGAGTTTCGGGGGGATGAGGGGGAAGTTAGGGAGGTGGATTATATTATTGCGGATTTGTGGCGGTTGCGAAGATATGGGGTTGCTTTTAAGAGCGATCGGCGCAGGTTGGAAAAGATTTTACCTTTAATTGATAAGCTTTACGGTTGGGGTAGGTATGGGATTATTGATTTTAGGGATGGGGTGATTTTGATGGAAAAAGGGGCCGATTCTAATGTCGAAGCCTTAGCAAATTTGAAGAGTTTTAAAGGAGGAAATTAGACAGTTCGTAGTAATCGCTTCAGCGATAGAAAAGTTCGTAGTAATCGCTTCAGCGATTTTAAGAGTTCGTAGTAATCGCTTCAGCGATTTTAAGAGTTCGTAGCAATCGCTTCAGCGATTTTAAAA
>CAZUCT010000036.1:13365-29885 GCA_964619285.1 uncultured bacterium | reverse complement strand
GTTCGTAGTAATCGCTTCAGCGATTTTAAAAGTTCGTAGTAATCGCTTCAGCGATTTTAAAAGTTCGTAGTAATCGCTTCAGCGATAGAAAAGTTAGTTAGCAGCGGTATTGTACGGGACGAGTGCGGATGGTTTTGGGTGGGAAAAGAAAGGTTAGTTAGCAGCGGATTTTGAAGCGGATGTAGCGGATGAGTTTTTTCAATTAACAATTAACAATTAACAATTGGCAATTAATTTATGTCTTACAGCGATTTTAGCTTGAGTTCGGTTAAAAAAGCTTTCGATTTAACTCTAATAAAAAACGTGGATTTATTTGCAAGTTTGCCAGAGGTGGAACCGGGGGAATTGTTAGAGGAAACTTTACGGGAAAACTTGCCTATTGCTTTAGCTAGCAATACGGAAAAAGCGCGTTCTGAATTGATTATCGCGCCAATTTTAGTAGAATTGAGGCGGAAATTAGAACGGAAGATTAGTTTATTTTCGGGAATTAATTTTTCTGTGGAACCGCAACTGGGATTAAATGAAAATTGCGATTTTATTATTAGTTTATCGGAGGAAATATTATTTCTGACTGCCCCAGTCATAACTTTAGTGGAGGCAAAAAAAGAGGATTTAAACGCTGGTTTGGGGCAATGCGTGGCGGAAATGGTGGGGGCACAAATGTTTAATCGGCGCGAAAATAATTCTATTTCAACTATTTACGGAACGGTGACTTCTGGGACTAATTGGCGGTTTTTGAGGTTAGAAGAAAAGCGGGTTTATATTGATTTAACTGAGTATTATTTGGGAGAGTTGTCAAAGGTATTGGGCATTTTATTTAGGACTTGTAGGGGCTAAGAAGTAAGTTATGGTCAAGAAACCCGCTTTTTTGAAAAAACCGGGTTTCTGATAAGCATTGAGATTTAAGAAACCGGGTTTTTTTGAAAAACCCGGTTTCTGGCGGGTGAATTAGCTTTGAAAAACCGGGTTTCTGGCGGGTGAATTAAGCTTAAAAAACCGGGTTTATGAGATATTGACAATTTTCAAGGGAACTGTAGGGGCAAAGCATTCGGGGGATAAGCTTGTTGACGTTCTCCCCGTGCTGAAGCAGCGGGGATTCTAAATATTGCTATTTAGACTTTCTCTTTCTTCAACAAACCTTAAAACCAACTATCTCTTACGAGCAATATCTAAACCAACTAACCGTTCTACAGAACCGATCGGCGAGTCTAGTTTAGTTGGCCCCAGAGGGCTATATTTCCAGAGACGTACTAGGATACTGGCCTAGTGTTTTCGTGCGCCCCACGATACCATAAAAAACAGAAAAACTAAATTTTCCGGGATTGAACCGTTTTTGATTCTTTGGCTGTGTTTTTCTTGGTTTTCGCCACCCAATATTTGTATCCTTATGCGATACTTTTAAGTTCAAGCATATAGCAACACTCTGGGGATTCAAACCATTTTCACCATAACACTAAAAGCAGAAAATGACAACTAATTGGCAAAAAAAAGCCGTCCTTAAAGGACCTTGCTTTAAACCAAAATTTTCGGTAAAAATGCGTTAAATTTCATGTCCGAATGCTTTGCCCCCACCTCGAATTTAAGCTTGATGCTTTAGCGATCGCTTCACCAACAAAAGATTCTGCTAAAATAACAGCAATTACCTCTGATGCCTTCAAATTGGGGCCATACTTTCCCCAAAATTTCGGCGTTGAGCATTTTTAAGGTCTCAAGGTTGGTGATGGCCAAAATTTACCGGGTGGCCGGGTGTAACATAACTCAGGTCCACCCTTAACCTCAGATGCCGTCAGGCGTTAAGCAAATTTTCTCATCCCCCTTGACAAACCCTTTTTTTTTCGCTATTCTATTTTATTAATGTTTTAAGGTCTAAAGGTAGCTAGCGAAAAAACCAGAAAACATTTTTCACCTCAGAAGCCGTTAGGCGTTGAACAGTCTTTATTTTCGCTAAAGGAGAATTGAAAATTGATAAATGATTTGCAATACTCTGCGTCTGGGGCCTCCCAGGATGAAATAGAGCATTTTTTCGATTTGGCATTTCCGGTGGCGGGTAAATGTATCCCGGCGGATCATGGTTATGCGCTGCTGGCAGCTATAAGCAGGAAACTGCCGCAAATACGCCAATACTCGGAAATCGGGATTTTGACGATACCGGGTTTGGGCGATCGCCAAGGAAAAATCCTCCTCACATCTCAATCCCGGTGTAAAATTCGCCTGCCAGTTTCTCTCATTCCTCTGGTATATCCCCTGGCGGGGAAGAAGTTGCTTCTGGGAAAACATGAAATTAAATTAGGTATTCCCCAAATGCTTTGTTTGCAACCGGCGGATAAGTTAAGGGCGAGGATAATCACTATTAAAGGTTACAAGGAACCTGACCCTTTTGTAGAAGCGGCAAAGCGGCAGTTGCAACAATTAGGAATAGTTGGAGAGGTTTCTATTCCTTTAAATAAAGAAGGCAAACCGAGTCGTAAGACTATCAAAATCAAACAAACCGTTATCGGTTTTACCACAGAAGTCTCGGGGTTAAGCGAAAAGGACTCTCTAAAATTGCAGGTACGCGGTATCGGTGGGAGGCGTCATTTGGGTTGCGGTATTTTTGATGTTTGTTAAGGAGAGAAAAATGTTTGAAAAACGGAGATTGTATGCCAAGTCTTTCTCTGGGGAGAAAAGCGATGTTGCATCCGCAACGCTTCGCGATCGCCTCAAAGGGGCAGCCAAGTTTACCGGTCATATCAGTTTGGTAATGCAAGCGGCGGACCTATTATTAGAACGGTTGGGGCGAGACATCCTCCAGCAACTCGGTTTGCAAGGTATCGACTTCGAGTATTTCGCCAATACGGTTAGACTCGGTGCGTATTTACACGACTGGGGGAAAGCTAACGAACATTTTCAGGAGATGGTGTATTTTAATTCCATCGATGCTAACTCGGAAAATAAGAAGAAACGGGAACTTCGGAAAGAGATAGGAAAACAATTGAACCTGCGCAAACAACGCCAAATGTTGCGCCACGAAATGATTAGCGGCATTCTTGCTTTGCAAGTTCCGAGTTTTAGAGAGTGGTTGGAACGCTGCCCCAATGCCAATTTAACCATCGCCGTCTGGGGCGCTTTGGGGCATCATCTCAAAGCTGGAGTTGGCAAAGATAAGTTACCACTGGGAGATAGTCTCGCCAAACTCACCGACGATACTGGTAGCGAACTGAAAATCTACACCCGCCACGACGACTTTAAGGCGTTGCTGAGAATGGGGAAAGCGATCGGACTGCCGACTGCAGAAAAAGATTTGCCGGAACTCCCAGAGGAGATTTGGTCTAAAGACAAATTGAAAGAAGCGTTAAAAGCTTTATGGCGCGACTTTCGCGACATTGAACTCGACGAAAAGCAGCGCAAATTAACTGCTGCGGTGAAAGCAACAGTTATTGCGGCGGACTTGGCGGGTTCGGCCTTGCCCCAGGAGGAGGAAAATTTTACAGAGTGGATGGGGGAAGTTTTAAGCTTGCAGCTATCGACTGCGGAACTGAAACTGTTGGTAGATAACCGTTTGGGGGGTAAACCTTTACGTCCTTTTCAAGAACGGGTTGCCGAGAGTCGCCGCCGGGTGACGGTGGTTAAGGCCGGTTGCGGCAGCGGTAAAACTGTTGCTGCTTACGAATGGGCGAAGCGTCATGCGGTGGGACGCAAGTTATTTTTTTGTTATCCTACCACCGGTACTGCCAGTCAGGGATTTATCGACTATGCCCATGATAACGATTTTGAGGCTGCTTTGATGCATTCGCGGGCAGACTTGGATCGGGAGTTGTTATTTTCTGGGGAGGGCAACTCTGGGGAGGGCAACTCTGGGGAAGGCGGCGATGCCGAAGGAACTGACGCGCGTTTGGCGGCGTTTCAGGCGTGGCGGCAAAAGTTGGTGGTTTGTACGGTGGATGCGGTGTTGGGGTTGATGCAGAATAACCGGCGGCCTTTGTATGCTTGGCCGGCGATCGCTAACGCTGCTTTCGTCTTCGATGAGGTTCACGCTTACGACAAACAATTGTTTGGGGCGTTTTTGCAGTTTTTACGCACTTTTCAGGGGGCACCTATTTTATTAATGAGCGCCAGTTTTACGCCGACACAATTGGAGGCTATTAAAACAGAAATAAATGCTATTGGCGAGGAAATTGACGCACCAATTGAAGGGCCGCAAGAGTTGGAGGAATTGCCGCGCTACCAAATAGAAGAACGGGAGGAATTAGAAGTATGGGAACCTGTAATTAATGCTTTGCAAAATCGAAAAAAAGTTCTTTGGGTGACTAACTCGGTGCAAAATTGTATTGATTTGTATCGAGAGGCTAAAATTAAGTTAAACTCGGAGTTGCCAGAAATAAAAATTGAGTTGCTAATTTATCACAGTCGTTTCCGTTATAAGGATAGAGTTGAAAAGCATAAAGCTGTTATTGAGGCTTTTGAGAAAAGGGATACTCCTGTATTAGCAATTACAACTCAAGTCTGCGAAATGTCTCTGGATATTAGCGCTGATTTGTTAATCTCGGCCATGGCTCCAGCGGCGGCTTTAATTCAACGTTTGGGAAGGTTAAATCGGCGGATGACTAAATCAGAAGATGGGGCGCGTTTGGCGATTATTTATCCTTCCCAAAAATCTCAAAAGGTTTACTCTAAAGAGCCGTTAGAAACTGGAAAACAGTTATTAGCTGAAGCGGTAACTAAAAAAGTAATTTCTCAAAAAGATTTGGCCGAAATTGCTACGAAATTAAATAGCTACATTCCCGAACTTGTTAACTGCGTTTGGTTGACTGGCGACTGGGAGACTTATCCTGGTTTTTTGCGGGAAGGTGGCTATACGATGACGGTTTTGTTAGAGGAAGATTTGGGAGAGATTGGGGAGGAAGCAAAACGAAAAAATAAGAGTTTTATGGAGGTTGCTCAAGGATATTCGGTGTCTATTAGAATACCGAAAAAACACAATTGGCGCGAGTGGAAACGGAAAAAGTTTTACCCAGTTGCGCCGCCAAAGGCTGTTTTTTATTCTCAAGAAACGGGGGCGGAGGAGCAAAAATGCGATTAGAATTAGATTTAGGAAATCCCAGTTTTACCTTTTTACATCGGGCGGGTTTGGCCGGTTTGTGGATGAGTTTAAACCAGTTAACTAAGGAAAAAGTTTCTCCGCTAGAAGGGTTAAAATGGGAGTTGGATAAACGTCGGGTTATTTTGGAATGGGAAGGGAGCGATTTTTCTGTTTTAGATTGGTTATTAACCGAATCTTTTCAGCTAAAAAATGGTTTAATTGCCCTGCGAGGTATCGATGCTAAAAGTATGGACGATCCTCCTTTGGCCATAGTTCATCAAGGTATTTTAGGAACCCTCCTCCAACACAATCAAACCCATAAATCTGATGGGAAAATAACTAAATCTTTTCCTTTGGGAGAAAACGAACCAGAAATTCCAGTTACTTACAAATCTCTAACCAGTTATGCTTACCAAAACTTTGCTAATAACCTCTGCGATAAAAATGGTAATTTGCTGACTAAACCAATTAATATTGCCGGTTGGTTAAGTCCGGGGGCGGCGGTCAGACATAATGCTTTTTCCAAGGAAACAAGTTTTAAAGAACCGCCAGAAAATGCTTTAATTTTGTTGTTTGCCCCAGTTGCTTGTTACTATTATATTTTGAGGTCGCAGTTGCGGGATAAACGGGCTTTATATGCTTTAGTAATTCCCGAAATAATCGACTTGCAAAAGTTTGCTAAATACAAACAAAACTTGCATCAACGATATGCTACTTATAAAGATTTCCACGCTTGCGGGTTAGGAGATGCCGGGTTGCGGTTTTTAACTTACGAACAAACTGCGGAAATAGCAGAAGATTTTGGCTTGCGCAGTTGCCAGGTAATAACTTTGGGTAGCGTGGCGTGGTCTTCTCAACAAAAAACCCGGACTGATTTGTGTGTGGTGGAGGCAAAATATGAGACTTGCTACAATTATAAAATCTGTCGAAATGAGTTGAGCGATCGCGTCCTTCCTGGTAAAAAAGGCGGTTGGGTTGCCAGCAGTTTTGCCAGGGAATTAATTGCAGATAATTTGGCAAGGGGGCAAGATTGGTATGCCGGTTTTGCAGATAAAATTAACAGTCAAGAACTGTTTAATAGGTTAACTTACGAACGGGGAGGATTATTTCAAATGGTTGAAAAAGTAGAATGGAATGACGAACGGGAGAAGCTGTTTGTCATTGCTTGCCACGAAGCGCTTTCTTTTACTTATGGAAAGATGGCAGGGCGGGCAGAAAAAAATAAAGAGTTTGCCGATTTTGACCGGGTAAATACTCGCTTGAGGAGTAAGTTGGGGCGCTGTAAAAATGCGGAGACATTTCGGGAGTTTATCGTCGATTTTTGGTCTCGCGCCGGTGGTCCTCCTACTGTTAAAAAACATTGGCAAGATTTGATGTTTTTAGTTATGGATAAACGTCATTGGAAAAAAGCCCGAGATTTAAGTCTTTTGGCTTTAGCTAGTTACTCGGGAAAGGTTAAAGAAGAGGAGGTGGAAAACGATAATGATTATGAGGAGGAAAAAAATGTAGAGTCTGACGAAATAGAGGATATTTTAGGTGAAGAATAATAAGTAATAGTAGTAGTGAACGTCCTCGTTCACGCCTGGGCCCAGACCCACGAAGGGGGACGTAGAGCCTCCGGCACGCTTCGCGAACGTACTCGTAAAATTACCCATCATTTTAGCTGAGATGCTCTACTACTAGCTTTTTGTTAATCGTGTTAATTGTCAATCGTGAAAAATGACAATAGAGAACTTTTCGAGCAAAATTGAAGACTAATTAGGAGACACAAAAAATGTCATTTCATCTATTTGGAAATATCTTAACTGGATACGGAACTGCTGCTAATAATCGCGGCGAAAATGAGGGGAATATTACTACTCTCCAAAAACTGTTTTGGCAGGGAGAAGTGCATAGTACGGTTTCTGCCGAAGCGATTCGGTGGGCGTTGCGCTATTATTGGCAAACTTCCGCAAATGGCTATCAAGTAAATCGCCAATGGAACGACGAAAAAAACGATAACGAATGGCAAAATCCTAACTATAATGATGCCGAATTTATCGATGATGATGTTTTGGGTTTTATGAAGGCTGAAGGGGCAAAAGTTGAGGAGGGCGAAGCAGAAGAAAAGCCTAAAAAAGGTAAGGGTAAAAAAGCTCCTCCCAAAGGAACTACTACTGCCAAACGAGGTGTTTTAGAAGTGACTCGGGCAGTTTCGACTACTCCTTTTGTGGGGGATTTGACTTTTAATTCTCTTAGCGGGAAAAAGGGGCGGACTTCTCTTTATGGAACTGAAGTTCATGCTACCCGCTATCAATATGGTTTTGCTTTGACGCCCGATCGCCTCAAGGAGAAATCTCGCATTATTCCCGTGTTGGAGGGTTTGATTTCTCTGGGGGAAGTTGCGGGGAACCATTCGCGGTTTTTGTTTGACTTTTCTCCCGATAGTTTGGTGTTGCGTTGGACTCACGATTTTTCCCCTCGGTTTTTATATTGTTTCCAGGAAGACGACGAGGGAGAAATTACCATGCCCGACTTAGTGCGACGGGCAGAAAATGGGGATATCGATGCTGAGGAATTGTGGATAGCGGGGGCGATCGCCGATACCGAAGAAGCAGAAACTTTAGAAGATTTGGGTGCGAAGATTTTCCCAGGTATAAAAGCGGCGGTTGAGGATTTGAAGGGGACAATGATAGAAGATTTGGATTTATAGCTAATTTGTAGTAACGACTTTGTTGGTTTTTCGACGACTAAAGTCGTTACTACGAACCACAAAAAAGCATTTCTTTTTTCTCACAAAAAAAATGAATCATTTATCTTTAAAAATAGAAGTTCCCATCGCTTGTTTTCGTCAACCTCGGGCGCGGGAATATGCGGAGACTTATCCGGTGCCTCCACCATCGACGGTTTATGGAATGTTACTGTCGGCGGTGGGGGAAACTAACCGCTACCGACATTGTGGGGTGAGGTTGGCGATCGCTCTTTTATCGGTCCCAGAAAAGTCAACGGTTATTAGAACTATGAGACGGGTTAAAACTAAAAAAAATCTGGCCGACTCTAGTAACTCTCGCCCTGACTACCAGGAGTTGCTGACCGATATTCGATTTGCGGTTTGGGTGGATGGGGAGGGCGATCGCTCTCAACGGACTTTACCGGAAAGATTGGAAACTGCTTTAACTAATCCCTCGGCAATAAGTCGCTTTGGGGGTTTGTCTCTGGGGGAAAGTCGCGATTTGGTAAATGCTGTGAGTTTGGTTAAGGAAAGCGATCGCCACCAGAAAATCTCCTGGTTGGTGCGAGATGAGGATGGGTTGTTGACTTTGCCTTGTTGGGCGGATAAGCTTAATTCGGCGAATACTCGCTGGCACCGATATCTCCAGTTGCCGAAGAGTCTCGACTGGGAGGTTCCCGAAAATGCCTGGACCCTCATTAGTCCTGATTGATTTATTTCTTATCCCCAAAAAGCAATAAGTTTTTGGTTTACTTCAAAACCTCAGATTGCCGTTAGGTGTTGAGCCCAGAGTAACTACCATGACAAGAACAAATGCAATCTTTAGAACATTCTTTGGCAAATTCGCGGGGAACTATTCGAGTTTCTGCTTTGCACGCTATGGCCTATTGCCCGCGCCTCTTCTATTTAGAAGAGGTAGAAGAGTTGCGGGTTAGCAATGCGGCGGTCTATGCCGGGCGACGGTTGCACGAAGAATTGGAGCGTGAGGAAGACGGCGAGTGGGAAGATTTGTTTCTCGAAAGCGAGGAGTTAGGTTTGCGGGGGCGGGTGGATGCCCTGCGGACTCGCCAAGGGCAAACTATTGCTTACGAACACAAGCGGGGGCGCTGTTATCGGGATGCTGCGGGAGAACCGGGGGCATGGAAAAGCGATCGCCTGCAAGTTCTCGCTTATTGTTGTTTGTTAGAGTCTGCCCTGGGAGTGCCAGTGGCGGAGGGACGTATTCGCTATCATGCGGATAACGTTTTGGTGCGAGTGCCTTTGGACGATGGCGGGCGCGGGGAAGTGCGCGAGGCAGTTCAACGGGCGCGACGGTTGCGAGAATCTCCCCACCGCCCGCCGGTGACGGATAACGAGCGGTTGTGCCCGAGTTGTTCTTTGGCACCAGTTTGTTTGCCGGAAGAGGCGCGACTCGCTCACAACCGGGAGTGGGAACCGGTGCGGTTGTTTCCCCAGGACGATCGCCGAGAGATTATTCACGTTTTAGAGCCGGGGACTTGCGTGGGTCGCACTGGGGAACAGATTAAGATTAGCCGCCGGGGGCAACCGGTGGAAACGGTGCCTTTGCAGCAGGTGGGGCAGGTCGTGTTGCATAGTTTTTCGCAAATTTCTACCCAAGGGCTGTATAGTTGTGCGGAAAACGATATTGGGGTTCATTTGATTTCTGGAGGCGGACGCTATATCGGCAGTTTTGACACTCGTCGGGGTAGCGTGCAGCGGCGAGTGCGGCAGTATGGGGCTTTGAGTTCGCCGGAGTTTTGTTTGGAGTTGGCGCGGAAGTTGGTTGGCTGTCGCGCTAAGGGGCAGCGGAAGTTTTTGATGCGGGGGACTCGCGGGGTTAAGGATGAACCGGCGAAGTTGCGGGGAGCGATCGACCAGATGAAGGCGGTTCTCAAACAGGTGAGTCGGGCGAAGTCTCTGGAGTCTTTGTTGGGGTTTGAGGGGAATTTGGCGGCTTTATATTTTGGGGCTTTACCTTGTTTGCTGCGCCCGGAGGTGCCCCAGGAGTTAGGTTTTTCGGACCGCAACCGCCGCCCGCCGAAGGATCGGTTTAATTGTTTGTTGAGTTTTGGTTATGCTTTGCTGTTGAAGGATGTTACCAATGCGATTTTAACTGTGGGTTTGGAGCCTGCTTTGGGGTTTTATCATCAGCCGCGATCGCAAGCTCCCCCTTTGGCTTTGGATTTGATGGAGATTTTCCGAGTGCCGTTGGTGGATCTGTCGGTTATGGCTTCGGTAAACAGGCTCCAGTGGGATGTGGAGGCTGATTTTGAGGTGCGGGGAGCGCAGGTTTGGTTGAGCGATGGGGGCAAGCGAAAGTTGGTGAGTTTGTACGAGCGACGGAAGGATGAGACGTGGAAGCATCCAGCGACGGGGTATTCTCTGACTTATCGGCGGTTGTTGGAGTTGGAGGTGCGGTTGTTGGAGAAGGAGTGGTCTGGCGAGGGCGGTTTGTTCGGTCAGTTGATTTTGAGGTGAGGTGAGAACTTAGGCAGTCTTTGCGAGCGGTAGCGAAGCAATCTCAAAGGTCTAGTTTTTCTGCTTAATTTCTGGAGGTAAAGGATGGGTGAGTTAAAGAATTGGTATTTGGTGGCTTATGATATTCGCGATCGCTCTCGGTGGCGAAAGGCTTATAGGTTGTTAGAGGGTTATGGAGAGAGGGTGCAATATTCGATTTTCCGCTGTTGGTTGAGCCTGCGAGAGCGGGAAAAGTTGCGCTGGGAGTTGGAGAGGGTGTTGTCCCAGGAGGACGATTTGTTGTTGGTCCGTTTGTCCCGGCAGTGCGTGGAGCAGTTGGTGTTGTACAACCGGGCCGATGCCTGGCCACCGCCGCCGGAGGGCCATCGGATTTTTTAGCAAGCATCTGTCTTTGTCGGGGCCCAAGGGTGGCCCCGAGCTTCTGAAGGGTTGATGGTTAGGGCTTGGGAGGGCTTTTTTGTGGGGAGTGGGGTGCTTGCTTTTTGGCGAAAGTCAGTTTGGGTAAGGTTTTTAGCGATGGGCCATCTTTTGAAGTTGGGAAAGATTTGGCAGGATTTTGAGGAGAAGTTGTTTTTTGGGGCGGGTGCTTGTAAAATTATCTGTGGAAAGGGTCAGGGTGGAGGTTTTGGCCGCCGCTCTGATTTTACCTTTGATGCCGTTAGGCGTTTAGCACCTCTGAGTTCTTATAAAATATCTAATTGTCAATTTATCTGATTTTACCTTTGATGCCGTTAGGCGTTTAGCACCTACAGATTTGGGAACGGTTAGGGGGTATCGATTTTCTGATTTTACCTTTGATGCCGTTAGGCGTTTAGCACTTTCCACACGAGTAAATCAATTTGACGCTCAGAATCTGATTTTACCTTTGATGCCGTTAGGCGTTTAGCACGTAGTAGCCGCAGTTTCAATGGTGGCTATATTGTTCCTGATTTTACCTTTGATGCCGTTAGGCGTTTAGCACCTTCTAGTTAATGACTGGATTTTTAAAATACCTGGCCTGATTTTACCTTTGATGCCGTTAGGCGTTTAGCACAGGTAGTAATTCTTTGAGAAAAGCAAAGGTATTGGCTGATTTTACCTTTGATGCCGTTAGGCGTTTAGCACTACATAAAATTAGTAAAGAACAAAGATTAGTGATACTTCTGATTTTACCTTTGATGCCGTTAGGCGTTTAGCACGTAATTGCAATTTGTGATGATAAGAAATGTTTGATTCTGATTTTACCTTTGATGCCGTTAGGCGTTTAGCACGAGCTTAATGCTGCTCCTAATCCTGATTTCAGCTCTGATTTTACCTTTGATGCCGTTAGGCGTTTAGCACTGATATCTCTTGGATTGCTGAAAATACTTTTGAGACTGATTTTACCTTTGATGCCGTTAGGCGTTTAGCACATTCTTTGTTGTCTGCTAGTTTGCTTATGGAATGAAGCTGATTTTACCTTTGATGCCGTTAGGCGTTTAGCACGCTTAATTTTGGTGCCAGCGCCGGGACTATAGCCCTGATTTTACCTTTGATGCCGTTAGGCGTTTAGCACCATTTTTAATGTCAACAGCGGCGTTCCTGGTCTAGCTGATTTTACCTTTGATGCCGTTAGGCGTTTAGCACTTAATATTGGCATCCCCCCCCACGGCATAAGCCCCTGATTTTACCTTTGATGCCGTTAGGCGTTTAGCACTTATATATCGTGCCCATTGGTCTCTAAAATCTAGTCTGATTTTACCTTTGATGCCGTTAGGCGTTTAGCACGGGAGTTTTTCATAGTTTCAGAGGGTATGTTGGCCTTCTGATTTTACCTTTGATGCCGTTAGGCGTTTAGCACAGAAGGGAAAATAAAAAAGCTCCCTTCGATCTCGACTGATTTTACCTTTGATGCCGTTAGGCGTTTAGCACATGGGGGTATTTGGATGGTTCCGATGAGTCGCATTCTGATTTTACCTTTGATGCCGTTAGGCGTTTAGCACCATACCAAAACCGAACAACTGCATAAACAGTTGCTTCTGATTTTACCTTTGATGCCGTTAGGCGTTTAGCACCTCACTCCCCCAAGGGGTATTTTCAAGGATATAAAATCTGATTTTACCTTTGATGCCGTTAGGCGTTTAGCACACAATATCGACTATTTGTCTGTTGGGTATGTTTGCTGATTTTACCTTTGATGCCGTTAGGCGTTTAGCACTCAAATGCCCAAAATTTCTTATACCCAATCATAGAACTGATTTTACCTTTGATGCCGTTAGGCGTTTAGCACAATACCTTCCTCGCAAGTCACTAGCGATCGCTGCTCCTGATTTTACCTTTGATGCCGTTAGGCGTTTAGCACCCTTGGTGTTGGTAGTGTTGTACCTGTGGTCCCAGAACTGATTTTACCTTTGATGCCGTTAGGCGTTTAGCACTAGACTTTTTTATGTCGGCGGCGAGCAATCAAATCCTGATTTTACCTTTGATGCCGTTAGGCGTTTAGCACAATTGCCACTGCTGATATGTCTCTTAGGTATCCCATCTGATTTTACCTTTGATGCCGTTAGGCGTTTAGCACAAAATCCAGTGACAGACGGATCCACAAAATCATCAAATCTGATTTTACCTTTGATGCCGTTAGGCGTTTAGCACTTAAATAGCGGTTGCCCGGACCTGCCGGGCAAAGCTGATTTTACCTTTGATGCCGTTAGGCGTTTAGCACGAAAATCTACCAAGGTAGTCATTGAGGATATCGACACTGATTTTACCTTTGATGCCGTTAGGCGTTTAGCACACGATTCTTTACGTTCCCGTAATCTCTCTTGAAAGCTGATTTTACCTTTGATGCCGTTAGGCGTTTAGCACTTTATAGTTCCGTCTGTTTGCGGATCTCTGTAGGCCTGATTTTACCTTTGATGCCGTTAGGCGTTTAGCACCAAAATGGAGTGGGCAGATAGGCTTAATTGTGTTAGTCCTGATTTTACCTTTGATGCCGTTAGGCGTTTAGCACATCCTATGTGGGAGTTGGATGAGAATAGGGATAATTCTGATTTTACCTTTGATGCCGTTAGGCGTTTAGCACTTAAACGTTGCTTCGTCTTGGCACGAAGATGAGTCTGATTTTACCTTTGATGCCGTTAGGCGTTTAGCACATGAACCAGCGCGAGCGCGAACGGAGCAACCCCACCCTGATTTTACCTTTGATGCCGTTAGGCGTTTAGCACAAAGCAATATCAACAATTTCGGGATTTTCTAAACCGGCTGATTTTACCTTTGATGCCGTTAGACGTTTAGCACAAACTGGTATCTATGATTTAATCGCTCGTCGCCGACTGATTTTACCTTTGATGCCGTTAGGCGTTTAGCACCTCCAATCTGAAGCGGTAGCGCGGCGCAACACAATTCTGATTTTACCTTTGATGCCGTTAGGCGTTTAGCACTTTTCAATCTGTAGCCGGTGGTGCAGCAACACTTGTCTGATTTTACCTTTGATGCCGTTAGGCGTTTAGCACTTCGGCAAATCCGAAACCAGTTAAGAAATTTTGTTTCTGATTTTACCTTTGATGCCGTTAGGCGTTTAGCACTATTGCGAGGGTTTTTTAAAGACCTTTTTGCCTTCGCTGACGCGGTGACAACCCCTTCTCCGTTCTTGCAATTCGCAATTAGCAATTAGCAAAAAGCGTTAATATTTTTACCCACCATTTTAGCTGTGCTGCATTACTACATTTTGCTGTCAAAATTGCAGTATTAATAATGTTGGGTTCCGCTGTCGCTTCACCCAACCTACATTTTACTACATTTTACGTTAATTTAACGATCGCGTTTTAAATCGTAAATAACTTTTTCTAAATACCAACCTTCGGTATTGCCGGGATCTTCTGATTTAGCATTATCGATGAGGCGATCGGCAAGCTCTTCTTGCTGCTGTACGAGTCCTAAAAGTTCTCTTCGCAAAGCATCGCATTTAGACTGTTCTAACCAGTCTTCAAATTTATCGCGAATATCCGTAAAAAAGTTACCTTCATCGGTTTGCTTGTCCGAACCAAAAAAGTAGAGCGAAAACCCCACCATCGACATAATAATTATAGACAATATTATGCCAAAAGCATTTTCTTTGGGTTTGTCATTCGGTATCTCAGAAACCCGGTTTTTTGAAAAAACCGGGTTTCTTGACCGGTCCTCTAAGGTTTGTTGAATTAAGATGAATCTCAAAAGTTCCATCAGATTTACCTCGTTTCGGCACTACACTACCAATATACCCCAATTCCCAAACTAATCAAACAACAACAACCAACCCTGATAAAAAACAAAACTCGCCACCCACGCCAGCACTAAAGAAAAAACAAAAGAAAACAAACTAAACTTCCAAGATTTCGCCTCATTAAATAAAGTCGCCAAAGTAGTCAAACAAGGAGTATAAAGCAGACAAAAAATGCAAAAACTGTAACCCTGCGCAAAAGTCACAGTTTCCCCAATATAACCGCTAATGGCAGCCGAATTTAAACCATAAATAACCGCCAAAGAACCAATCACAACTTCTTTAGCAATAAAACCAAAAATTAAGGCTAAAGTCAGATAAGGATCGATGCCGATGGGTGCCATTATCGGACTGAGAAACTCCCCAATTTGACCGCCAACAGTTTCTAAACCAGTTGCCCCCGGAGGTAAATTAGTTAAAAACCACACCGCCACGCAACCAACAACAATAAAACCCGACGCCCGACGCAAAAATTCCCTCACTTCTCCCCATCCTCTGACTAAAACTTGTTTGGCGGTGGGGAGTCGGTAGGGAGGTAATTCTAGAACGAAAGGTTCGTCGTTTTTAAATACTCCTTGAAAAGCGGCGGCGGTGGCGATCGCTGCGATAAAACTTAACAAGTATAAAGAGAATAAAACCAAGGCCCCGTTACCGTTAGGAAAAACTGCAGCGATGATAAAAACAAATACTTGCAACCGGGCCGAACATAAAGCAAAAGGAATAATCAACATCGTGAGGAGTCGTAAATTGCGCGATCGCATCACCCGAGTTCCCATCAAGGCCGGAACGTTACAACCAAAACCCATCATTTGCATCACAAAACTGCGACCATCTAACCCCAACCTCGCCATTAAAGCATCCATTAAATAAGCAGAACGGGACAAATAACCGCTATCTTCCAACACCGCCATCAACATAAAAAATAGTACGATTAAAGGCACAAAAGAAGCAACCGTCGCCACTCCGTTCCAGATACCGTTAATTACAAAATCTCCTACTACATTTGGGAAAGGTTGGAGGGCCGGTTCGAGAATAGTTTCTTGCAACCAACCGGTTAAATTATCCATCAAATCTTGGGAAGGCAAACCGAGATTCCAGACGGCAAAAAATACCAGAAACATTCCTAAGAAAAACAGGGGCAAACCGAATACTGGATGCAGCATTACCGCATCGATTTTTTCCGTCAAAGTTTTTGCCGTTTCGCTAGGCATCGTCACCGCCCCATTTAAAACCTCCTCCATTGTTTCTGAGGAAATATTGCCCGTTTCTTCTAAAATGGTTTCGATGTTATTGACCGTGACTGCAGGAGTTTTTTCCTTTAACTTATCCGAGATTGCCAAATAAGCTTTCGTGTAACCTTGTCCGTATTTAGCGCTAATAGCAAAAACCGGCATTTCTAAACGTTGGGATAATTCTTCGGTATTAATTTCGATGCCGTATTTTTTCGCTTCGTCCGCCATATTTAACATTACTACTGCCGGCAAACCGAGAGCTTTAATTTGCAAAGGCAGGCGAATTTGGCGGTCAATTTGGGAGGAGTTAATAACGACAATGACTAAATTGATGGGGAAACTTTCTAAAAAAGTTTTGACAATTTTTTCGTCATCGGAAAAACCGTTGAGGTCGTAAATTCCCGGTAAGTCGATAAATTCGGTATTTTCCCCGTTAACTTTAAGATTTGCCTGCAATAAATCTACCGTAATTCCCGGCCAGTTGCCAACGGAAGCATTAGCACCGGTAATGCGATTAAAAAAAGTAGATTTACCAGTATTCGGCATTCCCAGTAAAGCCACTCTGGGAGTTTCGGTTATTGTTGTAATTAAAGTTGGATTATTGGGAGTATGACAGGTCATTGTTTACCTCAATCTTTCTGTTGTCATTGCGAGGCGGCTGGAAAACCAGTTTACTTGTTAGAAAAACAGTTAAGTCAGCCGTAGGCGACAGCCTTCCCGAAGGGTAGCAATCTCATCTTTCTGTTGTCATTGCGAGGCGGCTGGAAAATCAGTTTACTTGTTAGAAAAACAGTTAAGTCAGCCGTAGGCGACAGCCTTCCCGAA
>CAZUCT010000036.1:0-13265 GCA_964619285.1 uncultured bacterium | reverse complement strand
GGGTAGCAATCTCATCAATTATTTTAGCAAAGTCAAGACTTAGGCATGAGATTGCTTCGCTGTCGCTCGCAATGACATAATTACACTTTTTTACTATTCCCCATTCTCTATTTTAACTAAAACCATTTCAGCTTCTTGTTTTCTAATAGCAACTTCGGTGGTAGAACCTATTCTAATATGTAACGGTCCCCCAAACCAAGCTTTGCGCAAAATTTTTACGGTTTTATTAGGGACTATTCCCATTGCTTCTAAGCGGCGGGCGAGGTCTTTTTGGGTAGGGTTTACTACCACTTTTTCGATAATAGCTAATTGTTGGGGTTCTAATTGGGCGAGGGTCATTTTGGAAAAATGAGTTTTTAACTATTATAGACGATGGGGGAGAGATTGGGCGATCGCTCTTTCAAATTATCTCCAAAGCTATCGCCCCTTTCGCCTTAATCTAATTTGTTGGCGATCGCTTCCATTTTTTTCTGTAGTTTGTCTCTGGTAAACGGCAAATTAAAAAGTTTAAGCGCATCAAAAAAAGGTTGTTTCACTTCATTATTATAAGCATCCATTACCTTCATGTCTGCCGGTTCGTTTCCTCGCAAATATTGCACTACTTCCTTCTCTTCTAAACCGCACAAATTATGTAATAGTTGATTGCGGATATCGCTGTCGTGTTCCCCTCGCTTAAATTTCTCCTTACAAGACCATTTTAACAGTTTCCAAGGAGTAAAGTTCGTTTCAATTTTGCGTAACGAACATAAAATGTCTCCATTATTCATTTCCTCCCCATTAGCTGAAATTAAGCCCTTTCGTTCCCATTTAATTGTATTATCTTTCGAGACAAGCGCTACTTTTAAAAAAGTCTCCTGGGCAGCAGCTAATAAAGCAATTCCTTGGATGTAATTTTTTTGGTTAAAAAATATGCCAATTAAATCGAGGACATCCACAATTCGTTGAGTTGCTGGCTCAATTTCTAACTCTTCGTCCTTGCTGCCCAAAGGTCGGTTGAGATTAAAAACTTCCACCATCTCTTCTAGTTCGGAAATTGCCGTACTATCAATTCCTTCTATATTTTCTAAGAGTTTCAAAGCTGCCCCTGGAGAATTAGCTTTAATTAATCCCTTTGCTTGTTGAATTTGAATGCCGCGAAGATAGCGAGAACTTTCTATTGTTTGGGCAGGAGTTTTTTCGTATTCGTTGCTGACTAAAAAGTTAACTCGCTTGTCAAATTTGCCCAAAGTTACAAATTGAACTGCTGAAGAAATAGCCGGAGTTCCCGCTTGATGGCTGACATAAATTTCCTCTTTATAATCGACTTTGATTTTCGACAATTGCTCTCGTACTAACTCTAAAGTAGCATCCCAGTTTTCTAAGCCGTCCGTACTTTTTCCTTGGGGTTTTAGTTCGAGAAATTCGATTTTCGCATTGGGAAATTTATTCTTTAAATATTTCTCAAACAGAGGTTGCAAAGCAATGGTATCTTGCCAATAAGGGCATTCCATCAATTGCTTATCAACGTCTGAAAAAATATCCTCTTGATTCGTCAGCAACAAGATAATTTTTTGTGGCTTATCGTTTGACAACTCTTTAGAAAAAGTATCCAGTAATGGGAAAGCTAAATCTTCATAATAATCAGGCTGATTTGCATACATCAAACCTAGCACTCTGGATGGTGCTTTAGCATATTCTTCAGAGTCGCTTTCCGCATAATAAAACCTTAAATTATTTAATTCTTTGCCAACTTTTCTATAGAGATGCTTCCAGCTATTCTTGGTCTTTTCTAATTCTAACTGAACGTCGCTACTGCCAGTTGTTATTATCCAAGTTGTCATAGTTTTTTACTCCTTATTAGGCCAAACTTTAGTAAAATCACTGCTGTGGTCTAAAAACTCTAAAAAGTTTTTAGTATTTTCCGATTCGTCGGGAAAAATAGTTAAAATTTCGACATATTCTTGAGTCTCTTTTAGGTTTTTACTATCTCCCAAATACCGGGGATACATTCGATGCCAAATGCCACCGATTTCACCTAATTTTCCAGTTAACTCAGAATTTTTAATAGACTTGGAATCTTCGTAGGGTCCGTGGAACCATTTAACGGCGTGGCTGTCGAATACATTTTCAGCTATTCGCGCCCAAACTTCTACGTTTTCTGGGTGCCATGCTTCTCTATAATCGCTGCCTGTTTTTTTGAGTTTTTGATCTCTTATTTTTTTTACCCAAGCTTTGATTTTTTTGTGAAAATCTTCCAAAAACTCGTTAATGTCGCCGAGGTCGTTAACTTGCAAATATAATTGCTTTGAATTTTCAGTAAATTGCCAATGGCAACCTATCATTGGCTTGCTCTTATTCCTGAGATAATCGGGATAAAAAGTCTGATGATGAACTCGCCGCCACGATTTACCGAAACCACCGATAAGTAGAGAAAATTTAATTAGTCGTATTAATATGACTCTTAACCTTTTAATTTCTTCTTCGGGAATTTCCCGCATCGGCAAAATCTCTAACGTACTCTCTTTTAAGTAGTAAAGCTGCATACTGGTATTGAGGTATTGGCGATCGTAAAAGTCCAAATCTTTAGCCCTAAACCCAATTCCCAATTTACCAACAAAAGAACCGTTACTGCCGTTAAAACCTCCCCAGAGTTCTTTGGTTAATAATTGAGCGGTATCTTTATCGGTGACACCGCTAAATAACCGCAAAGTATGACCGCGCAAAGCAGCTTTGAACATATTAGGGCGAAACTCTGGTTCTTTATTAATTAATAGCGATGCGATGCCCTCGCCGCGCAAACCTACACTCAAAATTGTACGGTCATTTTTAATAACTGGTTGACCGTAACCGGCGCTAACTCGACATCCAAGACCGCGAGCGATCGCCACTTCCCAAATTCCCCATATTTTCTCCCATTCCGTCTTGTCTAATTCCTTAATGCTGGAAATACCAAAAACGAAAATAGGTTTATACAGAGAAATCTGGATAAAAGCGCTGTGTTTGCCTTCCTCTTCTCCGGTGACTTGCCATTTTTCCTGGGGGTGAACTACATCCACTAAATTAGTTTTTTTCCAACTGTCATCCTTGGGATAACCGCCGTGAAATCGTAAAATTCCGGGTTGAGTTTTTTTGCGATCGCTTTCATCCTCTCCGCCGCAATATTTTAGCCCCTCCTCATCGCTGCAAGCGCGTAAAAAAGCACCTTTCATGCTGGCCCCGGGATAATAAGGAAAACCACCGGCACCGATAACCGGGCGAATTACCCCTTCGTCTTGTCCGCTGTTGGTGACAAACCTCCAGGCAATTCGATATTGCTTGGCTTTTACCCGGGGGCTAAACTTGGGAATATCGCCCGTTCCCTCTCTCCATTCGTCCACCCAGTCGTCGGCATCTTGGCGGTGTTGTTTGGGAATCAATCTTTGAATCTGGCATCGCCCTTCAATTTGGGCGCGAAACATCATCGGTACTAAATCTCTGCTCATTTTGCTTACCTCTTTACTACTGGTTGCGCTTCAAGGTCGGGGTTCAAGCGCAACCGTCAACCTTTATTTATATCGCTGCGTCCACCAAACTATAGAATCGCACAGTTGAATTAATATTGCCAAAGAAACTTTGCGATACTCGGGTTTCATACCCCACAACGCGCTCGCTCTCTCCTGAATCGCCCGAGTATTCGTCGGATCGATATTTCCTGAAGGAATTTCTATTCCCGCGTTGGTCATAATGTCGGCGAACGTTTTCCAAGCATCCCGCCAGTAAGCTGCTTTCTGTTCGTCTAACCTCAGTTGTTCCCCCCAAAATCTTTCTAGTCCGTAGGTAGCGGTGGTTCGCATTTTATATCCTTGGTTGAGAACATTAGCATCGCGATATTTTGCCACTAAATCGTGAGCTTCTTTGTCTAAATTGTATGATTCCCAAGCCATTTTACACCTCTCTTAACGTTATTTTACAATGACCGAAACCGATAGATTCTAATCCGCCTAAATAGATTTCTCCTTCGCGTTTACCGTCGAAAGGTTCCCATCTTTTATTGGTATCTTTGTGATTTGTGCGGAGGGCGATCGGGAATACTAAAATCGTTCCCTCGGGCAGCGCCTCGGTATTAAAAAATGCCTTTCCTTTATTTCGCTTCTGGTCTTTTTCTAAAGCCACCCGACTCTGGCGATATAAAGCCATATCGTGAATCATCCCCATTTCGTCGTCGGCAACAACAACCGCAGGCAACTGTTCCCCCAAAGGAAACCAAGGAGTTAAATCTTGGGTGTCTTCTATTGTTAGTAACCCGAAGTTGAAAAACAGTTTTTTCTTGCCATCCACTTCCAAAGGTTTTAAAGTTTGAGAACCCGTATATTCCTTGGGAATAGAAACCTTGTTAGGTTGATTTTTAGGAATCTTTGCATAAGCCTCATCAACTTGCTTTTTAGCAATCCTGTAATAGCGTTTTAACAAGCGCGGGCAACTTACCCAGACTATGGGTTGGCCCGGGCAAAATACCGGCAACCAGACAATGGAAGCATACTCAAACTTTACCACAGATTCGCTAGTTTCTGGTTGGTCCGAATCTTTTCCGTACCAATCCATCGCCTCTTCTTCTCCTTTAGCATATCGCATTTCAGAACGCATTCTACCCCGAATTGAACTGCCGGGAATTGTACCGGTTTGAGTAAATTGGTCGCGGAAGATTAAGTTTAAATTTCCGCTTTCTTCACCCGCCGATGCCCCAACGTGAACTTGGGACAAAGTTTCGATAATTCCATATCCTTTTTCGTACATTAATTTACTCCTTCTATTTCTATTGGTAAACTCAAACCGCAGCCGATGTGTTTTAAAGGATATCCTTGCTTGGGAAACCAAGCTTCCGGCCAATCCCACCAAGTCTTATTTAGGGGTTTTTCTAATACATAAACGCTGCCCGCCGGCACTGCATAACGCCCCCTTCCCAGTTTATTGCCAGCGCGGTGGCGGTACGGTATTGGTTTGTCAGTTAGCATTTGCTTTGGTTCGGGAAAATCGGGATTTTTGGGATAGCGAAGAGATAAACTTTTTGAACCCCAAACTCCCGGAGTTATTAAAGCAAATGTTTTTTGAATTGGTTGTTGCAATAACTCGATTATTGGGTGGTCTTCATCCATTTTAATACTTTCAATTTCTACTAGATGACTTTCACCTCCAAATCTATACCAATTTGAGGGCAATTCGTGGGTTGAGAGATAAACCAAGCAGTTTTCTTCTGGCATTTGTACGGCATATTCTAAGAATAAACCATCTTTCTCTTGTACATGGCGTTCGTCATCTTTCATTTTTGGGTGTAAAACGCTAACGTACTGCCAAGGATTCGATGCTGCCCATTCATTTTTTCTGATTGTTTCCGCTTTATCCTCCCAATAATTGACTATTTGCCAGCTATATTCTGCTTCTATTTTTTCCTCATCTTCCTTAATGTACCATTTATCATCTTTAATCCTCCATTCATCCGATTTATCTTGGTTAATAATTTTAGTCCAAGGTATGGGAATATAAAAGTCTTGGTAGTCTTTTAAATCCTCAGTGTTTGCCCAAAAAGGCCCCGCTACATAGAGGTTGTATTTGAGGTCTTCTCTGTCGCCAAAATTCATGCTTTTATTGACATTAAAAAATAGTCCTGACAGGGTATAAGCATCTGGAGGAAATTTGGCTCCAGAACGCCCGACTAGGTTTTCTGGAGAAAGAAAACCGCCGGCACTTCCATACATTAATCCCAGGGGTTTAATTGCAATTAAATATCGGAATTGAAACATAGCTGCCATCCTACTAAAATTAAATCGTCAATCCATTTAATTAGAGATATTTCTGAGGTATCCCCAACTATGTCTTTTTGGTTGTCTGATAAGTATTCAGCTTCACCGGAAAAATAAATATCGAACAATGCCAAAGCAACTTCTGCATCTGCTTGCTCTTCTGGTTGGTTTAAGTCGATCGCCCTCCGAGATTTTAAATGGGCGAGGTCGTTATAAATATGAGCCCAGTTCGACTGTTTATCTCGGTCTTGATAGAGGTCTAAGATATGCAAATAATTCCAAGGGCAAGTCCATTGAACGTATTGGCCGCTATTAAATAAAACTCGAATAGTCACGCGATCGCGACCCCGATTTTTAGAAACCTTTTCGGCTTCCCGACAATGTTGTAAAACGTCTCGTTGGGGCACGGAATTTGCCGCCCAAACAAAACCCAAACTCAAACTAATACCCTGTTCGTGTTCTTTCCATTTTGCATTTAATCCTTTTAACCATTCGTAGGCTTCGTGCGGTTTTTGGGGTTGGTTAACATTCTTGCTATAAACTACTCCTAAAAAATCGTCCCCACCGGCATAAATTATTCTTCCTAAATCGAAGTTATCGGCAAATTTATCTCCCCAGACTCTCATTGCTTTACTAAAGTTATTTACCTCCTCGTCACCCTCTTTTGCTAACTTGCTTAATTTATCTCCCACTTTATCGCCATCTCCCATAAACCATCCCGTCCATTGCCCCGTATGCCCGGCATCTGGGTCTGGTTTTCTAACTATATCTTTAAACTTTTCTTCTAATTGAGGCAAACCAGGAAACTTTTTACTTATGTCCGGGTGAGTCACCATTCTTTTTACTAACTCCGGGATGCTCAATCTTTCCGTAGAATCGATAAAATTTCCAACAGCTTTTTCCTCCGGTTTTTTACCTTCTAAAACGCTGGCAAGGCGGCTATAAAATTTTTTAATTTCTTCAGATTCTCCCCGCCAGTCTCCATCCCGGTAGTTCTGCGGGTGGCGGTCTTTAGAACCCAATTTCGACCAGGCGATCGCGTCAGTTCCAGAAATACTAGAACTGTAGCCTATCCAATTAAGTCCCGTCCAGTCGCGGGACAATTTTCTAGTTTCTAAATCTTTCATAGCTTCTGGGATAGACTCTCCTTGTCCCCAAGCTATATCCCAAGCATGAATGCCCCAATTTTTCCATTCTTGATACCAGAAATATTCCTCATTTGGCAACTTTTCTTCAATCCAAATTCGGCACTCTTTTAAAATAGCTTTCCAAGCTTTTTTGATAATTTGTTTCCCTTCCTCTTCAGGGATATTCCCCTTAATAAGTATGCGGTTAGTCATGCCAGTTTTGACATTGACTTGTCCGGGAGAAATTACTTCCATGTTATGAGATTTAGCAAATTCTACCACTTTATAGCTGAGGTAGGAGAGGATACCCGAGGCACCGTAGAGATCCCGCAGTTTGCGAGACCTTTCGATAAACCCCTGGACCGGACTATAACTTATGGCGGTGTAAGTGGGCATGGTTTCTGGGTGTCGATCGCTTCCTTGTAGAACGAGCATTATGCTTATTTAATATAGAGTAACCCAGGAGGCGAGAACTGTCAAGGGGAAATATAAACAATTGTTAAAAAAGTCCCGCGCACCCCACATTCCATATTAACGCTCTAGGCGATCGCTTGTGTCTGCCAGTTATGCGAATGACGAATTTTTGGACTTTCAGCGGGCTAGAAGAGGATAGACATCCCATACCGTTTAATGGGGCATGGAAAATATTTTTTACCTCAAATATTTTGTAGTTAATCTGGCAAATAAAGTTAATTGTTTGACTAAATAAATGTAAAATCGCAAAGTAAAACAATCCCCCAAATTATGAAGAAATACGAAATTTGATGTCAATATAGCAATTCTCAACAATTTCTCAAATAAAACCTAACCGCAGCTAACCTCATATTAGCTTTTGCTAACCCAGGGGAATTGCCCCAAAAAAGAATGCAATCTGCTTTTTTGACACTCTGACCGATTTTTGGTCTATATTAGTAGGAGGGCTAGCCAAAGGCCAAGGGGCAAAAGGGGTAGATTCCCGGAAAGCCTGGAGTAGCAGGGGCGATCGCTCCTACCTCCGGCAGATGGACGCCGGCTACAGGCCCTTGGCTGTTTAAAAGTTATTAATTTGGCAATTTTACTGATTATTTGATAATAAAAAAAACTCATGCTACAACCCGGAAAAAAATTAAATAATCGCTATCGTTTAAAAGAAACTATTAATAATAATGCCCTGCGGCAAAGCTGGCTGGCAGAGGATATTAAAAAGGGCGATCGCGTCGTTGTCAAAGTCTTAAATCTCAGCGCTTCTTCCAAGTGGGAAGACTTAAAACTCTTGGAAAGAGAAGCTAAAATTATTCAAGAATTAGACCGCCCCCAATTATTAAAATATCGAGATTATTTTGCTCTGGATGAAAGCAACCTTTTATTTGCTTTAGTAACGGAATACGTTCCCGGACTTTCTCTCAAAGACAAGCTAGAAAAGCGACATAAATTTACGGGAGAAGAAATAGAGTGGATAGCCACCGAAGTGTTAGAAAATCTCAATTATTTACACGAATTAAACCCCCCAATTTTACATCGAGATATTAAACCTAGTAACCTGATTTGGGGCGAAGATAATCGCATTCATTTAATCGATTTTGGTTCCGTTCAAATACAACCTCCCACGGCGGGAACCACTTTTACCGTAGTCGGAAGTTACGGTTATACGCCCTTAGAACAATTTGGCGGCCAAGCCACGCCGGCATCAGATTTATATGCTTTGGGGGCAAGTTTAATCCATTTATTAACCGGAGTATTCCCCGCAGAATTGCCCCAGAAAAACTTCCGCATTGTGTTTCGCGATCGCCTCAATGCCGACATCCCACCGAAACTAATTCGCTGGTTAGAAAAACTCACCGAACCCAGTTTAGAAAACCGCTTTACCAGCGCCAAAGAAGCATTAAAAGTTCTTAAAACAGAAGAACAAAAACAGCCAGAAATGGAGATTTTTTCTCCCAAAAATGCCTTCGCTCTTTCTAAAACAGACCTCCAATTAAAAATAGAAATTCCTTCTAAATTTACGATTAAATTTATCCATCCAATTAGAAATTTCTTGGGGCTGTTTCGAGTAAAAATTAAAAATTTACTAAAAGCTTTACCAGAAGAAAAGAAACAACAAATCATAGCCAGCGGGATTGTAGCAGGAATAGTTTTGTTGCTATTACCGAAAGAAATATCGATGTTTTTCTTTCAATTGATTCTAGGAATTGTTTTTTTACCTTTACAAATTTTCCTGACTTTTTTGCCCTTTGGATTGATTTTATGGATAATACTTTCGGGTTCTGCCGTGGATTATTTCCAGAGTGCCAGTCTGTATTTTGATAATAAAAACTTTGAGATTACCTGGCATTCTTCTAATTCCCCTCAAAGCAAACAGGGAGAAATCGCCCAAATTAAAAATATCAATTTAGGCTGCTGTCGAGATAAATATGGCAACTATCACAGTTGTTTGGAATTGATTATCCAAGAACGGGTGATGTTATTAATTCCCAAGCTAACGAGTTATTATGTGGGTCAGCAGTTACCAGATGCAGAATTGGAGTTATTAAAAAAGGAAATTTCCGATTGGATTTCTACTAAGTTGTTGGGTAAATGGTAAGTTGTTGTTTAACAAAGTTTGTAAGGTGCGCGGTGCGCACCCTACTAGCGCTGCACAGCTAAAATTGTGGGTAAAAAAATCAGTGCGAACGTCCCCGTTCGCGGTCGAGCCCGGGGGAGCATCCCATATTTGTAAAAATACCAAAAAATTCATAAAGTTAGTTGGGGAGCATCTCATATTTGCAAAAAAACTTTCACCGAACCATTGACAATTGACAATTGACAATTAACAAAAATCGTTTAATTTTTGGCTTTATTCAAAACTGGGATGCTCCCGAGCCCGGACGCACGAAGGGTACTAACGTACTCGTCAAAATACCCATCATTTTAGCTGTGCTGCACTACTACTCGCTAGACCTCTCTAATTTTCATCGATTGTACCTCCCCGGTTTCCGAGTCAATTTTAAAAATTTTGTACTCTCTGGAAGATTGAGATGCAGCTAAAATTTCTCCTAATTTATTTGCTGCTTTTTCCGTGGGTCGAATAAAACCTAAAGTGACAAACCAATGTTTTTCATCCTCGGAAATTTCTACCTCCTCCAGTCTCAAATCGTCGAGATTTCCTCCCATCGCATCTTGTAAAGATTGTAAATAGTTTTGTGCTGCCAAAACGGCTTTTCTGACATCAGTTTTCATTGGTTAGTCTCCTTGAAAATTGCAGTATTAATAATGTTGGGTTCCGCTGTCGCTTCACCCAACCTACATTTTACTCGGAAACTTACTCGGAAATAAAAATCTGAGTACCTCCTGCAGCGTCCAAACTGTCGCCCGCTTCGACGCCGTTGTGGAACGCCGATAATATCACATCGCAGGTTTTACCCCAGGCGATCGCCCCAGTAGCATCGATCGCGATCGCCCCTAAATCCCGCCTGTGTTCGTCCGCTTCGGCAAAAGAGCGTTCCATCGCCCTCTTCAAAGTAAAACCGTCCGTAACCCGAATGACGATCCGCGCCGCCAAACACTCGTCGAGAATATCCTCCCCAATTCCGGTACAACTCACCCCCGCGCTGCCAGTGGCATAATTTCCCGCAGGCGTCGCCGAGTCGCTGACTCGCCCGATTTTTTCAAAACCCTTCCCGCCAGTGGAGGTGCCCGCCGCTAACCTCCCCTCGCTGTCGAGGGCGACGACGCCGATAGTGCCGCGCCCCGCTTCGTCTTCTGCCACCACCGTTGCCATCGTTTTCTCGAAGTTATCCTTCCGTTCTTCCATCCACTCCTTTAAGCGCTTGTCGGTCAAAGGATTATATATCGGTAACTGCAACTCCCGCAAAAATTCGGCGGCACCATAATCTGATAATACGCGATCGTCCGATAATTGCAACGCTTTCGCTAAATCTATCGGATTTTTCACCCGAGAAACATTGATAACGCCGCTGAACCTTTGCACCAGTCCGTCCATTAACGACGAACTCATGCGAATTTGTCCGTCTGACTGCAATACCGAACCGGTACC
Source organism: uncultured bacterium (assembly GCA_964619285.1). Classification (GTDB taxonomy): domain Bacteria; phylum Cyanobacteriota; class Cyanobacteriia; order Cyanobacteriales; family Microcoleaceae; genus CALKCV01. The sequence continues at coordinate 2,370 of CAZUCT010000036.1, read as the reverse complement.
GGCGTTAAATAGCGGGTCGTCTTCTAGCAGTTGGCATCCCCTCACTACTACATCCGTTGCGCTGACCCCCTCTATCAGTTGGGGATAGAGTTTATCGATAACTTCGCGCAAAGATTTGCGGACTATTTCTTTGCCGCCCTTGCCAGAAAGAGAACTGCCGGCACCGCCGTGGATAATTAATTTTGGTTGCATTTGTTTTTTTGGTAATAGGTAATTGTAAAACAGGCATCCTGCCTGTTATTCTGCCGTAAAACAGGCATCTTGCCTGTTATTCTGCCGTAAAACAGGCATCCTGCCTGTTATTCTGCCGTAAAACAGGCATCCTGCCTGTTATTCTGCCGTAAAACAGGCATCCTGCCTGTTACAGGCATCCCCCCGTAAAACAGGCATCTTGCCTGTTACAGGCATCCCCCCGTAAAACAGGCATCTTGCCTGTTATTCTCCCTTTTGAGACTGTTGGTTGCGTCGCCGCCGACATCTATCGGAACAATATTTAACCTCGTCCCAACAGTCGGCCCACTTCTTGCGCCAGGTGAAAGGGCGATCGCAAACCGGGCAGATTTTTTTCGGCAAATCGGATTTTGATTTTGTCCGTCCCATGATAAGATCTCAATCTCAGTTCAACTTGTTATTTTAGCTTTAAAGATGACGACTATTTCCAAATTTTCCCAATTTCCTAAAAACCTATTTATCTGTTTGCTGCTCCTGGCAATTATGGCGATCGCTCTATTTTTAACTCGCCCTTCTTCTTTCCAAATTCGCTGGAACGATGAAACTCTCTATTACACCGTTGCCCAAAATATCGCCCGCCATTTCGACTTTAATAGCAATCATTATTTAGCTAGCAGCATTATCGCCAAAGGTTATCCCACCAAAGACACTCACCTTCCCGGTTATCCCTTACTTTTAGCCTTGGGTTTTTTTCTGGGAGGTATTAACGAAACTACCCCATTTTTTGTTAACTATTTCTTGCTGGCGCTAACTTTAATTTTACTGTTTTTTCTCGGCAATAAAATCGCCAATCCTTGGGTTGGTTTTGGCGCGGGCATCGTTTATCTAATTTCTCCTTACACCCTAATTTTAACTCATTCGGTAATGACCGAAATTGCCGCCTCTGCCGCAGTTATAACTGTTGTCGCTCTTCTATTTTTATTAAAAGAAAATTGGTTAAAAGGTTTTTGCCTAGCTTTAGCTATTTCAATGGCATATTTAATCAAACCTTTTCTCTTAACTTTATTACCCGCCACTTTATTAGTATTGCTTATCTGGAAAAAAAACCGCTATTTACAAACTTTATTTAGTCTGTTGTTAACTCTAACTTTTCTGACAGCCGTCGTGCTTTTGCCTTTGGGGGAAAATCAAGAAATTTATCCCTATTCGGCAACCTTTATTTTAGGTCAGCCCACTTTAAGCGCCAAGTTGCAATTAATGGCGCAACAATTCTGGTTAAATTGTCGTTTAATTGTCAATTTTTGGCAATTTCCAGTTTATGCTTCTATTACTTTATCGATGTTGATTTTATGGTCTATCCCTGGGGCGGTTTTTGTTAGTAAAAGACCTTTGATAAAGTTAAAAGCGATGGAGCGAGACAGTCCTTATTTTTCTGCTTTAATGCTGTTCGGTTTAACCAGTTTTCTGCCAGTATTATTAGCAATATTTTTACTTTATCGTTACATCGATATGGGCATTCGCGGACTGGCATCGTTCTCTGCTTTATTATCCCTTTTAGGAGTTGTTGGATTATTGAAATTAAAAACAAAATTAAAATGGCGCGGCGTGGTTGCTTTAGGATTAATAATTAGTATTTGTTTGAGCGGTTCGAGTCTGGCAACTTTTCAAAAATTAAAAAACCTGCAACGGCGACAGTCGGCGAGACTTTATCATAAAAGCGATCGCCTCCAACAAGTTATTTCCAAATGCCAAATAGAACCGCGAGTAGTAATGTCTGAGAAGAATTTTTATTTAGCGATCGCCCGCTATCCCACTCGCGTAATTTGGCAGCTACCTTACAGTTTAAACGAACTCCGAAAAGTAGAAAAAAAAGTTAACATCGATTTAATCGAATTATCAGAAAATAACCCCCTTTTTCAAGAAAACCTACAACTTTACGATCGAATCGATTGTTTAGATAAGCGTTACTCTTTAAAACATCAACAAAATGGTTTTTATTATTATTGGAAAAGATGAAATTTTGCAAGGTGCGCATTGCGCACCCTACTAGCGCAGCACTCTTTAAAACATCAACACAATGGTTTTTATTATTATTGGAAAAGATAAAAATTTGTAAGGTGCGCATTGCGCACCCTACTAGCGCAGCACTCTTTAAAACATCAACACAATGGTTTTTATTATTATTGGAAAAGATAAAAA
>CAZUCT010000035.1:0-34873 GCA_964619285.1 uncultured bacterium | reverse complement strand
TCGGGTGGAGCTTCTCTCCACCCGACCTACGAGAAAATGCTGGAACCTAATTTTCGATGTCGGGTGGAGCTTCTCTCCACCCGACCTACGAGAAAATGCTGGAACCTAATTTTCCCGATCCTCTAGTCTATTTTTAGTCATACCAAAAGTTTTAGAGAAAGTCAAACTAAAATTATCTTGACATTTAGCAACATACATGATAGGAAAATAACTATAGGGGAGCGATCGCTGCCAACAAGTTCGCTCGTCCATAAATAAAATTATCAAATAAAAATTGTTGTAATTATCGAGATTAGGAGCAAAAACTATGAAAGGTTCTTTTGCCAAATACGCCCAAGAAAACAATACCCAAGTCACCTTTTATTATATCGAAGGTCAGTCAGAAACCTTTAGCATTCCCATGTCGCCGGAAGAATTTCAACAGCAATTTCCCAGCCTTTTACAAAAGCGTTGGTTGACTTTACATTTACTAGACCAGACAGTTTGTATTGCCACCGAAAGACTGGTTAAAATAGAAATCAAACCGCCCATTACTCAACTGCAAGGCGCGGCGGTATTATCAGATTGCCAGCGCATCACCGCCCTCCAACGCAGCGGTGCGAGATAATTTTTAGTTGTCAGTAGAACAGGCATCTTGCCTGTGACCGTTGTTAGTTGTTTTCTTTTTTATTAATCATGTCTTCTGTTAGTTTAACCCGGGCTACATCTTACGATTTAGAAACTTTAAGCAAGTCAATAGAAACCTTGCTGGAACCATTAGGAGGCATTAAAGCATTTGTTAAAGAAGGCGATCGCGTCCTCCTAAAACCAAATTTACTAACCGATTCGCGCCCCACAAAAGAATGCGTAACCCGCCCGGAAGTAGTTTATTGTATTGCCAAAATGGTAATCGAAGCGGGAGGAAAACCATTTTTAGGAGACAGTCCGGCCTTTGGTAGCGCGACGGGTGTGGCCAAAGCAAACGGTTATTTACCCTTATTAGAAGAACTCAATTTGCCAGTAAGAGAATTTCACGGCAAACGTTACCAAACTGTCGGCGAACAATTCAATCATTTACGATTGAGTAAAGAAGCAATGGAAGCCGACGTAATCATTAATTTGCCAAAAGTAAAATCCCACGTTCAACTAACAATGACAATGGGAGTTAAAAACCTATTTGGTTGCGTTCCCGGTAAAATGAAAGCATGGTGGCACGTCGAAGCTGGGAAAGATGCCAACCGCTTCGGCCAAATGCTCGTAGAAACTGCCCGGACCATCAACCCCGATTTGACCCTAATTGATGGTATCATCGGACATGAGGGGAACGGACCAAGCGGGGGCGAACCCCGTAATCTGGGAATCTTGGGTGCTTCTGAGGATGTATTTGCTCTGGACAGGTCAATACTGGATATTATTGGGGTAGCCCCTGGTAAAGTCCCCACTGTCGCAGTTTCTCAAAAAATGGGTCTTTGTCCCGAGGTCGCCGATATAGATTTTCCCCTGTTGAAACCCGAAGAACTCCAGATTGCAAATTGGAAGTTGCCAGAAAATTTAGTCCCCATTGATTTTGGGATGCCACGGGTAATTAAGTCAACTTTTAAGCACCTTTATATTCGGTTTATTAAAGAACCGATGAGGGTTTATAGCGGGCGTTAAAATTCTCAAGCTGTTATTAAGTATTACTTATTACTGGAATTCAGAGTGCATTTGCTATTAATAAAATTCAGATGAAAATAATGGCAATTTATGAAGATATTTGACAAGCAAGATACCTCCGAAAATACTACTTATCCATCCTGCCAAATCCACGATTTTGACCAAAGGGCACCCAATAAATTAGTCAGTCTAAGTCGCGGTATAGGTGTTGGTTGGCTGCGAGGCTTGGCTTTTTTAGTCTTAGACGCAACTTTAGTATCTCTGGGTTGGAAATTAGCCCAAATTCTTAGTTATAAGATAGAGGAATTGGAAACAGTTCGCTCTTTTCAACTCTGGGGAAACAGCATTCAAGAACCTGGTTTTTTGCTGCTAATATTAGTAATTTCTCTCGGTAATATTTTAGCAGCAGGACTCTATGGAGAACGCTACAAACGTCGTCGTTTTTCTCAGCTAATTAAAAGTCTAACTCTAGCGCAAATAGTCTTAATACTAATTACTTATTTATACCAACCGGGTGTATTTGTGTCTCGTTCGACTTTTTTACTGGGTTGGTTTTTTAGCCTAATTTTGGTACTAGCAGGTCGCCTCGTAGCAGAACAAATTATTACGATTCTCCGCCATCAAGGAAAAGTCACTCGCAAAATTTTCCTCATCGGTTCCCCACAAGACACTTTAATAGCTAAAATAGCTTTGAAGTTGGTAACTCACCAAGAATTTGAAATGATCGGTCAGCTCGATTTATCATTAAAACAAAATTACGATCGCTGGCCGAAAATTCTCGAACAAATATCGGAGGAAGGTGTAGGGGAAGTCTTTGTTTGTTCCTGGCAGTCTCTTAGCGAACACAATGAATTTTACTGGAGTCTCAAAACTCTTGGCATTCACATGAGATTTTTGCCAGTAGGTTTAAACATCAGCAGTCAAGTTCCCCACATAGAAATGATTGGCGGGATGCCAACTATTAAATTTAGCCCCCCAGCTATTATTGGCAGCGACTTTTTTCTCAAACGGGCCTTTGATTTTGTGGTGGCCGGGACTATTGCCATATTGACAAGTCCCCTGTTATTAATAATCGCGATCGCCATTAAAATCGACGACCCCGGCCCCATATTTTACAAACAAACCCGCGTCGGTCTCCGAGGACGACATTTCAAAGTTTGGAAATTCAGAACTATGGTCGTTAATGCCGACCAATTGATGAAGGAATTAGAAGCTAAAAACGAAATAAAAGGCGGAGTCCTCTTCAAAATGAAAGACGATCCCCGCATCACCAAAGTCGGTAAATTTCTCCGCCGCTACAGTTTAGACGAACTGCCCCAACTGATTAACGTCCTCATCGGTGAAATGAGTTTGGTGGGGCCGCGCCCTCTGCCGCTTCGCGACGTCGAAGGATTTAAGCCCCACCATTTTGCTCGTCAGAACGTTCTGCCCGGCATTACCGGTTTGTGGCAAGTATCCGGTCGTTCCAATATCCTTAACTTTGAAAATGCCTTTCGTCTGGATATGATTTATATCAATGATTGGTCTCTACTGCTAGATATCCAGATTTTGTTTAAGACCGTTAAAGTGGTTTTGGGTAAAGAAGGGGCCTATTAAGGGGCCTAGCATTACCACTTTGAAATACCTAAAAGCCTTCGCAATCTTATCATAGCTGCTTTTTTAGATAAGAGCGCGCGATCGCTATAATTCCCATATAGCCCTTGTAAAGTGAAAGGCAAGTTCGATTCATCTAAAATACCATCCCAAGAAATAGGCAATCCAAAATATTTGTTCAACCAAGGTTGACCCCCAGCAAAATGTCGGAAGCGAATAGCTTCAGTACAGGGATTTTTGATATTTCTATCCCACAAAGGAAATTCTCCTTGGACGAGGGTTACATTGAAACTGTTAGGTAAAATCTCAACGTGTTTTTCCATCTCTGTTTCCGAGAGTTTATCCAACAACTTAATCGCAGCCAAATTTTCTTGCCAATTGTGATTAAAGCAGTCAGTTTTATTCCAGACATCTTCAAAAAACTTTTTACTAAAATCGCTAACTCTAACTGCAATAACTCCTGTATTAATAAATCCGCTGGAATCTTTAGCTAAACCTATGCTTTTATTTGTGTTTAACGAGCGATCGCCTCTGACTATTGCTATGTCAGCATCTAAATAACAAATTAAATCTCCCTCATTTAAGCGATCTATCAGTTTAAGAATGTAGTCAATCTTAATCCAATGAGGCTTTCTATTCAATTTAGGATACTCAGTAATTTCATGATATTCAAAACCATGGAACGACGCATACTCTCGAATACGAGGGCTAGAAAGTCTCTTAAATTTTGATTTAAGTTTATCGATACCAACCGCAAATAATATTTTTTTAGGGCTTTCATTCAAGTTTTTCATGCCAATATGAAAGTTTGATTTTATAGTAGTGTATTGCCAATAGCTAACTTTTTTCTGTTTTTTAAACTTCAAAACCCCATCGCTCGATCGCCACTCCATATTTTTCCTTAAGTTTTTTCATGTATTCCTCTAATTCAGATAAAATATATTCTCGCTGTTCTGGAGAAAGTTCAAACTTCTTACCTTTTCTCAATATAAAAGGACTTTTTATTATCTTCCGCATATTGGGGGTAAATATTGACATAATTAAATTATGCAGTATTTTATTGCTTTTGATTGCCCCAAGCAACGAGCTTTCAACTACTGTAGGATTGCTAACTTTTCCTAAACTCTGAAAGTTATATGAAGGAGCGACATTTAAAAATTCGCAAACCTTCTTAACCAGTTCCATAGGTCTGCTCTTTAAATCTTCAAAATAGAGGAGAAGAATGCGTTCGCAAGGGAATCTCTTGTAGTATTCATCTAATTGCATCGCATACTTAGAAACCGCTATGCCATGAGGCATAAATTCAGAAAATGTAAGACGGTGTTGCCCCGGAAAAGTCTTACAAAAATTGTATTGCGATTCAATTCGCTCCACTGGATTTCTCATAATATAAATAAATTTAAACTCGGCTTTTATCTGAGATATTCTTTCCGCTGCATTAGACCAATCTGGTATTTTCGTATAACTATTTGAAGCATCCAGAGCTATTTCATGTACGCTAGGATTCCACTTCCACAAACTTTGATACCAATTCCATCCTTGAACCCATTGGCGATCGCACGAAAAAAAATTCGGCTCTTTTGGTTGACAAACGCAGATTTCTGGGTGTTGTGACAAGTAATCGAAAAGGGTGGTAGTACCTGATTTCATCGCTCCAATAATTAAAGCAAAGTTTTCGATATTATTTGACATAATTTATTGGGTAAAAACTACAAAGCAGCGACTGAATTTGTTCGCGACAAGCTTAACCGTAAAGGATTTCTTCTTGAGGTGGCGGCACGTTTTTCGGGTCAAACTTGCGCAACTTTAACATTTGCAAGCTTATCAGCCATACATAATAAGGATTTAAAAACAAATACCGCTTCCACAAGCGTTTCGGTTCTTGGACCAACCGATAAAACCACTCCAAACCTAAATCTTGGAGTTTTTTTGGTGCCTGAGGCAGCAACCCCGCATGAAAATCAAAAGCGGCCCCAACAGCTAACAACGGCATTGGTAACTCTTCTCGATATTCGTAGGCCCATACTTCTTGGCGCGGACAGCCCAAACCTACTAAAGTAATAGCGGCCCCGCTGTCGCGAATCTCTTTAGCAATTTCCAGCTTTTCTTCTGGAGAAACTTTTCTAAACCTCGAAGGTTGAGAACCTGCGATAATTAGGTTTGGATAGCGATCGCGCAATTTATCCGACAAAGCCTCCAAAACCTCCGGTTTACTGCCATACAAATAAATTGGCAACCCTTCTGCCGCAGCCCTCTCGCAAACCAATAAAGTCAAAGTGGGGCCGTAAACGCGGTCTTTGAGTTTGGTTTTGTACATCAAATTCATGGCCCATCGCACCGGTTGACCATCGGGACAAATCAGATCGAAATGATTGAGACGATAGCGATGGCTAGGAGCCTGAACCCCAGTCATCACCCCATGAACCGCCAATGCGGAAACAGCCATTGGTTGTTTTGCCTTAGCAGCGTCAATAATTCTCGTAACAGCCCCTTCGTAATCAATAGCGTTCACCAACACGCCCGCAATATTTTTTTTTCCCCCATCAATCATTTAGCCTTCCCCCTCTTTCAACCAACGGTCTTGATTAAACTCATAAATTTCCTTGAGAATTTCCTTGACATCGTATTTCATCTTCCAGTTGGGATAGTGGCTGCTGAATTTGCCGTTATCGCTAATCCACCAAATATGGTCTCCAACACGATTAGTTTCAGCATAAGTCGAGTTTAACTCCCGCCCCGCAATCTCTTCACACATTCGGGTAGCTTCCAACATCGAACAGTTGCTATGTCGTCCCCCACCAGTGTTGTAAACTTGGGCCACCCGTGGGGCCTGGAAAAATTCGTAAAAAGCTTTAATCAAATCTTCGCTGTGGATGTTGTCGCGGACTTGTTTGCCCTTATAACCGTAAATGGTATAGGGTTTGCCAGTTACGGTGCATTTCATCAAGTAGGCCAAAAACCCATGCAGTTGAGTCCCCGAATGGTTCGGCCCCGTGAGACATCCCCCGCGAAAACAGGCAGTGGGCATATTAAAGTAGCGTCCGTATTCCTGTACCAGCACGTCAGCGGCCACTTTAGAAGCCCCGAATAAACTATGGAGGCAGTTATCGATGGACATATCTTCGCGAATGCCAGGTTCGTAGGTATGGCCGGATTCTATTTCCCAGCGAGTTTCCAACTCTACCAGAGGCAAGCTGTTGGGGGTATCGCCGTAAACTTTATTAGTTGAAGTGAAAATAAAAGGCGCTTCTGGAGCATAATTGCGAGTGGCATCCAGAATATTTAAAGTGCCGTTGGCGTTAACGGTAAAATCCATTTGCGGATCTTTAGCTGCCCAGTCGTGGGAAGGTTGGGCGGCGGTGTGGATTATTAATTTTAGGTCGGAACTGTATTCTTGAAAAGTCTTGTTAATTGCTTCCGTATCTCGAATATCGATGTTGAGATGGCGATATTTTCCGCCTAAAGATTTTTCCAATCTTTCTCGGTTCCACGCTGTGGAAGCGTCTGCTCCAAAAAAGACTTGACGCATATTATTGTCAATTCCTACGATGTCGAAGCCTTTTTCAGCAAAGAATTTAGAAGCTTCCGAACCAATTAAACCGGCAGAACCGGTAATGATAGCAACGCTCATTGTATCCTCCTAAAAAAAATTATTGATGGGAGCATCCCATATTTGCAAAAACACCCACGAGGTTAAATTATCAACAATTAGAAATGCACCCTTTTTGTTTGAATATTTGTAATCTTATAATAATTGCCAATAAAATTCAATATATTCACTGGTTGCTCTAGTTTGGGAAAATCGAAACTCACCACTTTCGCGCTTTATTCTCGGTTTTTCCCAGACATTAGCTATAGCTGTAGCGAGATTTTTAATTGGTTCTCTCTCTAAGTCAAAATAAATACAATCAGAACCTCCCACTTCTCTTAATATCGGAATATCGGAGCAGACTGTTAGTGTCGAAAAATACAATCCTTCTGCCAGAGGCAAACAAAATCCCTCCACAGAAGAAGGGCATACTAACACTTTACAATTTTGATAAAGCCAACACAACTCTCCATCGCTAACTGATGAAGTTAAAATTACCCGATTTTCCAGAGAAAGGCTTTGGATAAGTTTCCCAATATTTTCCGTCTCCGGTCCTTGACTTCCTACTACAATCAGTTTAGTAGAAAAGTTAATTTTATGTTCTTGTTCTCTTAAAAGAGCGAATGCTTTAATTAGCAAATCTATATTTTTATTTTGCCGATGTTGGGCGACGCACAATAAAAATTTGCTATTTTCTATGTCGTTAATTTGTGGAAATTGCACTTTTGTAGAACTAAAATCGACGTAATTATAAATTACGCGGTTTTTCTTTTTGGCAGATAATTTGGGAAAATAATATTCGATCCTGTTTGAAGTCTGTTGAGAAACTGAGACTATGCCTTGAGAATTTGCGAGGCAAATTTTTAAGAATAATTGGTTGAACCAAACGTTGGGAAAACCAAAATTTTCTGGTTTGTCAAAAGGATATAAATCGTGAATTGTAGCTACAACTGGTACGGAAAATAAAAATTTTAAAAAGGGTATTGGAAACGATAGGTGAACGATGTCTGGTTTGATTTTTTTAACTAAAGCGGGGAGTTGAAAGAGAAACCAAATGTTTCTGTAAAGGGAGCTATTTTTGATGTTAATTGGTAGTAGGTTAATTTTGGGGGAATCAATTTGAAAGGAGTTTTTAAAATAACCTATTTGCCATTCTCCTAAGACTAAGGTAACTTGAGTTACGCGATCGCTTTCTGCCAAACATTTAGCTAAATTAGCAGCATATCTACAAATACCGCTTGGTTTGGAAAATCGACTGAGGGCTGAAATTAATACTTGCATAATGTTAAAATAAATTCCCCCTTTACTAACTCCCTTCTAACAACAATGGAGAAGACCCTATTTCTAAACCTTGCTGTCCTTGCACCTTACGGCTAGCCCCAGTTAAATCTTTAACTCTATTTATATTCCAATCTTGAGGAATTGAAAAGCTTAACTTGTTTTGGGGGTTCCATATTATCCAAGAGCGATCGCCATTAGGGCGAGTAAGTTGGCAAGTCCGAGTTTTTTGAGCATCAGTTTGGCAAGGACTCATGCCCGCCCCCACCAACCATTTATAGACTTCACCGTAAGCTATCCCCGCAGGAGTAAGAGTTTCGCGATCTTTTTCTACCAGAGGCACTGCGGTCTTCAGTAAATCCCAAGCATACCAATAAAAACGACTAACTCCCCCATCCCAATTTAAAATATAAGACCTGGCCACATAAGCGGCAGCCTCTTCATCGGAAAGTTTCGGTCTCGAACCCAACCAACCTGCTTCGGTATTCCAGAGTTCTTTATCTCCCTGTCCGTACTTGGCCATAATTTCCCGCGCTTTGCGAATCACCGGTACGAGGGCTTCTGGGGGCTTGACGTTGATATAAAAATGATAGCCAATAACATCGGCATACTCTCCTCCACCTGCGGCTAAAAATTCTTCTAGCCATAGCAGACCCTTGTTATCCATATAGGCAAGATTAGCTGCCGATGGGGAAACTACAATGATATTAGGGTCTATTTCTTTGAGAATCTGGTAGGCTTCTCGACAAAGCTTCAGCATTTCCTCAAGAGTACCAGTATAGAATTTTTCCCAATTGGCTTCGTTCCAGATTTCGTAGTAGCGAATGCGGCCCTTGTAACGAGTGGCCACGGTACGCACATAATTGCGCCAGTCTTCAATATCTTTAGGTTCGGCAGCGGTGCCAGGGCCAAAAGTTCCTGGTTCATCGGGACGGGCCGAGGCCCATCGAGGAATTACGGCCAGAGGTAGCAATGGTTCTACTCCATTTTCTTCTGCCAAAGCGATAGACTTGTCCAAAATTTCAAAATTCCATCGGTCTTTTTGAGGCTGGAGTATAAACCAATATACATAAGCATCTATCAAGCGCCAAGTGGCAAAAGGTACTTTCGGCCAGGCGGTTAGTTTGGTAATGTAGCGATCGTTATCAAACGTTCCAGTGGTAGCCACCCGTCCAACATGCAATCCGAAAAGGCTTGGTGGAATGGTATCGACATTCGATGTTCTATTTTCGTCTTGACCGAAATTAGGGTTCCCGCAAGCTAAAACTAGCCCAACAGATAAGACTAAACATACTAAAAAAACAGCGATTTTGCTTTTCGACTTAATCAATTTATTAGCTCCTTAATTCAGACTCAATTTGATAAAATGCACCGCTAAATCAAATTATTTTTTGATGGCAATTATTGATTTTTCCCATGCTAATACCCTTTCTATTTCTAGCTTACTCTCGGGAAAGAGTCTAACCATTTCTTCTTGATTTAATAACCGCAATTCTGCCAATATTTTTTCGCAATGCTCCGGTGTAGGACGAGTAATTAAACCCCAAACAGTAAAGTTACGAACCAGCTTTTTTTGGATATTTTTAGGCAGCCAATGAATAAAAGGGGTAATAAAATGAGGTTCAACAATAAAGTTTTTACTAGGCGTTTGTACGAAATAATTAGAGGCTATCCTTGGGATTTCATTGGCAAATTCAACTTGAGATTCCCAATCGTACAAATGTTCGATTACTGAGTTGGAAAATGCTAAATCGAAAGCTAAATCTTCAAAGGGTAATTTTTTACCATCTCCCACTACCCAATCGATATTTTCTGGCAAAGGATCGAGGTTAGGATAAACATTAATAATTGTAATTTTAGGTACGGTTAGTCCTTCGCTTCTGGCTAAGTCCCAAAAAAAAGTATTCCCTCCCACGTCGAGTATTTTAGTACGAGCAGTAATCTCGAACAACTCGTAAAACTTCCGCAATCTCGAACGTCGGAAGTGGGTTAGAATGGGACGGTAGATTTCCTGAATGTCGATATTCATTTTTACAATAACACCCTTTAGAACGAAACATAATTTATAGCATCTAAAAAGCGATCGCCCACCAACTCAGGAGTTATGTCTTGACTTTCCTGGCGAGCTTTTACTCTCATTCTATCTAATACTTCGATCGGTGCATCCATCGCACGTTCTAATGCTGCTAACATTTCTTCAGGGCGATCGGGTCTAAACGTCCAACCAGTTTCTCCTTCTCTAACTAACTCTTCCACAGATTGACTGTAAAGACTGCCAAGAACGGGTAAACCGGCGGCCATCGCCTCGTTAACCACTAAACCCCATTCATCGGCCAGAGTCGGAAACACGAAAATACCCGCCTGTTGGTAAAAGTGGGGCAACTCGTCATAAGCTACGCTTCTCAACAACCGCAACGATACATTTGGGGGCAAAGAGAATTCTTGAATAGTTGTCCGCAGGGGCCCGTCGCCAACTAACCAAAACTCTAATTGTCTTTCGGGATGCTTCAAACCCCACTGGCGTAAAGTAGCCAGAAATGGTTCGATCCCCTTACGTTCCACTAGCTGACCGACGTAGAGTAATCTGTAGGCTTCTTTTTCTTCTCTCGCTAAGGGCACGGCCACGAATGGAGATATTTCCGTGGTGTATGGGGCGAAGAAAATCTTTTCTTGAGGAACCCCAAATTCGCGGACGTATCTGGCACCGCTGTTTCCATTGACCAACATGGCGTCTGCCTGGGGCAACAACCAGCGTCGCAATTTTTCCCGCAGTTTTCCTCTGCCTTGTTCGCTATATTCGGAAACTGTACCCCACATAATTAGTCTGCTTTGAGGGTTTAATTTGCGGTAAATTAAAGATTGGACCGTGCGCGGGCCCATTTCCCCCGAGATGATGACATCCGGTCGATGGCGGTATAGCAGGCCGATAGTGTCGTAGGGAATATGAACATATACCGGTTCGGAAAATCCATGAGGGTGTCGCCAAGTCCGATTTAAAGTTATATTGCGCTGGACGGTGACGTTTAATCCTTCCCAGTTTGGTTGCCAATTTCGGTTTGCCTCCATTGGTGTTGAGATTAAAACTTGTAATTCTGGCACTCTCGCGGCTACTGCCTTGTAAAGGGGTAGACGGTAAGGGGGGATAAAGTTTGTTAGGAGGACAACGCGCTTTCTCATAAGATTTTGGGAAGAGGGCGGGGGCGATCGCTTATAGCAATTCTCACCTCTGATGATGTACAAAAAGTTGCGGATTTTAGGTAACAGGCAATAGAAAACGTTTAACTGGGACCACAGAGTTTATTAAGAAAAACGATCCATTTCATCCCCTAAACAGTTTCCAAATTTGTCTTCGTTTTAAAATCATAATTTTCCTTAACTACTTTTGCGGGAACTCCAGCAATTAATGCATTGTTAATCTCGAATTTTCTCGTAATAACGCTGCCAATACCGACAATAATATTATCTCCTATTTGCGAGCCCGCAATAAACCGCACTGCCGAACCTAAATAACAGTTTTTTCCGATAGATATAGCTTTTTCGGTAGCTACAGAACCATGAGTCCAAAATTGGCTTTGACGACCGGCTATCCAAGAGTTTTCCTGTAATTCAAATTTCCCTACTAAATCGATAAAATGACAGTTGTTAATCAAACTATTTTTGCCTAAAATACATTGTCGCGCAAAACCCTTATTTTCAAATTTTTTGTCTAAAACCCAATCTCCACAAATAAACTCATTTCTATTTCCAATCTTCGCTCCTTCCTCAATTTTTAGTGTAAAATAACCAACCAACAAGTTATAGCGACCTATTTTAACTTGTTTTCCTATACTAACTTTTTCGGCAGCAATAATAGTGGAAAATCCAATTTTTGCCGACCAATCTATATCGTATTTTAACAACCATTTATAAAGACCTACCCGCGCTAAATTAAAAGGAATTAAACTAATCAATTTAGCCGTGTATTTTTTGATTTGATGTTTGACAGTTGCCGAGCTCATATTTTTGGGAATAGGGAATGTGGTGGTAATCGTTCCGTTATTATTATTGCTTAGAGCGAGTTAGCCGTTGATATGACTGGACATCCGACCGCCGAAAGTAGCAGCTAATAACAATCTTACATAAGGAAGAGACCAATAAAAAGGCCATAAAGGGCCTGCATGACGTCGGGCGAATACTTTCCATTCTGCCAGAGGTAGTCCTTTGGGGTTAAGGGCTTTTTTGAAGCGATCGCGCAAACTTAAATCTGCTGCTTCCCAAGAGTCTCCCTGAAAAGAGTTAACTCTACAAGTCCCCACATAACCAGGGGCCAACCAAACAGAACCTCCATGCTGTTTCACTCGCAGGCCATAATCTAAATCTCCCGTACTGTGGGTGAAGTTTGGGTCTAAATTTCCTACCGACTTAGCGATCGCTCGCGGTATCAAGACGCAATTACCGTTCATCGTATCGCAAAGTTTGGCCTCTTCTGATGGTTCTGCCAAGCGAAATTTCAGAGGATGCCACCAGGTACTTCTGACCATACCGCTGTAAGTTAATGCTCCTGTTTCGGGGTCGCAAGTTGCTCCTACTAATATAACAGGTTCCGTCGTTCGGTAGTCGCTTAATTGACGGTAAGTAGAAAGCAACTTACCTACAGCATCAGTATAAAGATTTGTATCGTCGTTTAACCACAGGTAGTAGTCGAAATCCGACTTCAAAGCTTCGTCAAAGGCCATTCGCATACCGCCATTCCAAAATAAAGAACCATCTCCGTGCAAAATTTTAACTTGAGGATAATTCTGGCTTACCGCTTCAGAAGTACCGTCGTTGCTACCATCATCTACTAGATAAACTACCAGTTCTATATCTTCTGGGAGGACTTGTTTAAACGCTGCTTCGAGAGCTTTTACAGTTTTATCTCGTCGGTTATAACAAGTAATAAGTAAGGCTATTTTTTCAGATTCCATATTTTATTTTAAAACAATTTTCTGACTTTATTAATTGCCAATCCCGTCCAACTGTAAATCGAACCAAATCGTTCGTTTAAACTTTGAAACTCTCTTAACTCTTTTTCAAAACTCTCTCCCAAACTTTGAATTTTTTCTTCAAATTTAGCTTTAGCATAGTTGTAAAGTTCTAAATCGAGTTCGTTATATTTTTCGATTAATTCCAAAGTTTCTTGAGGTATCTCATCTACAGCTTTGCGGTTTTTCGTTTGATTGCGTTTGGCATAAAAAGTTTCTCTAAGTCCTAAAGCTTGTTTTAGCAAAATCAAAGTCTTGTCAAATTCTTCTGTAAATCCTACCACCGCAAAATGTCGATCGATATTTTCTTTAGCAAGAGCTAACATTTCTGGAGGACATTTACCGATACCTATGCCAGGGGCAGTTTTCCAACCAGCAATTAACCTTGTCTGTCCGTTATTAGATTCTATAGTCATTTCGCTGCTGACAAAATCTTTAAGGCTCATATTTTCCGAAGTCAATCTGTCGTGTAAATAGACATGAGGCGATCGCTTAATAAAATAATAATGAGAAACCACTCTATCTACAGGCTCCCGCAAAACCGTAATATAAGTACAAGGATTAGGCAACTGTTCGTGAATTCCGCAACTCATAAAATGCCCGTTTAGAAACTCAATCTTTTGTTTTTTTTCTTCCGATAATTGCTTAAATTCTTTTACTTGCTCCTCGTTGTAAAGCGAAAACATTCTTGCTAAATTGTAATTACGTTCGAGAATAGTATCTAACGTCACTCCACCTGTACGCGGAATATGAATAAAAATTAAAGTTTTTTCTCGGTTAGCTTTGCTTGTATTAACCATTACTTTCCTCTATTTTAAAACTTTCAATAATTTAAAAATGCACCTATTTCAGATAAAAATACCAATCAAAAACGAGTATTTTTAGATTTTCCTCTTCTACCAGACCACTTTTTACCATAGCGTTTAGTTAAATTTTTTCTGGGTTTTTTAACATTAAATTCAACCGACTGAAGCTTTGGTTTATTTTCAGACTCCATCACCGGTAAGCTAATAATTATGCTATAAACTAACCAATAAATCGTGTAAGTTGGCATCAGTTGAGTTTGGGTTAAATTCATTATGATGTAATAGGTCATAAATCCCAAAGGCCAAACCCCTTCTGCCGAAGAAAAAGAGCGAATAAACTTTATGGCTTTCCTAAAAGCATCGAAAAATCCTAAGAAAAAGAGAAACGCCCCAATTATACCCAATTCTATCACCAAATCCATAAATCCTTGGTGGCCGTCTGGCGGTTCCCAAGTGGCTATAGTCCGCAATATTTTCGCGTGTTCTTCGCTTTGCCACATTCGCCAAAACCCTTTAAAACCCCACCCCAACCAAGGACGCTGGGGAATATATGGGAGTGCAAGATTCCAAATATCTACGCGCCCGTTCAAACCTGGATCTTTATCGATCGCCCCCATAGCTGCGCTCCAGTAATTAGCCAGCAATATCCCCACGACAGAACTCAGCATTAAAACAATTATATAAAGAGGTATGGCAATTTTGAGGTTCCAGCGAAAAATCCGATGCAATGGCGATATTCCTAATAGCAAAGCAACGCTAACTAAAGCTGCTTTTGATTGACTGCCTAAAATTAGAATAATTGTCAAACCAAAAATACCAAACCACATCAAACGTTGTTTTGGGGGAGCCGTCAAACCATTGGTTACAAACAACATCGAACCTATAACCATCAAACGTCCTAAAGTATTTTTATGGATATAAACTCCCCGCCAAGTGCTAATCAAACCCGCCTCTAAATCGTTCATAATTGCCATCCCGGGAAAGATAACAACATAAATAAAACTAAAAACTGCCCCTATTCCAAATGCAATTCCTAACATCCTTGTCTGTTCTCGAAAATCAAAACGCGAAGCAAAATAAATGCCAAATAAAGTCGTTTCTATTAATCTTTGAGCGTGGTATTTAGTATCTGCTGGAACGGGAGACCATAAATGAGAAAGCCACACATACCCTACAAAAATTAGAAGGAATTTAGCTTTTTTAACAATAAAAAATGTCTTTTCCCATCGCAATAACAACAAACAAATGACAATTAATAAATTTAATTTCCAAATATAAAACCTCAGACGTTCTAAAAATCCATAGCCATTAGCAACGTACAGAGAAAGAAAGGCATCGGTAAACAGCACAAAAAGTCCTATTCCAAACCATTTTTCCAATCCAAAACAAAGACGTAGTAGGGACTTTAAAAAATCGTTTAATTGATATTTATTAGCTGCCATTATTGCTGTTTTTTTTATCTCCACTTGACAGGGACTCGGCAAACAAAGATGAATAACGATTTGCTTGTAAGCTAAGAGTAAATTCTGCTTCTGTTTTTATGCGAGCCCGCTGAGATAATTTCTGATGTCTATCTAAATTTTCCAATACCCAACCAATACCTGTTGCTAAATCTTCAATGTTATAAGCTGCTGCCAAATAACCATTTTGTTGATGTTCTATCAGATCTGGCATCCCACCAATATTAAAAGCAACGCAAGGAGTACCGCAAGCAATGGCCTCCATAACCGTATTGGGCAGATTATCTTGCACTGAGGGGGCAACAAACAAATCTGCTGCGGCATAAACTAAGGCCAGAGAGATATCGTCCCCCAATTTTCCCAAGTAATGGGACTTAAAACCCAACTCTAGCTCTTCATCTGGCCTTGACGAACCAAAGACAACTAATTCTATTTTATCGTGCCATCCAGACTTGCTTAGATTTTGGAGGGCAGGTTGGAGCAAATGAAATCCCTTGCGGCGATCGCTGGTACCGCTTACCGCCCCAAAAAGCACTAATTGTTTCTCCTGGGGCAACTTAAGCAATCTTCTGGCAAGCGATCGCTCTATTGGTCTATATTTTTCGGTGTCGATGCCGTTAGGAATTACTTCTACTCGCTTATTTTTAAATAAAGGACTAGCTTTAGTACGTTCTGCCAACCATTTACTAGGAGTTACAATTGTTAAATTAATATTTTGCCAAGCTTTTAATTTCCGCTGCCAAACCCACCGAGATAAATCTCGATCTTTATTACTGTTTAATTGAGGACAACTGCCGCAAGATTGCTCGTAGCGATCGCAATTTTCGCTATAATTACATCCTCCCGTAAACCCCCACATATCATGGAAAGTCCACACTAAAGGTTTCTTAAATTTTGCCAGAGTTTCTATTTGCAAATATCCCCTACAAATCCAATGCAAATTAATTACATCGGGGCTATATTTAGCTACCATTGAAGGTAAGCGATCGGGAAACCACTCCGGCCAAAACATAGTTTTTGGGCGTTGTCGATAAAATTTAACTGGCAAAGCATCAAAAGTTTCTCTAAAGCTAATCAGCTTTTTCTGCAAATTCCCCAGAGGACAAATAACCGATTTATCGTCAGTCAATTTATTTTGCACTAACAGCTTAGAATCTACTTCAATACCTCGCAAACCTTGGTGCAATCTATAAGCAGCGCGATCGGCTCCAAATTCCCCATCCGACCGACATAGAAGCAATGGTTTCATAAATTTACTTTACCTTTCTTTTTCCATCGTACTTTGTTGCTTCCCAGATATTACTTTATCCCACAAATCTTTCAAAGGTTTTCTAATATTTTTAGGAATCATAATCCTTCTGGTTAATAGCAAAAATTTGCTCGGGGATATTGCGCCATACAACAAAGCTTCTAATGAGAGTTTCTCCGCATAAATTCTTTTTTGTTCGCTATCAATTAATCGCCTAACAACTTCTGTTACTAAAACCCCTCTATATGCTTTTGGCGAGATAACCCCTTCGTATTCTTTAATCCAGTTTAAAGATACTAAATAATCTGACATACCCGTAGCTCTATTTCCCCGTTTGTCATTATTCCATACTGTCAAAGGTTTATCTACAAAAACAAAACAAGCCCCCTTTTCTTCTAATCTCAAGCATAAATCTGGATCTTCATGGGGAACTATTCCAGGTCTAAAAGGCGTTTCTACTGCTAATTTTGTCGGCATCATTAAAGTACCCGTTTGCATTAATCCGCCATTAACAAATAAATAATCTGCCAAAGATTCATCTTCTTTTTTAGCGCGATCGGGAATAATAGAAACAGACACGCCTTCATCGTTAGTTACTTGGGTATAACCCACAACTTTTTCCTTCTTGGGATGATTATAGAGTAAAGGTAATTGCAACTCAATTTTATTAGGCAACCAAACATCATCTGAATCTAAAAATGCTACATATTCTCCTCTAGCCGCTTCTACCCCATTATTGCGAGTAATTGAAGCTCCCTGATTATTAACATTGGGAAGATAGCGAATTTTCTCATCTTTAATAGCTTTAACTACTTCTTCTGTATTATCTTTTGAAGCATCGTCAACTATTATTATCTCTACATTTTTATAAGTTTGAGCCTGAACGCTCTCGATCGTGCGACGAATTATACCTGCACGGTTGTAGGTCGGTATGATGACGCTAACCAGTGGTTTTTCTAGCAATTTATCCCTCCTTATTCTCTTGATTCAATTAAGAACAAATCATGGGTTATTTCACAAAAACTTATTTTTTTAGATTCTTAGTTTTATCTAGAAAATTTTTTATTTTAAATCCTAATTTAACATAAGGATGCCGCATTATTTTTGCCAAATTAGTTCGACATTCTGACAACTCTTCCCTGAGTCCGCTTGCTCCCAAATCTAAAATATCGAGACGATTTATTTTTTGATTTGATGGTTTTGTAATTGTTACCCAAGTTTGTCCCAGTCGGTGAGAAAAATTTATCTGTTTGCAGGAAAGCCCTTGATTTTCCACCAGTTCTGTAAAAAATTCTAAAGTGTATTTAGCAACACCAGGATATAACCACTCATCACCGTCATAATTGCTATCGCCTTGTACAAAAGTAGCTGCAAAAATAGAGTCAGCATTCATCACTTTTTTAGATTCTGCAAGACATTGTGAAATTTGATTTGGTGAAGCATGAGAAAAAACTGATTGAGCCAAAATAAAATCAAAGTTTTGCTTGAAGATGCTTAAGGTAAAATTTCGATCGTTACTAAATTTTGGTTGTTTTGTTTTAATTAGATCGTTTCCTCCTAGTTCTTCTTGAATGGCTTTTTCTATTAACCATTCTTGGGGTTCTATTCCGAAATAATGACCTGGTAATAAGTAAGGAATAAATAATTTCCCTGCTCTCAAAGAACCGCAGCCAATATCTAATAGATAATCTGATTCTCTTAGACCTAATAAATAAAGCAAACTAAATTGCATCGCACCCATAACATCGTACTTTTCTTCTGGTCCGACAAAGTTTCTGTGGTTGCTTTCTAAATATTGTTTGTAACCACCTTTGTCTGAATTTTTTTGATGGTTCATATTTATTTTTCACCCTGTTTTAATTAATTGTTGATAGATTTCTACTAAGCGATCGTTGAGTTTGTTAATCTCATAATGCTCTTCTAAAAAATCTCTACCCGTCCAACTCATTTGGGGCCATAGCTCGGGATGCTCTACCAGATAGCCTAGCTTATCGACTAACGCATCTACATCCCTTTCCGGTACTAAAAAACCCGAAACTCCATCTGAAACCAGTTCGGGGATGCCGCTGTGGTAGGTACTAACCACTGCCAAACCCATTGCCATCGCTTCTTTAATAACATTAGGTATCCCTTCTTGGGTACCATTTTTACCGAGTACGCTAGGTGCAACTAAAATATGAGATTGGTTGAGAATATCTATGACTTCCGATCTATTTTTCCACCCTAGTAACTTTATCTTATTGCCAGCATTTAATCGAGCGATCGCTTCCTGCAATTCTGACATGAGCGAACCATCCCCGAGAATATTGTACTCAATATTTGGTTTTTCTGCTAACAATTTCGCTACCGCCCTAATGCTATATTCTAACCCTTTATTTTCTTCTAAACGAGCTATGCTAATAAGGCGTACTTTGGCATCCAAACCCACTTGACGCGGCGTATATACAAACCTTTCAAAATTTATTCCGCTTCGATGTACGATAACTTTTTTAGGATCGCAACCCATCTCAATTTTCTGCTGTTTCATGCGATCGCAGACTGTCAAAATTAAGTCGCATTTTTCAAATAGTCTGTCAAAGTAATCTTGACCGAACATTTTTAAATAAAGTTTAAAATCGCTACCTCTAAAAGTAGTTATCAATTTTCCTTTTAAAGAAGCCAGTTCTTTAAATAAGATTCCGTCATAACCGAGAAATCCTAACTGACAGTGAATTATGTCGTAATCTGGTTTATCTATCCAGTTATTCGCCGCAAATAGTAGTTGCAATGAAGCTGCTTTTTTTTGATATTTAAAAACGTTCAGACAATTCAATAAAATGTCCGGTCTTTTCCAGTATTTAGTAGCAATTAAACTCGTCGCTTTTGCTATACGTTCTAAGCGATTTTTGGGCATTTCCGCGTAAAAAGTTCGCTCTAGTAAGTTATAATTTTTTACCTCCGGGTGTACCTTAGAAAGATTACCGACATAGTTTGAATAGATATCGACTTCGTGACCGCGATCTATTAAAGCTGTTATCTGCTCTAAAATAAAAGTTTCAGATAAGGCGGGAAATTGATTTACTATAAATGCTATTCGCATAAATTTAGCCTAATTTTTATTGGAAATATTGCCAGCCCCTTTGGGTTTGCGTTTCAACTCTTTCACAAGTTTTAACAGCTCTTTTAAAGTTCGCCTGCCTTGAGGAAATATTACCCATAATCCCAAATATAACAAGGCGTAAAAAATGGCATTTAGGAAAAGAGCAACCGCTTCTGAATTAGAAATATTGACCAACACATTGAGGTTCCATAAAAGAATACCTGCTCCAATAGAAGCAAAAGAAGGCAGGGATAATGTCCTCAATAAATCTTCAATTTGCAGTGGCAAACCGCGATAACAGTAAATTAGCTCCAAAGGTTGGATAATTAATCGAGAGATGCTGAACCCTGCCGCCACCCCAATTGCTCCCCACCGAATGCCAATAACAAAACTTAGAGTAGTTATAATTGAAGCAATGATACCCCAACGAAATTGGCGATCTGTTCGACCAAAAGAAATAAAAACCCATCCAGCCGCCATATTAAAGGTACTTAAAAAAGCTGCCAAACCTAACACTCTAAATATGGGCACCACATCCGCCCATTGCTCTCCCAAAAGCAGGGGAACGAGTTCGTCTGCCACGACGAAAGTGAAAACTACTAGAGGCATTCCAAAGGTAGTCATCAATAAAAGGGCTTTATGGTAATAAACCTTATATCGTACCGGCTCTGTATGAAGGCTGCTGAGGGTAGGTATGGCCACGTTTCTGATGGGAATGTTGATTTGTCGCAAAGGTAGCAAAAGCAACTGGTAGGCTTTATCGTACAAACCCAATGGTCTCGGTCCTAAAGAAGAACCGATTAAAATATTGTCAAAGTTTGTAGAGAAGTAGTGAAGAATGGTAAAACCAGTGTAGTTACCGCCGATGGCCAACATGGGGCGGATGCTAGAATCCCATTTAGGAAATCCAGGACGCCAACCACACATCAACCAAACTCCCACGACGATAGTTAGTTGTCCGCTTAATTGTAGGATAACTAAGGCCCAATATCCCGCCCCATACCAAGCAGAGATAATAGCTGCTACGCTACCGACAAACATCGAAGAAATTTCAATTAAAGCTAACTGCCCAAAGCGCATTTGTCTTTTGAGCAAAGCTTGGTGCTGAACGCTCAAACCACCTAATAGCATTCCAGAGGCTAAAACTATAGTTATGGGGATCAGTCGCGGTTCTTGATAAAACCAAGCAATGGCAGGGGATAATGCTACAGTCAAGACCACGATCGTTAGACCAACGCTAACATTAATCCAAAACATGGTACTGACTTGCTGGTGATTTAGTTCGGGTCTTTGAATGGTTGCTACGGACAAACCAAGGTCTTTAAATAGAGCCACAAAATTGACTACTACTGCAACCATACCAATTAAGCCGTAGTCAAAAGGTGTCAAAAGTCTGGCCAGGATAATGGTCGAACCCATTCTTAAAGTAAACCTGAGTGCCTGACCTATAATCGTTATGGCTCCACCTTTTAGAGAACGACTTTTGAGGTCAGCTTTGAGGTGGTCTGTTTTTAAGTAGCGATCTGGACTTTTCTGAGTAGGCTTAGACAAAGCTTAATTTTTGGTAAATCTAATGGACGAGCTAAAGATCGCGGATGCGAAGATCCTAGCAACTACTCTAACCAATTAGACAAATCTTGTCCGATTAGTTCTTGCAGTTGCGTAATGTCCTCTCGATAAATATCGAGCAATTGGCGACGCACATCAGGGGGTTTAGGAGGTTTGCCCATATTCTGCTCGATCAAACTTTGGCCTAAAGGTTGGCGAAATTTTTCTGGCAGTAGTTTTTTAGCTAAATCTTTTATAGGATTGGGTTTTGTTAAGAGTTTATGCCAAAGCTGGTTTTTGGGAAGGGCAGAGATCAGATATTTTTGGGAGACGTTGGGCGTGAAGGATTCATCTACTTCTAGAAAGCGAAAAATATCTTCCATTAAGCTTTGGGTATTATTTTCTAATTCTTCGTAAAGATAGATTTTTATTTGAGAGGGGCTAAACTTGTCGTAATAACGCTTTAGTTGTTTGTAATAAAACCCAATTCTAATTGGATGATTGAATCCCCACCATTCATCATCGATATTATAGTCTTCTTTTTCTAAAATTTTAGAAAAATCTGCTTCTGGATCGAGCCCGTATTGAGCTCTATGTACTAAGGCAGAATAGGCTCTATCGGCAGGGTTGCGCAAAATAGCGATCAGTTTAACGTTTGGTATGTAATGATGGATGCGTTCGGGCGATCTAGAAAAATACATATAACCCGGAGATGCTTCGCCGATCGCTTTTTCTGAGGTAACTCCTTTAAATAGGGCTTGATAATCTTCCAGATTTGTAATGGCTGCCCTCACTCTTTCTTGATACCATTTAAAAGAATCTGGCGGACGGTTCTTGGCTCCTTCGGCAAAAGGGCCTACTGAACCATCCAACTCCATTCCTTCAAAGGCAAAAAAAGCAGGTTCTTTGACGGAACTGGTATAAATTTGGGGATGCTGCTTCAAATAATTATAAATCGAAGTAGTGCCCGATTTGGGTGCGCCTATTATTAAAAAATTCGGCATTGTCATAAATTACGCTCCTTTAATTCTAGCTTTAATTACAAGAGATTTTGCTAGATTATATCGAGAGTTTTCCCTTACAAAATAATGAATTAATCGAGTACAATAAATGAGTAAAATTGTTGTCACTGGCGCGGCAGGATTTATCGGTTCCCATCTAGCAGAAGCGCTTTTGAATTTAGGAAAAACTGTAATAGGTGTAGATGAATTTAACGATTATTACGATCCTGCTTTGAAACGCCAGAATATTTCTGCGTTGAAAACTTATCCCAATTTTAAATTAATTGAAGGGGATATTCAATCTTTGGATTGGTCGAAATTATTAGTAGATGTGGATGTAGTTTATCATCAAGCAGCTCAAGCAGGAGTTCGGGCGAGTTGGGGCCAAGGTTTTCGTTCTTACACCGAACGCAATATCAATGCTACTCAAATTTTGCTGGAGGCAGCTAAAGATGCTCCAAACCTATCAAGGTTTGTCTATGCTTCCTCGTCTTCTATTTATGGCAATGCAGAGACTTTTCCCACTCCCGAGTCTATTTGTCCTCAACCTGTTTCTCCTTATGGCATTACTAAATTAGCAGGAGAACAGTTATGCGATCTTTATTATCAAAATTTTGGCGTGAGTTGTACCTCCTTGCGTTACTTTACTGTTTATGGCCCGCGCCAACGTCCAGATATGGCTTTTCATAAGTTTTTTAAGTTAATTATGGAGGGAAAAGCCATTTCAATTTATGGCGACGGAAAGCAAACGCGAGATTTTACTTTTATTGGGGATGCGATTGCTGCTAATTTAGCTGCGGCCACCGCACCAGAAGCAGCAGGCCAAATTTTTAATATAGGAGGAGGCTCCCGCGTAATCTTAACAGAAGTCATTGATACAATGGAACAAATTGTCGGGAGTCCCATCCGCAGAAATTTTGTGGAAGCTGCCAGAGGAGATGCCCGCCACACTAGCGCTGATGTTTCTAAAGCTAAGGAAATTTTGGGTTATCAACCGCAGGTTTCTTTAGCAGAAGGTTTAAGGCAAGAATGGGAATGGATCGAGCGATCGCTAATTTAATTCGAGCTAGAAAAAGAAATGTTTGATGCAAGTTTTTTTGGGAAAATAATTAAATTCTTTGCCCCCATAATGGCTGTAAATTTAGTTATAAATCCAGCTATGGCCCAACAAGAAATTCGGGAATTTCAAGAGCCAAATCTAGTGGAGTTAGATTGTAATTTAATAGACTCGGGAGGATCTAAATTAGGACCAGGGGATCGCATCCGAATCAATAATATCGAAGGACCGGAATACAGCGGCGACCATCAGATTCCAACAGATGGGACGATATCTGTACCGATGATTGGCAGCGTATCTATTGGGGGCTTAACCCTTGAGGAGGCAACTAATTTAATTACTGCTAAATACCGTCGATTTTTCAAATATCCTCAAATAAATATTAACGTTCAATCTGTAGGCCCTATAGAAGTAGTAGTTGCTGGTGAAGTTAGCGATCCAGCAACTTACGTCATGTCGAGAGAAGATCAAAGCCAGCATCGAGGAATAGAAGAACCAACCGTAATGGATGCGATCCAACGCAGCGGCGGAATTACTCTATCGGGGGCTCCGAGTCAAGTTTTGGTAAGAAGACAGCAAAGAAATGGTGTCGAAAAAATTATACCTCAGAATTTATGGGCGTTTTTGCGGACCGGCAATCGCTGCGAAAATATCTCCCTCCAAAATGGGGATACGATTTACGTCCCTTTAGCTAACCCTGTCAATTTATCAGAAATTCGCCGATTGGCCACCGCTACTTTCGCTGAAGATTTAGAAACTCCTCGTACGGTAGCAGTTTTAGGAGCAGTAACTCGCCCTGGCCCCTATGTTGTCACCGGAGGCGACACTCAAGTAGATGGACGTTCCGCTGGCCTTCCCACCCTGACTAGAGCTCTTCAACTTGCAGGAGGAATTAGCGCTTCGGCAGCTATCGATGATCTCCAGGTTAAAAGAACTACTAAAACAGGGGCAGAACTAACACTTGAAGTTAACCTCCAAGAATTCTTACGACAGGGGGATATTTCTCAAGATTTAGTTTTGCAAGATGGAGATGTTATCTTCGTTCCGAGCGATCGAAACGCTAATCTTTCAGAAATTCGTCAGTTAAGTAATACTAGCTTGGCAGCAGAATTGACAGAGCCTCGCCGAGTAGTAGTCGTAGGCGAAGTCCAGCGTCCCGGTCCTTATATTATTAAAGTCCGAGACCCTTTTGTTCAAATTCAAGTTGAAGGATTGCCGACGGTTACTAGAGCAATACAGTTAGCAGGAGGGGTTAGGCCCACCGCAGATATCCGTCGCGTTCGAGTACGTCGTCTTCTTAGCGATGGAACCGAGCAAAATTTGTCTTTGGATTTGTGGGAACTTATCGAAAGTGGAGATGTTAGTCAAGATTTAATTTTAGAGGAAGGAGATACAGTTTTTATTCCTAAAGCTACTGAAATCAATCCCTCGGAAGCGAGCGAGTTAGCTGCTGCTAGTTTTGCACCAGAAGCAATTAAGGTTTATGTGGTAGGAGAGGCCATCGGATCGCCCGTCACACCCCCACGACCAGAAGTGGAGTTACCCCCTAATACATCTTTAAATCAAGCTATACTAGCTTCAGGGGTGATTTATTGGGGAAGAATAAGTTTAGAATCTGTCGAATTAATTCGCCTCAATTTTGATGGTACGGTGACTCGACGCGAAGTAGAGTTAGATTTTAATGCTGGAATTAACGAAGAGACTAATCCCATACTTCGCAATAAAGATATTATTTTAGTTAGACGAAATGGAACTACAAAGTTCACAGATACTTTAGAAACAATCGGTCGTTCGATGGTATTTGTACCTCGGGTTGAAACAGTTTTGAGAATTTTGGGATTTTTGGGTATCATTGACAATCAGTTAACAGAAGAAAACTGATTTTTATAATTATTAAATATCGTCAAATAAATATAGCTAAATAAAGAGGAAAAAGATGGATAAAGAAGGATATTCTACGCCAAAAAATTTTAACAAAAATACGGTTGTGCCTCAAACATTGCCTCTGGGTTATAGCTCGCAGCCAGAAGAGAGCGATGAAGAGAAAGTTCTTAAGGAGATAAGTAAGATTTTGGCGGCGGCAAAACGAAGAGCCCCTGTGATTATTGGGGTAGCCGCGATCGTAACTGCTGGATTGCTATTTAAAATGACTAAGCGACCTCCCACTTTTGTAGGCAGTTTTCAGTTATTAGTAGAGCCTGTTACAACTTCTGAAAGCAGGTTGCAAGCCATACTTACCGAAACAGAAGGAAACCAATGGGCTACTATCAACGGAAAAGATTTCGGTCTGGATTATGTCACCCAAATTAAAGTGTTAAAAAGTCCTAAAGTAATGTCTCCCATTACGGAAGAAATTAGGGAAAAATATTCTGATTTTACACCTAATGACGTAACTGTAACTCGACCTTTTGAAGAAGATCAAGGTACGAGAATTATAGAGGTAAGTTTTAAAGGTAAAAATAAAGAAAAAGTTAGATTTGTTTTAGAGAAAGTCGCCGAAGGTTATATAGAATATCGCCTGGAAGATAGACAGACCAATTTGCGTCAAGGAATAGAGTTTATTGAAGAGCAAATACCTAAAGTACAAGCAGAAGTAAATGCGCTTCAAGAGGAACTAGCAAATCTGCGAGAAAATTACGATTTGATGAATCCCGAATTTAGCAGTAACAAACTCATAGATAAAATTTATAGTCTTGACATGAGAATAGTGGAAATAGACGTAGAGCTAGCTGGTGCTTTATCTGTTTATAAAACTAAGAAAAAATTATTGGCAGAAGGTAACTATTTAGCTGTTTTGGCAGGTGAAGGTGAAATTTATGGCCCTTTAGTGGCTAAAATTCAAAATATAAGAGTTGAAGTGGCAGAAGCCTTAACCAGATTAGCCTCAGAACACCCAACTCTGATTTCCCTTCTGGAGCAACAACAAAAGTTGGAAAGAGAAGCATACATACAAGCTTATAGCATTGTAGAAAAGCATGAAGGAAAAATAGAAGGGTTACAAGACCAGAAGAACTCTCTGGAGGCAGCTCTAAAAGAAATGAAAAAGGTGCTGGAAGTTTTGCCAAAAGTTGCGCGTCAGTATTCAAATATAGAGCGAGAGTTAGAAGTGGCTACGGAGTCTCTTGGTGAAAAATTAGCAAAAAGAGAAGCTCTGGAACTGGATGCTGCCCAACAGGATGTGCCTTGGGAGTTAATAGCTCCTCCATTCGTTGGCCAAGCTCCGAAAACTAATAGGAAAGCGATCGCTTTAACGGGCATAGGAGGTTTGATTTTGGGTATGGGGGCAGCTTTTGTGTTGGAGCTCCTTAATAATGTCTTTCACGCTGCTGAGGATATAGAAGAAGATACCCAGTTACCACTGCTAGCTACTATTCCTTTTTCTAAAGAATTAAAAAAATCTCGTGGAGGTTTGCAGGGATTTAGAAAAATACTACTTCCTTTAACTTCTGTGGTTTCTAATGAAGGGACAGTTGTCACTGCTTTAGCCGATCGAGAGGTTTCTGGTTCTTACAACTCTTCTGCTGTCTGGGAAGCTTTTCGCTCTCTATACACCAATCTTCGCTTGTTGAGCGACGATATGCAACTTCACTCTTTGGTGGTAGGTACTGCTGGCCCTGGGGATGGGAAATCTACTGTGGCTTTGAATTTGGCCCAAACTGCAGCAGCTATGGGCCAACGAGTCTTATTGGTAGATGCAGACTTGCGCAATCCGAAGATTCATAAGAAGTTAGATTTACCAAACTTGCGGGGTTTGAGTAATGCTATTTCTACTGACTTAAGTCTTAATGATGCAATCCAGCGATCGCCTTTGGATGATAATCTTTTTATATTGACTGCAGGTACTGTCCCACCAGATCCCGTTAAGCTTCTTTCTTCTAAGAAAGCTCAGTATCTAATGGAGCAATTTCAAGCCTTTTTCGATCTAGTTATCTACGATACTCCACCAGTTGTAGATTTGGCAGATGCCAGTCTCATAGCAGCTCGTACTGATGGAGCTATCTTAGTTGTGGGTCTAGAAAAGACCGATCGCTCTTTAGTAATGAAAGCTTTAGATGGGTTCAATCTTTCTGGTGGTTCTGTACTAGGGGTGGTGGCCAATAAAGTGAAACGCTAATCTTCTTTGGATAATTAGGAGTCTGAGCTTTTTTAAGTCTCAGTAAGATTTCGGAAGTTGTTCGGGCATTTAGAAAGTAGTTAACGAAAAATCAATGCTTTGATGGGAAAATCTAACCAAAAATCAATTATTCAGCTCGTAAATTTGGCAATTATGTAAAGATTCGATAAAGCTTGCCCGAAAGATGTTGATTCTTTCGCCAGATGGGATACGATGTAAACATAAAGAAAAAAATACAGGACTAAGAAATTAATAACTCATGTCCTCTAGTAACAAAGGAGCAATTAAAATGAAAAACCAACTACGTTCTATTTTAACTACCACAGCAGCTACTCTGGCAACTGTTGTGATGGGGGCTACATCTGCCTCAGCAGCCAGTTTGAGCGAAACTCTTTTGCCTTACACGCCTACCTCAGACGGGATAGGAGTACCTCAGGCAGACAGAGGTCTTCAAGCTGACGGCGTAAACTTGATTGAATACGATCTGCTACCAGATTTTATCAATCTTGATGCCGACTATGACAGCATTGACGTAATGTTTTTGGGCGAGGCAGCTGGATATAAAAACACTTTACAGCTATCTCTTAATGGAGCTAAAACTTCTATTTTTGAAGAGATAAAAGCTTATAGTGGCGATGGTGCAATTATAGACACAAATGGTCGAAAAGTTGGTACTTTTGATAGCCAGTACAACGGTCTCAATCCTAATTTCTTAGATATTGGTACTGTTTGGAACAGCAAAACTGATGGTGGGATTGAAGGATACTCTCAAGGTGACAGCTTGAATTTCTGGTTGAATCCTGACGGTGACGCTGCAAAAGCATTCAACATGGGCAGTAAAACACGAAAATATGGTAGTGTGTATACTGACGATTCCCTGTTTAAAGCCTATCAGCTTAAAGGTTTTGAAGAATGGACAATTTTTGCTGCTGAGGATATAGACTACTATAAATCTCCACATCTGGATCACAACGACTTAGTTTTCGCTGTGAAACTGAATCCAACTGATGTTCCAGAACCTTCTACCACACTTGCTTTACTGGGTATGGCTGCGGCAGGTCTATTTATTCGTCGCAAAAGCTTGACTAAATAATTAAAGGTTGGTTGTAACGGGGTGCAATTGCACTCCTAACAATTTTTCTGTTAATCTCCCAATTGTTATTGGCGGTCTTTGTCAGCCAACAGCTTTTGGGAGTTTTTCATTGGCTATATGGAATTAGCAAATCTAAGCTGGTTTATTTGTCAAGCGTAATTTCTCGGAAATTATCCAAAAACCGATCGCCCCATAACCAAAATTAGATAAATTAAACTTAATAAAGCATCCACTTTTAGCGGTAAAATCTCCCATAATTGGATGCTTTATCCTTTTAAATTAACCTTTCCATCCACAGAGCAGGAAAACATTTATGAGTACAATTATGATTGTGGACGACAGCGTCACCCTACGGGAAATGATATCCGAGATGCTCAAAAAAAGCGGTGTTAATGTCATCGAGGCCAGTAACGGTGAAGAGGCCCTCGAACACTTAAAAGACCTTTGTCCAGATCTGGTAGTTCTGGACGTCGTTATGCCCAAAATGAATGGCTACGAACTTTGTCGTCACATTAAAAAAGATCCTAAAACCCAAAACGTGCCCGTATTAATGTGTTCCAGCAAAAGTCAAGAGTTCGATCGCTACTGGGGCATGAAGCAAGGAGCAGATGCCTACATAGCAAAACCCTTTCACCCACAAGAATTAATCGCAACCATTAAACAACTCCTTAAAAAATAAAAACATCAGCTTTCTCAGATTCAACCTGAATTGAGGCCAAAGCTCAGGATAAGTTATGCTATAATGCCACACCAAATCTGGCAAACTCCAGTTTTTGGTACAGACTAAGGAAAGATAATGAAACTGATAAAGCTAATAACAGCAACCATACTAGCTTCCAGCGCGATCGCAGTTACTCCCAGCCAAGTATGGCCTCAAGCAGGAGTGGGTTATGTACCTGGATATTGGCAACCAGAAGTCAAAGCGCAAAATCCACGGGAACCAATTGTTTTACAACTTGTAAATGAAAGCGGACTGCCTGTTACCTATAATCTAGATCCTGGACCAGAAAGATTTTTACCCGCAGGAAACACGACAAGGTTAACAGTGGATTTAAACAGTCAAGCAGATAATTACGCAACGGTTAATATTTACAATTCAGACATCTTAGGTTACGAGTACAACGCTGAAGGAAATGTAATTACAGTTCGCATTACCAGGGGATATCCAGATAAAGACCATAAAGCAGTTTATATTACGGAGACTGGAAGAGTTTACTCTTTTTAAGGGAAAAAAACTGGGTGCGTCTTTTTATGCCCTTTAGCCTACAGGTGGCCAGGTAGTAATGAGGAAAGTAATAACAGAAGCGATCGCCAAAACCCCCTGAATTAAATTCCCCACCACAGTACCCATCACAATTCCAATAGCAGCTTTCAAAGATAACTTAACTCTTTGTTTTAACTGCAAATTTCGTCTATAGAGAAACTCCCCAATCATGGCCCCTAAAAGCGGCCCCAACAAAATACCTACTAAAGGTCCACCAAAAGGCAAAGCAGGTAAAAGACCGAAAAAACCCAAACCAAAGCCAACAATGGCCCCAATTTGTCCCCACTTACTAGCACCAGCTTGTTTAGCACCCCAGTAAGTGGCGATCGCATCAATAGCAATACTCACAATCAAAACAGCGATCGCCACCCCAAGAGCCCGCCCCATACCCACAAAACCCTTAAGATATCCCCAAATTGTAATTCCAAATAAAATCAAACTAGCCCCAGGAACCCCAGGAACCACAGCCCCAACCACCCCAATCAACATCAGGATAACAAGTATCCAATAAAGAAATAACATTACAGTGAAACCCAAACGATCCGAAGTATCTATTAGGTTTAAATAATTAAGATAAAAATTCAACAATTGACCCATTAATCCCCTAAAAATAACCATAAGAAAAAGCCTTTGAACTGCCAACTAAAAATTAATCTGGTAACTGGGAAAAAACAGCTCTTTACCTAGCTATTATCTAACTTTTTCAAGAGGGTATCAGCCAACTTATCAGAAATTCCCTCAATCCAGCTTTCATCTTGTTTGGCGTAGCTGCGGGGAGCGTTAGCACCCAAAACCATAACCCCATAACTTCCCAAAGGTTGACAGATAACACCCTGAGTATTCTCAGGCAAATAATCAAACTCAATCCGACCCGGATAAACCTTAAGGTCAACCAAATAAATAGGTTTCTCCTTATCCAAAACCCGTTGCAAAATAGGACCCAACTTTACCTGAGAATTAGCAGGTAAAATTCCCCGTCGCAACAATACCTTATCTCCATACCAAACAACAATAGTCTTAGTAACAGTATTAGTAAGCAACAAACTGGATGCCCAAGCAAGTTCGGTCTTAACTTCCTCTGGCAGTTCTGAGAATAACTCAAACCCCTCTTCGCCAATAAGTTCCACAGAATCAGCAGGAAGGGACTGTATTTGCTGCCAAAGCAAACCCGTTAAAATTAACAAAGCGCTCAAAATCACCCCCACCACATCAGAACGAGCTTGAGAAGAAACTAACTCGGGAGTCAGCAGGCGATTAACAGCCAACAACAACCCCCCAAGCACCCCTGTTACCAGAGGAAGGAGTCGCAAAACTCTATTGGCATCTGGTTTAGACATAATTATTTACTTAGAAGCTAGTAATAAAAGGCCATTGGACCAGGGGTTCCAGTGGCCGAAACCATTCAGATAAACTCTGGACCATCGATAATTCGTTGAAACAGATAACCAGTCCCTCGTGCCGTTAAAATCAACTCTGGATTGCTAGGGTCATCCTCCAATTTAGCCCTAAGACGGGAGATATGAACGTCAACTACCCGGGTATCCACATGACGTTCTGGAGTGTAGCCCCAAACCTCCTGTAAAATTTCCGAACGAGAGAAAGGTTGCCCAGAACGACTGACCAACAATTCCAGCAAACTAAACTCCATCCCCGTCAAGCGAATGCGCTCGTCGCCTTTATAAACTTGTCGCTTATTGGTATCAATCTTAATATTAGTTACCTGAATAACCCCTGAACTAGGAATACCAGAAGCCCCATCTTTATCAACCCGCCTCAGTACAGAACGAATTCTAGCTTCCAGTTCCTTAGGAGAAAAAGGTTTAACCACATAATCATCGGCCCCCAGCTCCAAACCAGTAATCCGATCCGCCACATCTCCCAAAGCAGTTAGCATGATAATAGGGATATCGGACTCCTTGCGCAACTCCTGACAGACGCCATAGCCATCCAACTTAGGCATCATCACATCCAAAACCACTAAATCTGGATCGCTTTTGCGAAAAATATCGAGAGCTTCCTCTCCATCGGCAGCGGTAACAACATCGTAACCAATCATAGAAAGTCGAGTTTCTAAAATCCTGCGGATACTAGCTTCATCATCTACAACCAGGATTTTTTCTTTATGATTTTCCAATTTAGCTAACACTCCTAAAATTTGATTTATCTTTGTTTAATTTTTTTACTTTATCATTAAGGCACAAGCCAGACCCTTAGTCCCACAATAAGGATCGTGTATTTATTAAACTTTAGCCTTCTTTAAATTGAAAAGCCTATATTAGATTATTTTAAGAAATGCCAAAAAAACGAAGCAAGTTTGTATGCTCAGATTGCGGGTACGAATCCCCCCAATATTACGGCAAATGTCCAAGCTGCGGTAAATGGAATTCTCTGGAGGAACAATTTGAAGAAACTGGCTCCGCGCAACTGCACAGACTCCGTACAGGTAATACAATCTTGGGAGACGGAATAGATGGAATCGATTCATCCTCCGGTCAACCAAGAGCATCTTTTAAATTATCCGAAATTGCAGACCAAAGCACCACCAGGATAGGTTCTGGCTTTGGAGAATTAGATCGGGTTCTCGGCGGTGGGATTGTCCGAGGCTCTTTAATTTTAATTGGTGGAGAACCTGGCATTGGTAAATCTACTTTACTTTTGCAAACAGCCAATCAGTTGTCCCATAATTGTCGAATTCTTTATGTTTCGGCGGAAGAGTCGGGACAACAAGTGAAATTGCGGTTTCAACGAATAGCTTCCCCAATAGCAGAGGAAGAATTAAATGCTAAGTCAGAAGCAAATGGTTCTACCTCACCAGAAGAAGCTCGGGCAAATACTTCTTCTCCACCAAAAGAGAATCAGGCAAATAATTCCCCTCCACCAAAAGAGAATCAGGCAAATACTTCCACTCCATCAGAAGACAATAAGGCAAATACTTCCCCTCCACCAGAGCAAGTCCAGGAAAATGCTACTCCCAGTGTTGCACTAGAGGAGAATTCCCCAGTAAAACAAAAACAAAAGAAGTCTAAAGAAGCAGCCAAAAATGTTGTGGAGGATGGAAAAGCAGAAACTCAGACTACAGACGGAAAGGAAAAAAAGAGGAAAAAAGAAAAAGAAGAGCCTGAAGCAGATCTAGAAGAAAATCTCTATCTCCTCCCAGAAACGGATCTGGAAGCAATTTTAAGAGAGTTAGAATCTCTCAAACCAGATCTGGCAGTGATTGACAGTATCCAGACTATCTATTTTGCTTCCTTAACCTCGGCACCGGGTTCGGTGGCTCAGGTACGCGAATGTACTTCGGCTCTAATGCAGGTGGCGAAACGGGAGAATATTACTTTGTTTATTGTGGGTCACGTTACCAAGGATGGAACCTTGGCAGGACCTCGGGTTTTAGAACACCTCGTGGATACGGTGCTTTATTTTGAGGGCGATCGCTTTGCCTCCCACCGACTGTTACGTTCTATGAAAAACCGTTTTGGGGCGACTCACGAAATAGGTGTTTTTGAAATGGTGGCTCATGGTTTAAAGGAAGTGTCCAATCCTTCTGAATTGTTTTTGGGGAGTCGAGACGAGTTTTGTACTGGTAGTTCTACTATTGTTTCGATGGAGGGAACTCGCCCAATTGTTGTAGAATTGCAAGCTTTGGTTAGCCCTGCCAGTCAAGGTGCCCCCCGCCGTTCTACTACTGGCATTGATAGTAGTAGGTTGCAGCAAATTTTGGCTGTTTTGGAGAAGCGGGTAGGGATTCCTTTATCTAAGTTGGATACTTTTGTGGCTACTGTGGGCGGTTTGGTGGTGTCGGAACCTGCGGCTGATTTAGGGGTAGCTATTGCGATTGTGTCTAGTTTTCGCGATCGCGTGGTAGATCCCAGAACTATTTTAATTGGTGAAGTGGGTTTGAGCGGACAAGTTCGACCTGTGGCTCAGTTGGAATTAAGGTTAAGAGAGGCGGCTAAATTAGGTTTTAAAAGAGCGATTATTCCTAAAGGTCAGAAACCCGGCGATATGGGGATGAATATTGTCTCAGTTGGCCGGGTTATTGATGCGATTCTTGCTGCTATTCCCACTCTGCCTGCGACTATAGGAAAGAAAGAGAGTACAACTGAATTTTGAAGAACGAATAACTTACCGCTTTTTGTTAGTTGTTAATTTGTATTTTTGAGGTATTTTTAAAATGTTAGAAATTAACAAGGATTATGTAACTAATGAAGAGATGGAGGCGATCGCCGTACAAATTCCGATTGATGAGTTTGAAAAGATAGAAGAAGTTTGAGAAAATTTAGGCTTGGTTCGGTTTATGGAGGAGGCAGACGACGACGAAATATTATCTAAAGATGAAGCTGTAAAGTATTATTTTGCTTTGAAGAGTAATAATTTGGGAAGTTGAATATACCAAAAAATTTTTGTAGGATCTTGCTGCTTTGCCTGCAGAGTTTCAAGCTCGCATATAACCGATTGTATTTGAAGAATTGGAATGCGAAAATCCTTTTAGTTTAGGATATCTTGAAAAGATGAAAGGATATAGTGACAAGTACAAAATTAGGATAGGTTACTACATAATCTGCATTACTATTGATACCAATTCAAAAATATTAATCTGTCAACGTGTTGCCCATAGACGAGATATTTATAGGATTTTTCCTTAATTGGTCATATTTTTTTCCGCAATTGCGGACTTTTTGGGGACCAACTTGAACGATGTCCATTTTTTTTCCGCAATTGCGGACTTTTTTAATATAACTCCAAACAATCCAAGCTGGGATTGGAAGCTAACTCTTGTATGGCCTCTACTCCAGAACGCAAAATCGATTCAACTTTATTGGTGGTGGCATTGCCACAACGCAACCATATTACCTTTGGTGGCGAACCATAGAGACGGCTTTTTTCAGCAAAGTCAGCATCCTGAGTCACAATACAAAAGTTTTCTGCTTTGGCATACTGCCAAATTTCTGTATCTGTGGCAACAGTCATTCCCTCAAACTGAACGTGACTGGCATCCCTGAAAATATCTGCCAGTCGCGAGACTAACTTTCTGCTTAGATTTTGGTCGAATAT
Organism: uncultured bacterium; assembly: GCA_964619285.1. Taxonomy (GTDB): domain Bacteria; phylum Cyanobacteriota; class Cyanobacteriia; order Cyanobacteriales; family Microcoleaceae; genus CALKCV01. The sequence goes on along the minus strand of CAZUCT010000035.1, from coordinate 52 downwards.
TGACTTCTCCCCGGTCTAAAGACGCGGGGATTCTTAAGCAGTCCAGAAACGA
>CAZUCT010000034.1:27527-34976 GCA_964619285.1 uncultured bacterium | reverse complement strand
ACTTACGACTAAAGTCGTTACTACCAACTTACGACTAAAGTCGTTACTACCAACTGTCAGTTACAAACCAAAACCCCGTTTGCCATCGGGTTTAATCGTTCGCCAATTAGTCTTTGCCATCTCCAACTGACTATCGTTCACTTCAGCGTCAGTGAGATTAGCCCCACAAAGATTTGCCCCTCGCAAATTAGCGCTCCTCAGATAAGCACCACTGAGATCCGCACCCCTGAGATCCGCATTTTCCAAACTCGCCGTACTCAAATAAGCCTTAGTCAAATTAGCATCCCTGAGAATAGCCTCGGTTAAATTGCCGTGACTGAAATTAGCTTCCGAGAGGTTAGCCCCTTCAAAATTAATTTGATGCAAATTAGCCCCATAAAAATTAGCTCCCGGCAGCTGCGCTTTTGGCAGTTGGAGGCTGGAAAGATTGCAATCGCCAAAATCTTTGTCCCCCTTCAGATAAGCGCTGCGCACCAGATTCGGATTCCATTTCGCCCCAGTTTTTTTAGTGTTGCTAGGGCTAGTGAATCCCGTATTCCCCTGATACCTGGTATTGACTTTGCTGCCAGACTGCTGTCTAGTGGCGTAAGCTTGAGTATTAGCAGCTTTTCGCTTTTGGGAGGATGCAGGAGTTTTGCTGCTTAAACGAGTATTGCGTTCCCTAATTTTCTGAGCCATTTTAGAGACGGGAGAAAACTCGGAAATACCCTCCCCTTCAAAAACTGTGGGCGTTTCTTCCTTAAATTCAGTCTTGAGTTGAGTGCCGCCGTTAAAAACTGTCATGCACTCGGCGAGACTGTCATCGGTATCGCTAGGTTGCTCCAGTAACAGAGCGTTCATCACTGCTTCTGCCGACTGGTAGCGATCGCGCACCGACACCTCTAACATTTTCTCCAAGATTTCGGCGAAACTGCGACTAACCTTCACATGAGGTCGCCAGAGAATTTCTCCGGTGGCGTTGTCGTAACCTAAAGCGCTGGGAGATTTTGCTGTCAGCAGATAAATAGAACTCACCCCAAGAGCGTAAATATCGCTAGCATAAACCGGTCGCAAAGCGATTTGTTCGGGGGGCGCGAAACCGGAGGTACCGATAGAAATATTAGTAAAAGCCGTTTGTCCGGTGCCCTCCATCATCGTCGTCGTTTGGTTGACCTTATCTTTCACCGCCCCAAAATCAATCAAAACTAGATGCCCGTCTTGACTCCGACGCAGAATGTTAGCGGGTTTGATATCTCGGTGAATTACTCCTTGTTCGTGGATATATTGAATTACTGGCAGAATTTCCGTGAGGAATTGTTTGACGGTCTCTTCGCTAAAAGCGCCGTATTGTTTCACCTCCTGCTTGAGCGTCGAACCGCTGACGTATTCTTGAACCAAATAAAACTGGTGGTTAGCTTCAAAATAACCCAGGAGTCGGGGTACTTGGGGGTGATGCCCTACTTTTCCCAAAGTTTCGGCTTCTCGTTTAAATAGCTGCCGCGCCATCTCTAAAATATTAGTGTCGTTGGTAGAGGGTCGCAGTTCTTTAATTACGCAAATTGGGTTTCCGGGCAAAGAGATATCTTTAGCTAAAAACGTGGCGCCGAAACCTCCTTGTCCCAGGGGTTGAACTATTTGGAAGCGATCGCGCAACAGCAGAATAGAACCGCAAGCTCGGCACTTGGGGGCATTATCGGGGTTTTGGGGTTGAGAACAGTTAGGATTTATACAGTAGCTCATAATATGGAGATCCTTTTTTGATAGCAATATGCCCTTTGTAGAAACAACCTCAGCGCGAGTATAGCTATTTTTTTACCTTTTCCTAGAGAGCAGGTCTTGTATTCGGTATCCCAGAAACCCCGGTTTTTCAAAAAAACCGGGTTTCACAGGCCGATTCTCTAGGTATTGGTTCGCAATCTTAATAGCCAAGGCTATTACTTTAAACTGACAACGGGAGTTAGTAACTTTAATTACGATTGAGAATAGCGCTTAGTTGCTGCCCTGAATTGAATGCACCTAAATCTTTTAACTTTTAACATAAATGTTTTCCATCTCAATTTTAACTCTTTTCATACCTAAGGACTATACCGAAGGAAAAAATCATTAAATCTACGCATTCAAGCGAGTATCAAAATTAAGTCGCTTCTGCCAATTAATACTTAAATTCTCTTGGCATTTACCACTCCACGAGCCCGCCCCACCTCGAATCAACCCTCTGGAGGGATAAAATATGGTGGAAGGTAGTAAAAATACCGTTGCGGACCAAATTAACTGAGGAACTGTCAAAAAATGCGTATTTCACTCAATTGGCTGCGGGAATTAGTTGACATTACACTAACCCCGGAAGAATTAGCCCACACCCTGACAATGGCGGGGTTTGAAGTCGAAGACATCGAAGATCGAAGTAAGTGGGCCGAAGGAGTAGTCGTCGGCAAAATACTAGAGGCCAACAAACACCCCAACGCCGATAAACTTCAAGTTTGCCAGGTGGACGTCGGTGCCGGCGGGGAACCGTTAAATATCGTTTGCGGGGCCCCCAACGCCCGGGCTGGTATTTATGTGGCGGTGGCCGCGGTCGGGACTTACCTGGGGGCCATCGATTTAAAAATCAAAAAGGCCAAATTGCGGGGGGTTCCTTCCACGGGGATGATTTGCTCTTTGGCGGAGTTGGGTTTGGCGAAGGAGTCGGAAGGGATTCATATTTTCGAGGGAGAAAACCTCCAGTTAGGCAGCGATGTCCGGCCTTTACTCGGCTTGGATGACATCATTTTAGACCTTACCACTACGGCCAATCGCGCCGATGCCCTCAGCATGGTGGGGGTGGCCCGAGAGGTGGCTGCCTTAACGGGCGCATCTTTGAGGATACCGGAAGCGGCGGGGAGTTTAGTAACAAAGGATAGCGAGAACAATTTGGCGATCGCTCTTTCTGAACCGGAACCCTGTTCGATATATATTGGCACTGAAATTGCCAATTTGAAAATAGCACCTTCTCCTCAATGGTTGCAGCGAAGGTTGCAAGCAGCGGGACTCAGACCTATTAATAATGTCGTCGATATTACTAACTACATTCTCTTAGAATGGGGTCAGCCCCTACACGGCTTCGATCGCGAAAAGTTGCGCCAGGTTGCCGGAGACAAAACCTTGACAATCGGCGTTCGCTATGCTAAAGAAGGCGAATCCCTCAAAACCCTCGACGGTCAAGACAGGAAATTGCAACCCCAAAACCTGCTGATAACCGCCAACAACAAACCGGTAGCGATCGCCGGAGTCATGGGAGGGGAAGACACCGAAGTAGACGGCGACACCCAGAACGTCATCCTAGAAGCCGCCATCTTCTCCCCAGTGGCAATACGCCGTTCCGCCCGCGCCCAAGGTTTGCGCACCGAAGCCTCCACCCGCTACGAACGGGGAGTCAACCAAGTAGAACTACCCCTAGCCTGTAGGCGGGCGATGGTGCTAATTACCGAACTCGCTGGCGGCGAAGTCATAGCCCAGGAAACTGCCAGCAGCGGCAGCGACGAGATGACGGATCGCCAGCTATCTCTGCGCTTGGACCGCATCAACCAAATATTAGGCCCCCTGAAACGAGGTGTGGATACCGCTTACGAATCTTACTTGCAACCGGAAGAAATCGAAGGGATCCTCTCCGCCCTGGGATGCGGTTTGGTCCGAGACGAGAATGCAGACTCCGTAGTTTGGACGGTGGCGGTGCCTCCTTACCGCTTCCGAGATTTGGAACGGGAAATAGATCTAATAGAAGAAGTCGCCCGCCTCTACGGTTACGATAATTTCTGCGATACCCTCCCCAGTCAAAGCGTGGCGGGTTGTTTACCGGCTGAGACGGCGGCTTTGCGGAAGGTCAGGACGGCTTTTCGCGGGGCGGGGCTGACGGAATTGATGCATTATTCTCTGGTCAAGCAACTGGGAGGAAATCAAATTGCGATTTCCAATCCTCTGTTTGTGGAATATTCGGCTTTGCGCACCGAGTTATTTACCGGACTGCTGGATGCTTTCCAATACAATATCGAACAGGGCAACGGACCTTTAAACGGTTTTGAAATCGGTCGCATTTTCTGGAAGGAAGGCGAGGAGATGAAGGAAGCGGAGACTATCGCCGGTATTATGGGTAACGGTCCCGCCACCTGGACGCGGGGCGGCGCCGAACAGTCTTTAAGTTGGTTTGAAGCGAAGGGCATTTTGGAACAGGCGTTCCGGTTGCTGCATTTAACGGTGGAATATAAAAGCGACTCGGAAAATCCGCTGTTGCATCCGGGGCGGACGGCTTCCTTGTGGTTAGGAGGCGATCGCCTGGGTAGCTTCGGTCAAGTTCATCCCCAAGTGCGACAAGAACGGGGTTTGCCAGAAGAAGTTTATACTTTCCAACTGTCGGCGGCAGTATTGCTATCGGCAATAGAAAGGGGCGATAACCTCGCTCGCAAGTTCGTTCCTTATTCTGCGTTCCCGTCTGCAGACCGAGATATCGCTTTCTTCGTGCCAGTGGAGGTGTCTGTTGACGAGATTCAACGGGCTATTGCCAAAGTTGGGTCGGACGTGCTAGAATCAGTTCAATTGTTTGACGAGTATCGGGGTGAAGGCGTACCAGAGGGTCAGCGGAGTTTGGCGTTTCGCTCGATCTATCGGGCGGGCGATCGGACTTTGACGGATGCGGAAATAGAGCCGGTTCAACAAAAAATTCGAGACATTTTAGTTAAGAATTTTGAGGCTAGTCTCAGAAGTTAAAAAACGGGAATGGGTAATTGTTAATTGTCTATTGTTTATTGTCAATACTTAATTGTTAGTTGTTTATTGTCAATACTTAATTGTTAGTTGTCAATTATCCATTCCCCATTCCCCATTTTATAATAAAAAAAATGAACTATAAACAAATATCTAAACCCCAGTTTTTCTTGCCTCTAATATCTTTGATAATAGCAGGCTGTTTAGGCAACTACATCAAGCTACCTCTATCGTTTTCAGTAGAGTTTATTTTTGGCAGCGTTGCCGTCTTAATTGTAGTCTATCTCTATGGGAGTTTTTGGGGAACTTTAGCAGCTTTTCTTGCCAGCACTTACACCTATTTGGCTTGGGGTCATCCTTACGCTATCATTATTTTTACTTGCGAAGCCCTATTTGTAGGAATATTCTTGCAGCGTCAAGGGCAAAGCACGGTCGTCTTAGATGGAATTTATTGGCTGTTAATAGGAATGCCTTTGGTAAGCTTATTTTATGGAGGTTTTTTAGGTTTGCCGGCCACAGCTTACGGACAAATAGCCTTAAAACAAGCCGTTAACGGTATTTTTAATGCACTGGTAGCCAGTCTAATTCTTGGCTTTTTTTCGCTCAAAAATCAAAGTTTTTTTTACAAAAATAGTCGTTTTTCCCTGCAAGAAACTATCTTAAATTTATTAGTAGCTTTTGTCTTTGTGCCCGCCCTGAGTTTGACAGTAATTAACGGAAATCAGGTACTTAAAACTATAGAAGACGACTTGCAAAAGCAACTACAAGTTGTATCTATGCCTCTAATCAATAACCTGCAAATTTGGCATCAACAACACTTTCATGCAGTGGAAGAATTAGCAAAAATAGCTCGGGAATTACAGTCAGAACCATCGGAAACCCTACAGCTAGCTACCGCAGCAGTTAAACGCAGCAATCCATCTTTTCTCAAAATGTACGTTACCGATGAGGACTGGAAGATCGTCGCCTCGGAACCAACAACAAACGAAGTAGGAGAATCGAGCATCGGTTTAAATATTGCCAGTACATCTAAAATCGAGGAACTAACCGCTACTCGCCAGCCAGTTTTTAGCGACGTTCATAAAGGTTCTGCCTCTCTAGTTCCCCACGTCGGTATTAGTATTCCAATTATAGAAAACGAGAGCTTGCAGGGTATGGTCTACGGTTCTCTAGAATTAGAAGCAATTAATCAAATGTTGCAATTTAGCAAAGAACCACAGGGATTGCTAGTAACTCTATTAGATAGTAAAGGGCAAGTCATAGTTAGTAACAACTCCCAGGTCAGTCCGATGGAACAGTTCGCATTACGGGAGACAGGGGAAATTCGCAGTCTCGGTGATACTATTTTTCAATGGTTGCCCCCGGCATCGGCAGAAAAGTCAATAATGAAACGGTGGCGGGGTTCGTTTTATGTAAAAGAAGTTGCAGTGGGAGAGGAGATTCCTTGGACTTTAGTCATCCAAATTCCCACAGCACCCTACATAGACTACATGGAGACTATCTACATTCAAAACCTGGCGACTATGCTGGCGATCGCCTTGCTAGCATTATTGGTATCCTCGCTCGTCAGCAGGAAATTAGTTAAACCCCTACAGCGCTTAACCCAAGTAACTACCGACTTACCGCAAAAAATCCACGAAGACAATGCACCTATCGACCTGCCCAACAGCCGCATTGCAGAAATTTACTCCCTAACCAGAAACTTTCGCTTGATGGCAGCAGTCTTGCACCAACAGTTTGCCGAAATCCAAAAAGCTAAAGAAACTCTCGAAGAACGAGTTCGACAGCGCACCCAAGAACTAGAAACAGAAATCAAGCAACGCCAACAGGCCGAAGCTGCCCTAGCAGAAAGGGAGGAACGCTACGATTTAGCAGTGTCGGGTACTAACGATGGCGTTTGGGATTGGGATTTGCGTACTAACGAAGTCTATTTCTCTCCCATCTGGATGAAAATTTTGGGTTACGAGGATAATCCCTTGCCACACCAGCTATCCACTTGGTCCGATAACGTTTATCCAGAAGACCTCGAAAGGGCAATTCGAGATATTACCGCTCACCTAGAAAGGGAAACTCCCTTATACGAAAACACCCATCGGATGAAAAACCGCGACGGACATTACATCTGGATTGCTGCCAAGGCTAAATGCATTCGCGACAATAGAGGTGTCGCCTATCGCTTAGTAGGAACGATAACGGATATAACCAACAAAAAGCAAGCAGAAGAGGAACTCAAAGCAGCGAAAGATGCGGCAGAAGTTGCCAACCAAGCTAAGAGCGATTTTCTAGCGACTATGAGCCACGAAATTAGAACTCCCATGAATGCGGTCATCGGCATGACGGGATTGTTGCTAGATACGGAGCTGACAAACCAACAGCGGGACTTTGCGGAAATTATTCGCAACAGCGGCGATGCCCTGCTGGCTATTATTAACGACATCCTCGATTTTTCTAAAATTGAGTCTGGCAAACTGGATTTAGAAGAACAAGCTTTTAATTTGCGCCACTGCATTGAAGAGTCGATCGATTTATTGGCTCCCCGAGCTGCTGGCAAGGGGGTGGAACTTGCTTATTTAATGAGCTCGGAAATTCCTGAAACTGTCGTGGGAGATATTACCCGACTGCGGCAAGTTTTGGTCAATCTTTTGAGCAATGGGGTGAAATTTACCGCCAAAGGAGAAGTTGTGGTTGCGGTGGAATGTCGCCCGGTGGAGGAGACGGGGGAGATGGAGACAG
>CAZUCT010000034.1:0-27427 GCA_964619285.1 uncultured bacterium | reverse complement strand
GCAAGATGCCTGTCCTACGGGAGATGGAGACAGGCAAGATGCCTGTCCTACGGGAGATGGAGACAGGCAAGATGCCTGTCCTACGGGAAATAAATGACTCAATCGCTGAAGCGATTACTACGGAACCATCCTTGGGGGGCGGGGGGAGGATCGCCTCTACCTACGAGTTTCTCTTTGCCGTCAAAGATACGGGCATCGGTATTCCCAAAAATAGGATGGAACGACTGTTCCAGGCATTCTCCCAGGTAGATGCTTCTACCACTCGTCAATACGGCGGCACCGGTTTGGGATTGGCGATCGGCAAGCGATTGACGGAGATGATGGGCGGTACTATGTGGGTGGAAAGCGAAGTCGGCAAAGGTTCGACTTTCTTTTTTACGATAGTGGCAGTGGCGGTTCCCAGTTCGCCGCTATGGAGCAGTCCGGTGGTGGAGAATATGCTGGCAGGCAAGCGCTTGTTAATTGTCGATGATAACCCTATCAACCGTCAGGTACTTAATTTACAAACGCAAGCTTTTGGCATGACTTCCGTAGAAGCCGAGTCTGGGGAGGAAGCGCTTTTAATTTTGCGAGAAGAGGAGCCGTTCGATTTAGCAATTTTAGATATGCAAATGCCAGAAATGGATGGCGTAATGCTGGCAGGAGAAATTCGCAAGCTGCCAGGATGGGAAGATTTGCCTTTGGTGATGTTGAGCTCTATGGGGCATTTCGATCGCCCTGACTCTAACTTCCGGAGTCTTTTCGTTGCTTGCTTAAACAAACCCATCAAGCAATCCCAACTTTACAACGTTTTGGTCGGAATTTTCGACGAAAAATTACAATTGCCTTCTCCCGCGCCACCTTCGGAGTCGGAGGTGAAACTGGGCGATCGCTTCCCTTTAAAAATTCTGCTGGCGGAGGATAATGCTGTCAATCAGAAGGTGGCGGTTAATATTTTGAAGAAGTTAGGATATCGCGCCGATGTGGCAGGGAACGGTTTGGAAGTATTGGAGGCGTTGCGACGGCAGCCTTACGATGTTGTCTTGATGGACGTGCAGATGCCGGAAATGGACGGTATTGCTGCTACTCGGCTGATTTGCGAGCGCCGTTCCCCTGCAGAACGCCCCAGAATTATTGCCATGACGGCTAATGCCATGGAGAGCGATCGCGATGCTTGTCTGGAGGCGGGGATGGACGATTATATCAGCAAGCCGATCCGTTTGGAAGCATTAATTTCTGCCCTTACTAAATGTTCTCCCAGGTCGGACGTTGCCGAAAAAAGGTTAGAGACCGAAAGTCCGGTGGCTGCCGAAGAAAGGTCAGAGGTCGCGGGTGAGAGTCCGGTGGTTGCCGAAGAAGGGTCGGAAACTCCCGAACTTAAGTTAGAAGAGGTTTTGGACCGGCGGACTTTGCAAGATTTACAAGATATGGTGGGCGACGATGTAGAGGGGATGGTGGCGATCGTCGATTGTTATTTGGAGGATACGCCGATGCTTATGGAAGAGATGGGCGAGGCGATCGCCCAAGGTAATGCAGAGGAGTTGCAGTTAAAAGCCCACAGTCTCAAATCTAGTAGCGCTTCTTTTGGGGCGAATGCGTTATCGCAGATGTGTAGGGAGTTAGAGTATATGGGGCGCGATCGCTCTTTGGAGGGCGCGGCGGAGCTTTTGTCCCGAGCGATGGTCGAGTATCACCGGGTGGAGGTGGCTATAAATGAGTTGAAAAATAAAATGCTAGCCGAATAAAGAAGTTGGGTCAAAATAGGGCTAAACTTCACAGTTGGGGCTTCTGGTTTTAGGTTTTGACTGTGTTAGGATCGGAGCGACTCGCGGTTGAAAGCAATCCCAGGGCTGTTCGACTGCCCCGGGCCAGCCTTGAAGCGATGGAGGTTCCATGGGATTGGAACTCAAAAATGGGCCAGCAACTCAATAAAATGGCAGTCTTGTATGGCCATCTAAATTAAGAAGCCCGTATGAAAAGCCAAATGGGGCTACTTCCACTTAGGATCGAGTAAAACTTAAAATATGACAATGCTCGTTTGACTAATATGAAAAATACAAATTATAGAGAACCCGATTATCCAGAATACATAATAAGAGGAGGAGATACCGCTTTTAATCCACCTTACCATCTCCAAAATACAAAACTTTATGGGTTTGTATTAGAAGGAACCTTTGAAGCTCTCCAAAAACTCTGCGATAAATATCTAAATATTCCAGGGCAAAATGTATTTCAATACCGTCCTGCCTCCAAGCGTTTTTTGATGGTTTTCGACAAGATATCGAAAATCTATTCCACACAGCCTCCTGGTAACGATAAGGGTTTTTTCTCCGAAGAAGGAGAGGTAATTTTCTGGGTTTTGACCGAGGCAGGACGCCAAGAGGGCGATCGCTTTGTTGTCGACCATCACGCTTGGTTTATTCCTTATATTTTTGTGGATTCTACACCAGCAATGGTATTGGGGCGGGAAGCTTTTGGTTTTCCTAAGGAATTGGCGAAATTTGAGATTCCAGAAGAGCCTCAAAATCTCCAAAAATTCGCATTAGATACTTTGGTTTTAGAAACGTTTAATCCCGAGTCGGAAACAACTTGGCGACAAATAATAAACGTGCAAAGCGATCTCTCGGAAAAAGAAGAGTTTAATCTGAAGCGCTGGGCTGATTTTAAACAAGCATTTGAAGAAATATCAGCGGTGTTTAAAGACTTCCAAATCGACCAAAGTTGCTTGGATTGGAGTTTGATAAAACTGCCGATGGTATTTCTCAAACAATTTCGAGATGTACGAGATGGGAATAAAGCTTGCTATCAAGCGATCGTCGAAGCTACTGCTACTCTAAAAAACCTCTACTCAGGATTTCCTTATTTGCGACAATTTCAGGTTAATATTGAAGACTTTGCCAGTCATCCCATCGCAGCAGAATTAGGTTTACAAAAGACACAAACCGCCCAATTAGCCTTTTGGGTACACTTTGATTTTTCATTCGGAAATGGAACAGAAATTTGGAAAGCTACTCTGTAGATTTTCAAGCAGATTAAACCTAAACAGCACGCGAAATTTCCCAAAAAACCATGACTAAAAATACCAAGAAAAAAATCGCTATTTTGGGTGGCGGAATGGGCTCTATGGTGACAGCATTTGAACTCACCAGTCAAGCAAATTGGCAAGACCTGTACGACATTACCCTATATCAATTAGGATGGCGTTTGGGCGGAAAAGGCGCAAGCGGTCGCAATCTGAAACAGCACCCACCCTACAGCGAACCAGACTATCGCATTGAGGAACACGGATTTCACATTTTCTTCGGATTTTATGCTAATACATTTCGAGTAATGAAGGAATGCTATGATGGTCTGCAAGGAGAACCGGGAATTTTTCCGGGTATAGAAAATGCTTTCCAACCTCACAACTTTATTGTCTTTTCATACTACTATCGAGATAATTGGGCACCTTGGTATTTGCATTTTCCTTACTTTCAAAATCAGTTTCCTTGGCCGGAAAATGAGGTAGAAGTTGGCTCTTTGTGGAGCTATATTCTTAAAATGCTAGAGTTTATGTTACGCAAGCATATGGAGTCGGATACTTTAGATTCGCTCTGGGAGGGTGGTATAGAAGAGCAACCAGAACCGGCGAAATCGGACTTATTAGCTCGCCTTAATAAAAGGTTAGAAACTCCCTTAAACTGGGAAAATCTGGTTTCAAAATCCGATCGGGAACTACTGGAACTCGCTCATAAGTATTCTAGCTCCATTGCCGATGATGTTGAGAATTTTTCAGATGAAGATCGCGAACCCCTGCTCTGGCTCCTAGATCGCTTTACAGATGTGGGACGGCGTAAATTAGAAAATGCGATGGCCAAGTTAGAAGAAAAGTCAGAACCCCTCCTTCTCGACGCAATTCGCATTCTGATTATTTGTAACCTTGGTTATGCAATTATTCGCGGGACGATCGTTAATAAAATTTTTGATTGGCGCTCTTTCAACGATCTAGACAGGTACGACTTTAGAACCTGGGTTGGCAATAACGGTGGTTGGGATCGAACGGTTAATTCGCCCCTGGTTCAAGTCATGTACGATCTGCTCTTAGCTTTTCCCGGTGGAATAGCTACACCGGAAAACGGTCAATTGGGAGTTGCTGCAACCGTGCGCTGGATCTGGCGCATGATTTTCACTTATAAAGGTGCCATCATGTGGAAAATGAATGCTGGCATGGGGGACACAATCTTTGCTCCTCTTTATAAAGAATTAAAGAAACGCGGAGTCAAGTTTGAATTTTTCCACCGCGTCACTAACTTGGGTCTTAATTCAGAAAAAAATGCGATCGCCAGCATACAAATGGCCCGACAAGTGACTCTGAAAAATCCCTCAGCAGGATACGATCCTTTAATTGAGGTTAAAGGTCTCCACTGCTGGCCGAGCGAACCTCTTTACGACCAAATTGTTGAAGGGGAACAACTCCAAAGGGAGCAAATTAACCTAGAATCTTTCTGGACTCCCTGGAAGGATGTAGAAACAATAACCCTGAATTACCAAGATGATTTTGACATCGTAGTGCAGGGAATTTCTATTGCTGCTTTTCCCTTTATTTGCAAGGAACTCGAAGCCAACACCGAGTGGAAAGAGATGGTCGAAAATATCCAGACTGTAACGACCCAAGGCGGACAGCTATGGCTAAAGCCTACCCTCGATGGGTTGGGTTGGAAGCAGGGTAGCCCGGTTATGGGTACTTACGTCGAGCCCCTCGATACTTATGCGGATATGACCCATCTAATCGAACGGGAAAACTGGCCTTCGGATCGTTCGCCGAATAATATAGCTTATTTTACAGGGGTAATGGAAGATCCCGGAATACCTCCTGCGAGCGATCGCGATTTCCCCCAACAGCAGCAACAGAAAATCAGCGAACGAGTTATAGACTGGCTTCAGACAAATACCGCTCCTCTTTGGCCGGATGCGACTACTCCAGAAAATCCTCGCGGACTAAATTGGGATTTGCTCCTAGACTTAGAAGATCGGCAAGGAGAACAACGCTTTTATTCTCAATTCTGGAGGATTAACATTACTCCTTCGGAGCGTTATGTATTAGCCATTCCAGACAGCTATAAATATCGTCTCCGTCCCGATAGTTCCCGAAAGTGGGACGATCGTCCTCGGGCATTCCAAAATCTTTATTTAACGGGAGATTGGGTCGATAATAGTTTCAACTCGGGCTGTATCGAAGCAACCACAATGGCAGCAATGCAAGCTGCACGATCGATTATCGAACAACAGTTTGGTTTGGAATACCATCGTCGGCAAGTAATTGGCGAGAATGATGCTTGGCCCAAACCTCAGTTGCTAAATTTCACTATCGCTTAGATAAGCAAGACACAACAGCTCGACTATAATCAAAGAACCAGCGCTAATTATTTTGCCCTCTGCTGGTTCGCAGCTTTATGAATATTTCAGTAGGGTGCATCTCGCGTTTGTAATTATCTAATACCAAACTCTTCTCGCGCGCTTTTCTCTTTTATTTTTACAGAGATTGCATTGTTTTTAGGAGTACCAGTATGCAGATAATACTCTTGCTTAGTTCAGATGCACTTTTTCAATCTTACCGCTGTTTAGATCGGGAATAAAAAATGCTAAAAATCAAAGGCTATCAAACTCTAACTACAATCTACGAAAGCAGTAACTCCATCGTTTATCGAGGAGTGCGAGAAAGGGATAACCAATCGGTTATCCTCAAAATGCTTAAAGAAGATTATCCCACTGCCTCAGAGTTAACCCGCTACAAGCAGGAATATGAAATTACTCGCAAGTTAAATCTGGAAGGAACCATAAAAGCTTACGAATTAAAAACTTATCAGCGGACTTTAGTCATCGTGATGGAAGACTTGGGTGCCCTATCTTTAAAAGAATTAATCCAACAACGAACGGATTTATTACCCTTAGAAGAAATCCTGAAAATAGGGATTAAAATAACAGAAATTTTAGGGAGCATTCACGCTGAAAATATCATTCATAAAGACATCAACCCCGCCAATATAATTATCAACCCAGAAACAGAACAAATAAAAATAATTGACTTTGGCATTTCCACAGTATTTACCCGGGAAAACCCAACCCTGAAAAGTCCCAACGTCTTAGAAGGAACTCTAGCTTATATTTCCCCCGAACAAACGGGAAGAATGAATCGTTCCCTAGATTACCGCAGCGATTTTTATTCTTTGGGAGTAACTTTCTACGAATTATTGACCCGACAACTGCCCTTTGAGACGAACGATACGCTAGAATTAGTACATTGTCAGATTGCCAAACAGCCGTCGCCCCCCACAGAAATAAATCCCTCAATTCCCAAAGTCTTATCAGATATCGTAATCAAACTGATGGCAAAAACTGCAGAAGAACGATATCAAAGCGCTTTTGGCATAGCAGCAGATTTAGCAAAATGCTTGCAACAGTTGGAAACAACTGGAGCAATTTCCGATTTCCCTCTGGGAGCTCGAGATATATCCGATCGCTTCCAGATACCGCAAAAACTCTACGGACGAGAAGAAGAAGTAGAAACCTTACTCTCAGCATTTGAGCGAGTAGCAGACGCTTCAGAATCAAAAATAGAGATGATGTTAGTTGCGGGTTACTCCGGCATCGGCAAATCATCCCTGGTAGCAGAAATTCACAAACCCAATACCCGACTGCGGGGGTATTTCACCGAAGGGAAATTCGACCAATTTCAACGAAGCGTACCTTATTCGGCGGTGGTGAAAGCGTTTAAAGGTTTGGTGCGGCAACTATTAAGCGAAACGGAAGAACAACTCGAAGGATGGCGAGAAAAACTGTTAGCTGCAGTGGGTACTAGCGGTCAAATTATTATCGATGTGATTCCCGAAGTAGAATTGATAATCGGTCAACAGTCACCAGTGCCGGAATTAGGGGCCAGCGAATCGCAAAATCGTTTTAACCTGGTCTTTGGTAACTTTATCCGAGCTTTTTGTAGCAAAGAGCATCCTTTGGCGATCTTTCTCGACGATTTGCAGTGGGCCGACTCGGCAACTCTGAAATTAATCGAGCTGATAATGACCGATGCAGAGATGCGATATCTGTTTTTAATCGGAGCATATCGAGATAATGAAGTAAACCCCAGCCATCCGTTGATTATAACTCTTGATGGGTTGAGGCAAAATGAAGCCACTATTAATTCTATCGTCTTAGCACCTTTAGAACTAGAAAGTATTAGTCAGCTTTTGGCAGACACCTTATACGGCGACAATGAAAGGGTAAAACCTTTGGCAGAATTGGTAATGAAAAAAACCGCAGGCAATCCGTTTTTTGTCAATCAGTTTCTCAAAACTCTCCACGCAGAAAATTTGATAACTTTTGCTTATTCTAATTCGAGGGTGAGTCGGGAGGAAATCCAAAGAGGATTTTGGCAGTGGAATATCGCCGAAATTGAAGCTCAAAATATCACCGATAATGTAGTGGAATTGATGGTAGGTAAATTGAGGAAATTACCCGAAGTCGTGCAGCAAGTTTTGCGTTTGGCATCTTGTATCGGCGCTTCTTTTGCCTTAAGTACCCTGGCTATTGTTTCCGAAGAATCTAAAGAGGAAGTTTTTTCGGACTTAGTGACGGCAGTGCAAACCGGTTTTATTTTGCCCGTAAGCGAAAGGGATGAAAACTTATTAATTGAAGATTATAAGTTTCTGCACGATCGCGTTCAACAAGCGGCTTATGCCTTAATTGACGACCGTCGCAAAAAAGCGATCCACCTTCAAATTGGGCGGCTGTTATTGGCTAATGTTTCTGCTGAAGAATTGCCAGAAAACATCTTTGAAATTGTGGATCATCTTAACGTTGCCAGGGAGTTAATTACTGATGAATCCGAACGGGTGGAATTAGCGCGATTGAACTTGGAAGCTGGCAAAAAAGCTAAGGCTTCAACTGCTTATGCTGCTGCTTTAGAAGAATATTTTATTCGGGGAATAGAGGTGTTGCCCGGAGATATTTGGCGGGAGCATTACCAGTTAGCTTTTAGTTTGTATCGAGAACGCTCCGAGTGCGAATATCTCTGCGGTAATTTTGAAAAGGCAGAGGAATTATTTGACTACATTTTAACTCAAGTTAAATCCGATTTAGAACGGGCTGATATTCAGAATATTCGCTTAATTCTCTACGATACCACCGGAAAATTTGCAGAAGCAATTGGAGTTGGGGCGGAGGCTTTACAAACTTTTGGATTAAGTTTACCAACAACTAATAAATCAGAAATATTATCTGCCATTGAATCAGAATTGGAGGTATGTAATTCCCATCTAAAAACTATTAAAATATCCGAGCTAATTGATGCTCCTGGCATGAAGAATCCAGAAATCAAAGCTTGCATGACTCTTTTAATGAATATGACGGGGCCAGCTTATTTTACCGACCAAGATTTGTTAGCTTTAATATCTTTAAAAATGGTAAATCTTTCTATCGAGTATGGTAATTCAGATGTATCGGCTCATGGATATGCTTTTTGGGGTTTCTTGGCAGGTGCGAGGTTGCTAGATTATGAAACGGGTTATGAGTTCGGTTTATTGTCGATGAAGCTGAACGAGAAAATTAATAATGTTAATTTAGATTGCAAAGTTTTTAATATGTTTGGAGGTTTGATTAATCCCTGGCGCAGTCATCTTAAAAAAGGCATTCCAGTTCTAAGGCAAGGATACCTCGCCGGCGTAGAAACTGGAGATGCTTATGTCAGTTATAATTCTTACCACTTGATTTTACAAAGGATTCTCAGTGCCGAAAAATTTGAGAGCATTATTGAAGAATCTAACAAACATCTTGAGTTTCTCAATAAGATTAAAAATTACGTTTTTGCCGGCATCCAACAATTGTATCGACATCTAATTTTTAACTTACAAGGATTAACTCTAGACAAGTTTTCTTTTAGCACTGAGGATTTTGATGAAGAGGAATGCCTCAAGATGTGGCACGACAGCGGTTTTATGACGGGAGTAGCGCCTTATAACGTTTTTAAAGCTCAAGTTTTGTTCCTCTATGAAGATTACCAGCGGGCCCTAGAAAAAGTTAAAACTAGCGATAAAATTCTCGTTTTTCTTTCAGGGGTTCCCACTCAAGGAGAACACTATCTTTACTATTCTCTAATTTTAACAGCCCTTTACCCAACTGCAAGTAACGCCCAAAAACAAGAATACGAAGAAATCTTAAAAACTAATCAAGAAAGAATGAAAATTTGGGCGAATAATTGCGAGGATAACTTCCTACATAAGTATCTGTTAGTGGAGGCAGAAATAGCTCGTATTTCTGGCAAGGATATGGAAGCGCTAGATTTGTACGATGGCTCTATTGCATCGGCCCATGAATACGGATATACTCAAAACGAAGCATTAGCTAACGAATTAGCAGCTAAATTTTGGTTGGGCAAAGGTAAAGAAGAAATTGCTAAACTTTACATGACAAAAGCTCGCTATGGCTATCAACTGTGGGGGGCAAAACGCAAAGTTGAAGACTTAGAAGAAAAATACCCGCAATTATTAACTGGAGTCTCAAAAACTTCTAAGATTAAAAGTACGACAACTACCAGCACTTCTACCGATACTGACTCGGGAACTACTTTAGATTTAGCAACCTTAATGAAAGCCTCCCAGGCAATTGCTGGTGAAATAACCATCGATAAATTATTAGCAAAATTAATTAAAATTCTCATCGAAAATGCCGGGGCAGAAACAGGATATTTGATATTAGAAACCCAAGGCCAACTGCAAATAGAAGCTTCCGGTAAAGTGGGAGAAGAAAAAGCGACAGTTTTAGAATCGTTAACAGTAGAAAATAACCTGCCAGCATCGATTATTAATTATGTTGCCCGAACCAAAGAAAGCGTAGTTTTAAACAACGCCTCCGAGGAAGGAGAATTTACCAACGATGTTTATATTAAAACCAATAAACCTAAATCAATTCTCTGTTCTCCCCTAATTAACCAAGGGAAAATAGCAGGAATTTTATACCTAGAAAATAACCTGACTGCTTGTGCTTTTACTCCAGAAAGATTAGAAGTATTAAATCTGTTGTCATCTCAGGCAGCGATCGCCATCGACAACGCCCGCCTTTACAGTCAATTAGAAACCCGAGTTAAAGAACGGACGGCCCAGCTAGCAGAAGCCACGGAAAAAGCCCAAGCCGCCAACCAAGCAAAAAGCACGTTTTTGGCAAATATGAGTCACGAATTGCGCTCGCCTCTTAATGCCATAATCGGTTTTTCTCAACTGATGTATCGCGGTCGAGCCTTGCCTAAAGAATATCAAGAAAATCTCGGTATTATTAACCGCAGCGGCGAACATTTATTAACCCTAATTAATCAAGTTTTAGACTTATCAAAAATCGAAGCCGGACGCACTACTTTAAACGAAAATAATTTCGACCTTTATCGCCTGCTGGACGACGTAGAAGAGCTGCTGTCTTTCAAAGCCGAAGATAAAGGATTGCAATTATTAATAGAACGCAGCGACGAGGTACCTCGGTATCTTAACAGCGACGAAGTAAAATTACGTCAAATTTTGATAAATTTAATTAATAATGCCATCAAATTTACTGAAAAAGGAGGCGTTTTTGTCAGAGTAATAACTCAGCCAGAAACAACTGCTAATTCAAAAGTATCTATTAGCTTTGAAGTAGAAGATACTGGTGCGGGTATAGCCCCGGAAGAATTAGATAGTTTGTTTGAAGCTTTCGTCCAAACTTCTACAGGCAAAAAATCTCAAGAAGGAACCGGTTTGGGCTTGCCAATTTCGCGGAATTTTGTGGAATTAATGGGAGGTGAAATGACAGTTACTTCCCAAGTGGGGCGCGGTACTATTTTTAAGTTTAATATCATCGCCACTGTGGTAGAAGCAAGCAGCATTCAGGCTCAAAAATTGAGTCATAATGTAATTGCCCTAGAACCAAATCAACCTCGCTATAAAATTTTAATTGTTGACGATAAATGGGAAAGCAGGCAATTATTAATTAAATTGTTAAATCCTTTGGGTTTTGAACTTAAAGAAGCAAGTAACGGTCGAGAAGCTGTGGAAGTTTGGGAGAGTTGGGAACCAGATTTAATTTGGATGGATCTGCGGATGTCGGTGATGAACGGTTATGAGGCCAGTCAAGTAATTAAGTCTTCGACAAAAGGACAGGCTACAGCTATAATTGCTTTGACTGCTAGCATTTTAGAGGAGGAAAAGGCCGTGGTATTGTCGGTGGGTTGCGATGATTTTATGCGCAAGCCTTTCCGGGAGTCGGAGATTTTTGAGACGATGGCCAAACATTTGGGAGTGCGTTATATTTATGAGGATTCTGCCATAGTGGATAAATCCGAGGTAGATTCATCCAGGGTACTGACGGCGGCTTATGTCCGAGAGAAGTTGTCTCCCGACTTGATGGCTAATTTGGAAATGGCTATTCTTAGTTTGGAACTCGAGGTTATGACATCGGTGGTGAAGCAAATTCGGCAGATAGATATGCCTTTAGCTGACGCGATATCTCGCTGTTTGAATAATTTTGAATACGATTTGATTGTGAATTTAATCGCCGATAAATAAGAGTGCGATCGCTCGGGGAGATGTGAGAAACCGGGTTTTTTCAAAAAACCCGGTTTCTGGTCTACCATCGGCTCCTATCAGAAACCCAGTCCTCCAGTGGAGTGTAGGCAATTAACAATTAACCACTAAAACTCGCCTTATACAATTTCAACAACTCCCCAGATTGGCGCTTGAGAATTTTCGCCCCGGCGGACTTAATTGTTTTTTCCCAATCCGCAAGGGACTCCAAAAAAACTTCGGCCCCGAGATAAGTTTCTAAGATGGCCCAATTTTCGGCTAAAGGTCGTTCCACATCGAGGACATCAAAAACAAATTGCCCCTCCGGTTTGAGAACCCGCTTGACCTCCTGCAGAACGGCGGCCCAATAATCCAGAGGATAATAACAGCTAAAACCGGTCGCGATCGCCAAATCAAACTGGCCATCCTCGTACTGTAACTCGTGGGCCGGGCCCAACTTCACGCCGCGAAACAACTTACTATTAAGTTGGGGGCCTCGGGAGTTCAGCAATTCTTGGGCCGCGCTACAAATTTCTTGGCCGTAAAAAAAAGCCTCCCAGTCTCGCCAAGGGTAAATCAAAAAACTAACCCCGCAACCAATATCCAAACAGTGCCAATTTTTCTTAAGTTTAGCAATGTCCCAAAAAGGGGAAACCAGTTTTTCTTGGAGAGTACCGGCGGCCCTTTCTTGAAAAATCGGCATCGCTTCGACTTCTGGGGGCAACTCGATCGCTTCTCCAAGATACTCTCGGTTAAAGCGAGACTGTACGGCCTTCAATAAAGACAGCCACTCATCAGATTGATGAGTAGCGAACCAGTGGCCTTGACTGGGGTTAGTTAAATTTTGGCGATCGCTTTTTGAAGACACGGGATTTTTTTTAATAACGTTTCGATCCTTTGAGGGCTTTGTTAAAATTTTGACGGTAAGACTTATTCCCGATTAGAAGTACGGGCCAGAAAAGAGACAAAAGCAGGCGATTTTGGAAGCTTTTATTAAAATTGGTCTGCTCGAAGCCTCTCCAGAACTTCCAAATACCAAAACCATAAGCACCTAGCAATACTAAACCAATTAAAGTAACCATTTGAGATTAATTATCTGCAAAATTTCAATCCCTATTTTTTCATATTTATTAGGAATCGACTTAGGAATCAACTTTCTTCTCGTGGCCCCTAACCTTTAATCCTAACCTTTAATCCTAATAGGTATGACAGAGATCTTACCATGCCAACTAGCTTGGGCGCTAGCTCGTCGCCAGTCGCCAGCAATACTTCTCTTTCGGTTGAATTAACCGGAGAAATCAACCGCCTTCAGAGACTTAATTAAATCGCAATCTCTCTGAAGGTAGAAAAAATAATTCTAGGCCCAGGCCATACTAAGATAAAGAAGAGCGACAAAAAGCAAGCAGCCCCAAGGAAGCAAGGAGGAACTATGCGAGCAGTTTTAATGGCAGGAGGTTCGGGAACCAGGTTAAGGCCCCTAACCTGCGACCTACCCAAACCAATGGTCCCAGTGTTAAACCGTCCTATAGCAGAACATATCATCAATTTACTCAAACGGCATAATATTAGGGAAATTATCGCCACATTACATTATTTGCCAGACGTAATGCGGGAATATTTCCAAGACGGGAGTCAATTTGGAGTTCAAATGACTTATGCCGTCGAGGAAGATCGACCTTTAGGAACCGCAGGTTGCGTGAAAAATATTGCCGAACTTTTAGACGATACGTTTTTAGTAATTAGCGGCGATACGATTACAGATTTCGACCTGAGTGCGGCTCTCGAATTTCATCGCCGCAAACAATCAAAAGCTACTTTAGTATTAACTCGGGTTCCCAACCCCATCGAATTTGGAGTAGTAATTACCGATGAAAACCAACGGATTAAAAGATTTTTAGAAAAGCCTTCCAGCAGCGAAGTTTTTTCCGATACGGTGAACACCGGTACCTATATTTTGGAACCAGAAGTTCTGGATTATTTGCCAGCAGAAAAAGAGTCAGATTTTTCTAAAGAATTATTTCCTTTGCTGTTGGATAAAGGAGAACCGATGTACGGGTTTGTGGCCGAAGGTTATTGGTGCGATGTCGGTCATTTGGATGCTTACAGACAAGCTCAATACGATGCCCTGCGGGGTAAGGTAAAAATTGATTTTCCCTATAAAGAGCGCGCGACCGGGCTATGGTTGGGAGAAAATACTTATATCGACAGCAGCGCTAAAATTGAAACCCCAGTCTTAATTGGGGATAACTGCCGCATAGGTCCGAGAGTAAAAATAAAGGCCGGGACAGTTATTGGAGATAACGTTTCTGTAGGGGCCGATGCCACTCTCAAACGTCCCATAGTCTGGAATGGGGGCATTGTAGGAGAAGATGCGAATTTGCGGGCCTGCATTATTTGCCGGGGCGCTCGGGTAGATCGTCGGGCTCAAATCTTGGAAGGTGCGGTGGTGGGCTCTCTTTCGATGGTGGGAGAAGAAGCGAAAATAAGTCCCAGCGTCCGCGTCTGGCCGAGCAAGAGAGTAGAATCCGGGGCCATCCTTAATATTAATTTAATTTGGGGTACTACCGCTCACAGAAATCTTTTCGGTCAACGGGGGGTTCAAGGATTAGCTAATATCGACATTACGCCAGAATTTGCTGTTAAATTGGGGGCCGCTTATGGCTCGACTTTAAAACCGGGCGCTTCGGTGTCGGTTTCTCGGGACCAACGCAGTATTTCTCGCATGGTTTCCCGCTCTTTAATTGCAGGTTTGATGTCCGTGGGAATTAACGTGGTAAACTTTGAATCTACTGCGATTCCGATCGCTCGTTCTGTAGTTTCTTTTCAGGGAGTCGCCGGGGGAATTCACGTTCGTCTCTCGCCAGATCGCTCGGACCAAATTTTAATCGAATTCTTTGACGAAAAGGGAATTAATATCTCTAAGTCTAAGGAGAAAAAAATAGAGGGCGCTTATTTTAAAGAAGACTTGCGCCGGGCGCAAATTCAAGATATCGGCAATATGGTTTATAGCAATCAATTGCTGGATGCTTATTCTAGGGGTTTTGAAAAATATCTCAATGTGGGGGCAGTTCAAAACAGTAAATCTAAGGTGGTAATAGATTATGTTTATGCTGTTTCTGGGGCGATATTGCCTTTGCTTTTAGGTAAGTTTGGTTGCGATGCGGTGGTGCTAAATGCTAGTTTGAAGCAAGCGTCTGTTTCTTTGGAAGAAAAGGAGAGTTTGCTAGATCAATTGGGGCGGGTGGTGGAGGCCCTAAAAGCTACTTTTGGGGTTCAGGTTTCTGCTAATGGAGAACAGCTTATTTTGGTGGATGAAGCGGGCAGTCCCATTAGGGGTGAAATGCTGACGGCCCTGATGGTAAGTCTGATGCTGACTGCTAATCCTAGAAGTACGGTGGTGGTTCCAGTAAATGCTTCTTCAGCTATCGAACAAATTGCCCGCCGTCACGATGGAAAGGCGATTAGAACTAAGGCCAATCCAACGGCTTTGATGGAAGCTTGTCAAACTACTCGAAATGTTACTATTGGCGGTAGTGGGGATATGGGTTTTATTTTCCCTCAATTGCATCCGGGTTTTGATGCGATGTTCTGCGTGGCTAAGTTGATAGAAATGATGACTATTCAAGAGCGATCGCTAGGACAAATTACCGCAGATTTACCCCGAGTAACTCATCGCAGTTACACGATTCGCTGTCCTTGGACGGTTAAGGGTTCTTTAATGCGCTATCTGGTGGAAATTAATTCGCCGGAAAAATTAGAACTAATCGATGGAGTGAAAATAGTTTCTCCGGGAAGCGAAAACTGGCTCTTGGTTCTCCCAGATGCAGGAGAACCTTTGGTACATATTTACGCTAATAGCGAAGATGCTCATTGGGCCGAGGAGAATTTGAGGAAGTATCGCAATATTATTCACGATTTTGTTAATATTTGTTTGACGGGAGACCGGATGGAACAAGAGTAAAATTGAGAACTGTCAATTGAGAATTGTTAATTGCCCATTACCAATTACCCAGAATTACAATGAATAGTTGCATTTTGATGGCGGAGCTGATTAGCGATCCCCAACTACGATATACTGCAGACGGTCAAATTCCTATTGCTGAGATGCAGGTACAGTTTTCTAATTTGGGCAAAGATTCGCGACCGGCTATTTTGAAAGCGATCGCCTGGCGGACTCTAGGTCAAGAAGTAAGCGAAAAATATCGAGCTGGCGATCGCATTATTATTGAGGGCAGCTTAACGATGAACGTTATTGAAAGACGGGAAGGTTTTAAGGAAAAACGAGCGGAATTAACTGCCTCTAAAATTTACAGCCTACTAGAATTAGAGGGCCAGGATGGGGGCGCTAATCGGGTTTCTAATCGAGAAGATGCCAGGGAAATTTCCTCGCCCCAGGAAGACGATAATTATAATAGCAATGTCGTGTCTCTGGAATCTCGCCGCCCTCCTGCCGGCAGTCAAGGAGGAGGGGGTAATAGTGGATTCGCCGATGATGATGAGGAGTTTTATGGGGAGCCCCCAACGGAACCCTCGGCCTCGGAAGAAGATGAGGGGGCAGATGATTACGATCCTATTCCTTTTTAGGGGCCAAAAAAAAACCGTTGCTATTAGTATTCTCAGAAACCCGGTTTTTTCAAAAAACCGGGTTTCTTGGCCGTTCCTCTACGATTTCTATCCCAAATACTTCTGCAAAGGCAGAGGCCACTAAAGGTTGGAGGCGATCGCGCTCGATTCCGGGGATAAATTGAGCTAAACTGCCGACCGGTTTATCGACTATGCCGCAGGGGACGATGCGATCGAAACCCTGGAGGTCGGGATTTATGTTTAAGGCAAACCCGTGCATGGTAATCCAACGGCTGACTTTGATGCCGATGGCCGCTACTTTTCGTCCCTCCAGCCAAACTCCGGTCAAACCTTCATAGCGTTGGCCTTCCAGCCCGCAAGCTGCTAATACTCTCAGTAATACTTCTTCAAGCTGGCGCAAGTACCAGTGGAGATCTTGGCGGTAGCGGCGCAAATTGAGAATGGGATAGCCTACCAGTTGACCGGGACAATGGTAGGTTACTTCGCCGCCCCGTTCGACTCGGTGGAGCTCGTAGTTTTCGGCGGCGGGATCGAATTTGAGAAAGTCCAATTTTGCCCCTCGTCCCAGGGTGTAAACCGGAGGATGTTCTAAGAAAATTAGGACATCCTCTAATTTTGGTTGCTCGCGGCGCTGTTGGACGAGCGATCGCTGCCATTCCCAGGCCAGGGAGTAGGGAACTAATCCACAATCAAACAGCTTGCAGGGGAGGGGTTTGAGGTTTTTGCTATCGGTCATGACGAGGTGGGGTCTGAGTATGAGTGGGAGTCTATAATCTAAAACTAAGGGAGGAATTCTTAAAAAAATCGATAAAAATCGCAGTTTGAACCTAAGGGATCTGCAAAAATACGTTAAGAATTGTCAAGCTATGCAAACTATTTTAAAGAGATTATGTCGGTTAGAACACAAAATGCTAAGGTAATAAAAGAAGCAAAAAAGGAGAAAGCCTGCTGAAAATTAATCGGTGGGCGATCGACAGATTCAGCTCTGAAAAATCAGACCTAAAAAAAAAGAGTTAAAAAATTAATGCAGTTCCAGCCTGTAAGAGATGATACAATTAAGTTAGCAGTCGGAAAGCAAGGTAGAAAGAAAAACAGAAAAACAGAAAAACAGAAAAACAGAAAAACAGACAATTACGAAAAAACTAAGGGAAACCAGGGCGGGTTAGACCCAAATTAGCCCCGGGCAAAAAAAAAGACTTGAGTCCCTCAAGCAAAATAGTTTGGTAAAATAGTTTGGTAAATCTGATGTGGATAGAAATAACTAGATAGATTTACTGATTACCCTACAGAACAAAAAGCCCAGATTTTCAGGGAGGAAATTTATGAAGCTTGTTATCCACGGTAAAAATATAGAAATCACGGAAGCAATTCGCGAATACGTCCATCAAAAAATAGAAAAAGCGGTCAGTCATTTTCAACAACTGACAACGGAGGTGGACGTACATCTATCAGTAGCAAAGAATCCACGGATAACTCCCAAACAGGCGGCAGAAGTTACTATCTATGCCAACGGCACGGTAATTCGCGCTCAAGAAAGCAGCGAGAATCTCTACGCGAGCATTGATTTGGTGGCGGATAAAATTGCTCGCCAACTCCGCAAGTATAAAGAAAAACGAAAAGCTAAAAATAATAAAGACAAAGCTGTAGAGCTAGTAGAGATAGTAGAACAGCAAGTTGAGAAACAGCCGATAGTTGAAGATTTGATAGGCGATCGCGCTCCAGAACTTCCCAAGGAAGTAGTACGGACTAAGTATTTTGCCATGCCTGCAATAACACTGGAAGAAGCCTTGGAACAATTACAGTTAATCGACCACGATTTCTATATGTTCCGCAACGCGGAAACCGAGGAACTTAATGTCATCTACAAGCGCTACCACCACGGCGGCTACGGCTTGATTCAACCCCGTCCGGGCAACGGTCACACCCAGACCCAGAACGGTCATATCGCTCACGGCAGCGACGAAGCCGCACAAAAGGTAAAATCTGGCATAATTTAGGGAACGATAACTTTAAAAGCAGGGCTGCATCATTCGCCGCAACCCTGCTCTTGCCTCTTGCCTTCCTATATAGCTTGCAAAGTTTTAAGGGCTTCTTCAACGTGAGCGTTGAAATTAAGCATGGAATCAAAGACGTGCCGCACGACACCTTCTTTGTCGATAACGTAAGTTACCCTTCCCGGTAAAATCCAAAGAGTTGCTGGAACTTCATACAACTTTCTGACTTTACTTCCAGTATCGCTTAAAAGGGTAAAAGGGAGATTGTATTTAGCAGCGAACTGCTTGTGGGACTCGGGGGAGTCGTCGCTAATGCCTATCACTTCAGCACCGGCATCCTGGAAGACTTGATGGCTATCGCGAAAGGCGCAGGCTTCCTTGGTGCAACCGGGGGTGTCGTCTTTGGGATAAAAATAAACGACTACGTTTTTTTTGTCCCGGAAGTCAGAGAGGCTGACTTCGGAACCGTTTTGAGATTTTAAGGTAAAGTCGGGAGCGACATCTCCTACTTTGACTGCCATATTTGCACGTTATCCTGAATCAACTTTAATCAGGATAGCATAAAATGCAGTAGCTAGAGAGCCGGGCTGTGAAGTCCGGTTTTTCAAAAAAAACCAAACTCAAGAAACCCGGTTTTTCAAACAATACCTTCGCCAAAATAAAAATACCTACAAGAAAATGGCGTTCCTCGCCCGCGTGAAACCGGGTAATTTCTGCTTGCGCCCGGTTTCTTAAATCTCGATGCCCGCGTTGGTATTGTCAAAAAAACCGGGTTTCTGTTTCAGCGAATTGTTAATTGTTAATTGCTGATGAACGTCGATTTCAAACAATCTACCAATAAAGGAACTGCTATGCTGAAACTCGCCCATCAGTTTCAGAAAGAAGTGCTTTTCCGGGATGAATACCTGAGCTGGTTCTTTGATGAAACTGTCGTCAAAGATTTTCGAGAAAATCCTCCCAACTTTGATGCCCCACCAAAGAACGATACCGAGCATTTTAAAAAAATCGCTTATTATTACGTTATTTTGAGAGAGAAATATGGCGATCGCGCGATTGAAAGAGCGATCGCTGCAGGTTGCAAACAAATTCTCTTTCTGGGTTCTGGATACGACACCAGATTTTTTCGCCTTTCCGCCATACAGGAAAACTCGATTTCAACTTTTGAAATCGATTTACCTAAAACTATTGAAGAGAAAAGAAGTTGTTTGCTGGAAAAACTCGGCGAGATTCCTTCTGGTTTAACCCTAGTTCCCCTCGATTTCAATCGAGATGACCTCGATAGTATCGCAGAATCTGGTTTCGAGCCCGGCCGGCCTGCGGCATATATATGGCAGGGAGTCAGCTATTACCTGCAGCGAGAGAGCGTTTCTAACGTTTTAGATTTTCTGCGAGCAAAAATGGCACCTGGCTCGGTTCTCGTCTTTGACGCTTGCTCTCCCCTGATGACCTTCGAGAACGCTCTAGTTCCCGGTATCAGCTCTCAGATAGAGACGCTCCGAGAAATTGGGGAACCGTTTTTATTTGGTATGTATGCTTGGGAGATGAAAAGGTGGTTGGCGGACAAAGGTTTTCGCGAGGTTGAAATTTGCCAGCAACACGAGCTAGAAGTCGAGTTTCTTCAGAGACGAACTTTGCCAGATAATATGTGGTATGTCGTTACTGCCAAAGTTGAACGTTGACGTACCCATTACCGATTATCTGCTTGACGGACTGGAATGGCGATCGCGAATTCCGTTCCTCCTTCGGGTTGAGAACAACAGGCGATGTTCCCGCCGTGTTGTCGAACGATAATTTGATAGCAAATAGATAAACTCAAACCCGTGCCTTTCCCCACTTGTTTAGTAGTAAAAAAGGGATCGAACAAGCGCGATCGCACCGACTCGGAAATGTCCGAACCGTTATTAGCGATCCGGATCGAAACAGTATTTTCGCCTGCTTTTTCTGTAGTAATTCTAATAGTGGGAGCAAAATCTTCTGACATCTTTTCGGGGATACTTTGATAAACTCCCGACAAAGCATCGATCGCGTTATTCAATAAATGTAGAAAAACCTGGTTGAGCTGCCGGGCGTAACAATTAACCGGAGGCAAATCTCCGTAATTTTTGATAAGCTCGATTTTTTCGAGACGATGCTGCAAAATCGCCAAAGTGCTGTCGATGCCGGAGTGGATGTCAACGGTTTTTAGTTCGGTCTCGTCCAAGCGAGAGAAATTTTTTAAAGACGAGACGATCGCTTTGATGCGATCCGCTCCTCGGTGCATCGATTCCAAGATATCTGGCAAATCTTCCACCAGAAAATCGAGCTCGATCTCGTCGATAGTTTCTCGAACCATCGCCGTCGGTTGGGGATATTCCTGGCGGTAAATCTCGATTAACGAGAACAAATCTTCGATGTATTCACTGGCGCTGCTGAGGTTAGAATAGATAAAACTGACTGGGTTGTTGATTTCGTGGGCAACTCCCGCTACTAATTGACCTAAAGCGGCCATTTTTTCGTTTTGAACTAACTGGACTTGGGCCCCTTGCAATTCCCTGAGAGCTTTTTCCAGTTTTTCCTTGCTTATTTCTAAAGTTTCTTTTGCCTTCTGGCGTTCTTTAATTTCCTCTTGGAGCAAACTATTTTGTTCTTGGAGGCTTGCTTGGAGTCGGGACAATTTTAAATGAGTTTCTACGCGGGAGAAAACTTCCGCATCTTGGAAAGGTTTGCTAATGTAATCCACTCCTCCCGTCTCAAAAGCTTTAACTTTAGCGTCAACGTCGCTAAGGGCGCTCAAAAAAATCACCGGAATCTCGCGAGTTTTCTCGTCTTCTTTCAAACGACGACAAACCTCGTAACCGTCCATCTCCGGCATCATCACGTCGAGGAGGATTAGGTCTGGTGGATTGCTTTGGCAAGCCATGAGAGCCATCTTGCCGTTTAAGGCTTTAAAAACTTTATAGCCTTCTCCTGCCAGCATTTGCGACAAAACCCGCAGGTTATCTGCAGTATCGTCGACCGCCAGAATATTTGCTTTGTAGTCTTTCATGGTTAGTGATTAATGCTTAATTGTGCAAGGTATAGTGAAGAAAAAGGTAGTGCCTTCTCCCGATCGAGATTCTACCCAAATTCGACCGCCGTGACGTCGGACGATTTTTTGGCAAGTAGTCAAACCGATACCGTGGCCGGGGTATTCTTTTGAGGAGTGAAGTCGGTGGAACACTTCAAAAACCCGCTCCAGTTTATCTGTCGGTATGCCGATGCCGTTATCGCGGATAGCTATCAGCCATTGGTCTTCTTTAGCTGTAGCCGAGACTTCAATTTCAGGAGTTACCTCCGGGCGGCAGAACTTAATAGCATTGCTTATCAGATTTTGAAAAAGTTGTAGGAGTTGGGTGCGATCGCCCTTTACCATCGGTAACTCTCCAGAAACAATCTTAGCACCGCTAGCAGAAACGTCGAAAAACAAATTAGCACGCACTTCTTGTAAGATTAGATTGCAGTTTACCGATTCAAACTCTAACGGCTTTGCATTTATTCTCGAATATGCCAGCAAATCTTGAATCAACCTAGACATCCTGTTGCCCGTTGCCGCGATTTCCTCTAAGAAATTTTTTCCGCCTTCATCGAGAACCCCTGCGTATTCTTGTTGCATTAATTCTACCAAAGTCACCATTCCAGCAAGAGGAGATTGCAGGTCGTGGGATACGATACTAGCAAATTGTTCGAGTTCGGCGTTAGACCTTTTGAGTTCCTGGGTCAACTGGGTAATAGTGAGTTGATGAACGATTCTGGCTGCCACCTCTTCTACCTGAAAAGGTTTGGTAATATAATCGGCGCCCCCCACCTCAAAAGCTGTTACCTTATCCATTGCCTCGTTGAGGGCGCTAATAAAAATAACTGGAATCTTGCCACTTTCCGAACGCGCTTTTAACTTTCGACAGGTTTCGTAACCGTCCATTTCCGGCATCATCACATCAAGTAAAATTAAATCGGGCAAAGTCGTTTCGCAGATAGTCAAAGCCATTTTACCCGACAAAGCCTTGCGGACTTTACAGCCGCGATCTGCCAGTATGGAAGATAAAACCCGCAGGTTGTCTGGGGTATCGTCAACAATTAAGATATCTTTTCCTTGTAATTCGAGCTTTTGGTTCATTTTTTCTCTTTTAATAATTAACAATTAGCCATTTCGGTCAATTCCACGATCGTTTCAAATTGGAACTCATTAGCTAAATCTTCTAAAGCTCTAGCTAAAGGA
This sequence comes from uncultured bacterium, assembly GCA_964619285.1. Lineage (GTDB taxonomy): Bacteria > Cyanobacteriota > Cyanobacteriia > Cyanobacteriales > Microcoleaceae > CALKCV01. The sequence continues at coordinate 5,078 of CAZUCT010000034.1, read as the reverse complement.
GCCAGTTCGACAGGAACCCGATCCAATAGTTCCAAGATAGCATCCTCGGTGCCCTGGGAAGCCCCATAGCGAACCTGCAAAACCCAATCTTCGGGCATTTTGGACAAGTATTCTATTATATCAGAAGTCGTGCAAATTTTCTCAGGAGTTTTGTTTGACTCTTGGGAGAGCCCGTCGTCTCCTTCGTATATATATTCAATTCCTAAATGCTCTGCTATTTTTTCCAACAGCACCTCTTCTCGGAAAGGCTTGCCCAAGAAATCGTCGCAACCTGCGGCCAAAATTTTTTGACGGTCTTCCTCGAAGGCGCTGGCAGTTAAGGCAATAACGATAGTATTTCTCTCGCTTGCCTTAATTCGTTTGGCAGCCTCGTAACCGTCCATCATCGGCATCCGCATATCCATTAAGATTAGATCTGGTTCCCAACTCGATCGCAACCTCAATGCTTCCTTGCCGTTTTCTGCTTCCCGGACCTCAAAACCGAGAGAAGTCAAAAGCGCTACCAAAAACTGACGGTTGTTAGCAAGATCGTCAGCTATTAAAATGCGACGTTTCTTCCCTGTATCTGCCAGAGCGATCGCCCTTCTTTGAGAGAGTTCGTTCCGAAAGTCCCTAACATCAGAGCCAATTACCCGAATATCGAAACTAAACGCGCTGCCTTTATCCACCGTGCTGCTTACCTGGATATCTCCTCCCATCATTTCCACAAATTTGTGGCTGATGGGCAAGCCCAAACCGGTCCCTTGCTGGGACTCCCGACCGGTTTTAGTTTGTCCGAAGGGCTCGAAGAGCAGCTCCATTTCTTCTGCAGCAATACCGGGGCCGGTATCTTCTATTTCAAATCGCAACTGGAAGTAGGGACGTTCGCTTTTTTCGACTTTAGCTCGCAAGCTTACCCACCCCCGTTGGGTAAACTTGATAGCGTTGCCCAAAATGTTAATTAAAACCTGACGTAATTTACCTTCATCGGCTTTTATTACTGGGGGCAGGTCGGGGGCGAGCTCGAACTTCAACTCCAAACCTTTCGACCTTGCTTTCAGTTCCAGCATACTTTCGAGGTTTTCCAGCATAGAAGTTAAATTGAAGTTGCTTTCATTTAAGGTAGTGCGACCGGCTTCTATTTTCGACATTTCCAGAATGTCGTTAATCAATGCCAGGAGGTGTTCTCCCGCACGGTTGATAGTTTTTAATTGTTCCTGGTGTTGGGGGCTGAGGGTGCGATCGCGATTCATCAGTTGGGTAAAGCCCAGAATCGCGTTGAGGGGGGTGCGCAATTCGTGGCTCATGGAAGCTAGAAACTCGCTTTTGGCCCGGTTGGCCGCATCGGCGGCTATGGCCGCTCGTTCGAGAGATTCCGACTGTTTCTTAGTTTGTTCGAGCAATTCCGCCTGTTGTATTGCCACTCCTAATTGATGGCCGATTTCCGCTGTAATTTTTTCGTCGCTTCTTTTCCACTGCCTGGGACCAGAATTTTGGTAAGCGGCCAGCAGCCCCCAGAGTTTGGAGCCGCAAAAAATGGGAACGATAATATAAGCGCGAATTCCGTATTTCACTAGCTGCTCCAGATAACAGCCAGTAAAATTCTTTTCGTAGATGTCAGCAGTCACTAAGCAATATGCACCTAGGGACTTGAAAGCGCCAGCTTCGGTTTCTTTTAAGTAACTATCGTACCACTTTTGGGGATATTTTAAGAAAGTATCTAGATAGTTATTTTCATCTGGTTCGATGCGCAAGCTTCGTCCGGGGCTAGTTGCTTCTGGTAACATGACCGCAAACTCTTTTTTTGTCACCGACTCTGCCACATATTCCCCGGTATAGTCGGCATTGAAACGATAGATGGCCGCACGCTCGCATTGTAGGGCCAAGCGCAGTTCTTCGGTGGCGGCTGCAAAGATGGTATCTAGGTGGAGCGATCGACGTATCCTCTGGAAAGCAAAAGCCAAGGTTTTTTCCCGCTTTACCGCTTCCCGCAGGGCCGCTTCCGTCTCCTTGAGGGCAGTAATATCCGATGCGGTGCCGAGAACTTGTTTTGGCTTGCCTTCCGCAGTTCTGGCAAATATTGTTTCCCTACCGAGAAGATAGCGCCATTCTCCTTTAGCGTTTCTCACGCGATATTCAAACTCTATAATTTCGTTATTTTTAGCAGCGTATAAAATTTCGTAATGTTCCGGCAAAGTTGCGAAATCTTCGGGATGCACTATTGTTGCCAATAATTTATCGCCCATTCCTCGAATTTCCTCTGGCGTATAACCGAGAAGTTGCGCCAGCTCGCGGTTGGTATAAATGTTGCGTTGCTGCTCCATGTCAAAAATATATAAAAGGTTGGGAGAAGTATCCGCTATTTGCTGCACGAAGCGCTGGCTTTCTAGCAGGGCTTTTTCTGCGGTCGCGCGCTCCCAAATTTCGGCTTGGGCTTGCTCGTAGAGGGTCGATTGTTGGATGGCGATCGCTAGCTGGACGGAAATTTGTTTGAGGGATTCGATCTCGACGGCCTGCCACTCCCTCGCCGAGCGGCATTGGTGAACCGCAATTAATCCCCAAAGTTCCCTATCTTTCAAAATGGGGATGCCGAGTTTGGCTTTAATTCCAGAGTGGCGCAAAAAATCGGCTTGTTTCGAGGATATTTCGGCTTTGTCTATATCTTCGACGACAAAAACCTCTCCGCGCCCGTAAAACTCCGTACTTTCCCCGGGAAACCTTTCCTCGGGAAAAACGATGTCGCCAATGGCGATCGCCCCCGAGGCCACCGATTCGATGATGGGAATTCTGGCGCTTGGGGGCATCTGACGATAGATTAAAACGCGATCGCTCTCTAAAAACTTCCGGATTTCAACGACCGCAGTTTTGAGAATTTCCTCTAAATTCAGAGAGGAGCGAATGCGCTCTAAAATCGCACTAACTAGCTTTTCTCGCCTCATTTGCGCTGCCAGAGCGATTTCGGCCTCCTTGCGATCGCTCACATCTTTATTAGTTCCGGCCATCCGCAGGGGATTGCCTTGGGAGTTCCATTCTACCAGCTTGCCCCGAGCTAAAATCCACTTCCACTCCCCAGAACGCGATCGCATCCTAAATTCCGCTTCGTAGGTTGGAGTTTCTCCCCGCAAGCAAGCATTTAAAGCTCTCCTAGCTCCGGGTAAGTCTTCCGGGTGTACCAGTCTCGCCCAAGATTTATAACTATTTTCTATATCCTCGTCTTCGTAACCGAGCATTTTCTTCCACTGGAAGGAGTAATAAGTTTCTCCCGTCTCGATATTCCAATCCCAAATCCCCAACTCGCTCCCCTCGATGGCGAGCTGCAAGCGCTCTTCCCCTAACATTAAAGCTTGTTGTGCTTGTTTGGTTTCGATCGCCCCCCCCAACTGAGAAGCTATAGCCTCCACGAGCTCTATTAACTGGCAATCCTTGGGAAGCGAAGCATTTTTAAAAAAAACTAAAACTGCCACCGCCCGCCCGTCGGCAATAACCGGAACTCCCAAACCTGTTTTAAGTCCGACTGCCGCTAACGCTTCCCGCCGCAAGAAAACTTTTTCGTCGAGGGTATCTACTTTTTGGAGCCATTCCGACTTTCCCTTCAACCAAACTCGCCCCGGGAGCCCTTCCCCGGGAGCGAAGGTTATCCCTTCGCTACTTTGTTGGAATTTGCTTAAACTCGAATCCCAGGCATAGCAAGCGCCGCTGGCTTTTAAAACTGCGCCGTCTTTTGATAGCTTCCAAGCCTCTCCCCAAGTCCAGTCGATGGCCCGACAGATTAAATCCAGAATAGCTGCCAAGGCGCTATCGACGTCGGCAGCAGAGTTAATCCCTTGGCTCGCTCGCAGGAGCAGGCGGATTTTTTCTTCGGCCCCCTTGCGATCGCCCAGCTCTCGAACCACTCCTAGCACCGACTCTACTGCAGCGCTCTCTCCCCACTCCGGCACTACCCTCGCAGAATAATACTTCGCCCCGTCTTTGGCAGGGGTTTCAAACTCGATCGCTATTTCCGAGCCCGTCTCGAAGACATCCCTAACCGTTTTCTCCCAGAGGCAAACTAACTCCGGGTTCGCTTCCAACTCTCGAATAGTTTTACCGACGATTTCTGCCGCCGACTTGCCCGCTTCCCGAGCAAACTTGGGATTGACGTATAAATACCGACACTGGCGATTTAGCCGCAAAATTAGGTCTGGAGCGTTTTCGACTAGGGATCTAAACTCTCGTTCTCGCCTGCTGGCGGTTTTCTCCGCTTCTTGCAAGCGATCGTTCTGCTCCATCAGTTCCCTTTCCAGTTGCGATCGCTCTGGCAATTCTTTTTCTCTGGTGGCGATTTCTTGTTGGAGGCGATCGTTTGCCTGGTTTAACAAATCGATCCGTTCGTTTGCCCGCCGGCTCAACTCTTCTAGCTCCAAAGGATTAAAATTGCTGTTGGCGAGTTCCACTCCCGCTCGCTGCAACTGTTGAAGTTCCTCTTGGAGCCAGTTATTTTGTTCTCTCAGTTCTTGCAACAGCCGCCAGATTTTCAGTTGCTTCTCGATACGGGCCGTTACTTCTTCGGGGGCAAAAGGTTTAGTAATATAATCTACTCCACCCACGGCAAAACCTTTAACTTTATCGAATACTTCTCCTTTGACGCTCAGAAAAATAACGGGTATATTTTTAGTTTTTGGATTGGCTTTTAATTGAGAACAAACTTCATAGCCATCCAATCCCGGCATCATAACATCTAGTAAGATTAAATCTGGCGGTTCTGCCAGGGCAGACTTTATCGCAAATTTCCCTTCTCGCACCAGTCTAATTTTATGCCCGCGTTCTCTCAAAATCTGCCCTAACAAACGCAAATTAGCGGCGCTATCGTCCGCCACTAAAATATTAGCAAAAAACTCTGATTTTGGGTCATTTTTTTGAGATGCCATTTGATTTTTTGTTAATTATTAATTGTTAATTAAACGGAGAAATGGGCCATCTAAAATCTAAATCAGTATCCCATCTCCCCCCCGACCGACGCCCCGCACCCCTTAGATTTACAGTCTTTGTTTTTATTATACCGCATTGTAACGACTTTAGTCGTAGTTCGTAGTAACGACTTTAGTCGTAGTTCGTAGTAA